>CANRQE010000056.1 GCA_947632705.1 uncultured Coprococcus sp. | reverse complement strand
GAAGAACTTGCTCCTGTTCTTTTAGCAATGCAAGGAGCAGTTGGAGGAAGTATAGATCAAGTAAAAGAAATCTTTATAACAATTTTTTTATTTGCTCATGGATATGCGAGCATCATCGCTAACAACTCGTTGGAATACGACGAGGAGATTATAAAAGCCCATTTGGAGCGGGCATATAGAGGTGCAGTATTGGCAGTACAGGAGAAAACGAGATGAACCGGAACGATAACTAGACGTTTGAAGGAGACGGTCATGGAATACAAGATCAGAAGTATATTAGAGGGAGAAGATAGCTTGCTGAAAGACTTCTTATATGAAGCTATTTTTGTGCCGCAGGGAACTCCTGCACCGCCCAAATCAATTATTGATCAGCCTGAGCTGCAGGTGTATGTAACTGACTTTGGGACAAAAAAGGATGATATTGGTTTGGTTGCAGAAATTAATAACAAGCCTGTCGGCGCCGTTTGGGTGCGTATCATGAATGACTACGGACACATAGACAATGACACGCCATCTTTTGCAATATCCTTGTACAAAGAGTATCGGGGATTGGGAATCGGTACTGCATTGATGAAGGAAATGCTCCGCATTCTCAAAGACAGAGGATATAAACAAGCATCGCTTGCTGTACAAAAAGCAAACTATGCTTTAAAAATGTATCAAAAAACGGGATTTGAAATTGTAGATGAAAACGAGGAAGAATATATCATGCTTTGTCGTTTGTGATACTAAAATTCTAGTTTATACAGAACATCTTCTTGAACCGGTGTTTAAGAGATCCCTTGTGTTGCTCAGTTAATTTAAGTTTATGGAGGAAAAGTATGAGGATAGATCATATTGCGCTATATGTAAAAGAGTTGGAAGCTGCCAGAGATTTCTTTGTTACCTACCTCGGAGGTCATTCCAATGATGGCTATCACAACAAATCAACAGACTTCCGCTCCTTTTTCATCAGCTTTGATGATGGAGCAAGACTGGAAATAATGACAAAGCCGGAAATGGTAGATGCAGAGAAAGCATTGAATCGTACCGGTTATGTACACATTGCATTTTCTGTCGGTAACAAAAAGCTTGTTGATGAATTGACAGAAAGACTGAGATCCGATGGGTTTTCAGTTATAAGCGGCCCCAGAACAACGGGGGATGGATATTATGAGAGCTGTATAGTTGCGATAGAAGGTAACCAGATTGAGATAACAGTATGAATAATTCCCGTTCTGCTGTATCTGCCTGATGATTGGGAGATTTAGTATTACTGGAATTGCATTTATGCGGTTGAAGGCAGGGGCGTTTTTGATATACTCAAAGAAAAATCGAAATTTAGGAGGGCAAGATGTTATGATAAGAGAAATTGCAGAAAATGATTCTGACGGTCTTTTGTCACTTTATATGCAGCTGCAAGATATAGGCATATTCCCTTTATCCAGTTTTTATATGGGGCAGATAATCTCAGCTCTGACACATGGGGGATCCGGAATCTGAGCCTGTATGGTCTGACCAATGCAGAAAAATATATGGTGCTTGCTTTTGAATGTGGACTTGCTATATGTATCGGTGTTTGGGTACGCAATTTATAGGACTGAAGGAGTATCATGATGTCGCTGAACAATCGGTGATTGACAGGAGGTGTCATAATGTTATTTTTAAGTTTCAATTCTCAAGAAGAAAGAATGGCATATGGCGGTTCTGCATTTATAGAAATGCAGTTTTGCAGATTACCTGCAGAAACTAAAGTAAAAGATATAGTGGCAGTCAGCAATATAAATCACTGGCAGAATGATTCTTTGTATATCAATGATGAAAATGTTTTTTATCAGGAATATTGCCATATTTTTAACTGTGGGATTTATAATAACTTAAAAATCGGAGTGATCGATATATATGGTGTGAACTATTATACTCCGTCATTAATAGATTCCCTTATAGAAAAACTCTGCGAGGAAAAACCTGTGGATTATGAAAAACTGGTTCAGTGGCTAAACCAGGCCAAAGAGTATAATGGATTCTATATTTTTGGAATATAATCAAATTCCCGTTTTTCGCGGAGAACAGTTCGTTCTTCAAGGGGGGGGTGTGCATTTCCGGTTTTTTCCTTAAAATTTTGCCCGGAATCTGGGACAAAAAATTCAAAATGCACACAAAGAACGAAATTTTAATTTTATAGGAGGAATAACCATGACTGTATTATTTCATACGGAACGCCTGATTGTCAGAAAATTTGTACCTGAAGATTTTGAAGATTTAGCAGACATTCTGACCGATCAGAATGTTACATATTTTGAGCCTTATGAAACATTTACAAAAGAAGCCTGTATACAGGAAGCGGTGAACTTTTCAAACAGTGATGAGTTTTTTGCCGTTGTCTTAGAAAACAAGGTTATAGGAAAAATCTATTTTTCCAAAAAAGATTTCGGAAGCTATGAGATAGGCTATACTTTTAATTTGGAATATCAAGGGAAGGGATATGCCGGTGAGAGTGTCATGGGCATGATGAAATATGCATTTTCTTCGCTTGATGTTCGTCGGATATTTGCAGAAGTGAATGCCAGAAATACAAGATCAATCAAATTAGTAGAAAAACTTGGATTTCGGAAGGAAGCAGATTATAAAGAATTGCTTCCACGAAAAGAAAATAAGGATATTTTTGATGACTTTTATGTTTATGCGATGTTAAGAAAGGAATTTTTGGGCATTTCGTCATGATGGTGGCGGACGGATTCTGTTGAATAAAAAAGGGAAATCTGAAGAAGACGACAGAGAATTCCTGTTTTAAGGAGGATGTTATTCCAAAGGAAAATATAGCTGCAGCTCTTACGCCGGAGCATAAGGAACAGGTTCTGGAATTATTTGAACAGTATGATGTATATAGTTGGTATGAAAATAAAGAAGAGCTGAATGCAGGTGGCTGGTATTTGTCTGTAAAGCTTCAGGATGGTACGATAGCTTTAGTGTCAGGAAGCGCTGAGGACAGTGGTGTGGATTTTGACGGGTTATTGTCAGAAATCTTGGACATAGGAGTTCTTTTATAAAAAGCAAAACAAAAAACCGATAGTCTGGTTACTATCGGTCTTCTGTTTTGTTTCTTAATTGTAATTGTCAATACAACGCTGGAACATACTCTTATCAATTCCGCATACAGGGCATACCCAATCATCCGGAAGATCTTCAAAAGCTGTTCCCGGTGCAATACCATGCTCCGGATCACCTTTTTCAGGATCATATGTGTAGCCACAAGGATTACAGAAATATTTTTGCATTGGTAAATCTCCTTTCAATGATGAATCTGGAAACCGAATTCCATATAAAAATAATACCATATTTCGGCAGAAAATACAATAAAATATACCGGAAACGGTAGAATCCGGACATCAGAAAGGTCTGAGCGAATCTTAACAATAAAAACATAAGCTGCCCGTTTTCTCCGTATGACTACGCCTGTGATACATACAGCGCTTAGAAGACTGATTCAAGCAGTAATAGGGTATCATCCTCTCCGCTCATACTGATCGCATATTTTTTTTCTGTTCCATCTGTGTCCGTATAGGATATTCCAATGTTGGGAATGACGCCCGGAAAAGACATTGCGATAACCAGAGGCTTTTGGGAAGTCAGTTCGTCTAAGGAATATAATTCCTCGGATATCCGGAATCTCATGATGCCTGTGTCATCTGCATTCTCATAGTCGAGTGACAAAACCTTGAGCTGTTGAATGGAAGAATTTGTTGAGATTGTCACTTTTACCTGCATATCCGAGTCATCGGTAATAATTTCATAGAAAGCGTCAGGCTGTGCAAGCAGGTCTTCGGATGCATAATGAATGGAAACGACGGCTGGCTCCATATGATCAGCGCCGTTACCTTCACTGGTGCCTTCAGTAGTTTTTTCATCCTCCGTTTTATTTTCCTCACCGATATTTTCGGTCACGATGCTTTCCTGATTATCACCGCTGTCAATGTTTTCATGACTGTTGTCAGTATTGGCAATTTCAGAGTCTGACTCCGTACCGGTAGTATTTGTTACAGTGTCTGTTGATCCCTCTGGATTAGAAGAGGCACAGGCGGTTACTGTAAAAAGCAGAATCAGACATAATAAAATGGAAAAAATTTTCTTTTTCATGATAGGAAACCCTCCTTTTGATATCTGTGTATGATATTTTATAAAATATCCAGTTCTGATTTTTATTATTTATATTGTAACAGAATTCTGCCGGAAAATCTATTTGCAGGCAGGAATATTTGCCTAAAAGGTACTTGTCCGCTGCGGAATCCTACAGTATAATAGATTCACGCTTTAGGTGTTTTTTTAATAACAGGAAAAAGAAAACAATCAGCTTTTAATGTTGTGATATATCAGGAAGAATTTTGCTGAACAGACAATGAAATATTCCCTGCACGAAAATGAGATATGGAGTCAGTATTTTTTTGCAGTAGGAAATCAAGGAGGAGATAATTTTATGAAGAAACAGGTTTATAATCCATTTTTGCCGTTACAGGAATATATTCCTGACGTGGAGCCTCATGTGTTTGGTGACAGAGTATATATCTATGGTTCCCATGACAGGGAAGGCGGCTATACATTTTGTATGGAAGATTATGTCGTATATTCTGCACCGGTTCAGGATCTTAGCGACTGGAGGTATGAAGGTATCACATATTGTGCGAAGCAGGACCCGGATTATGGAGAATTTAAATATATGTATGCCCCGGATGTGGTGCAGGGAAATGACGGCAGGTATTATCTTTATTATTGTATGAGCGGCGATTATGGTATAGGAGGATACTGGGGAGCAATACATGTTGCAGTTTGTGATTCTCCCGCGGGGAAATATGAGTTTTACGGATATGTCAGGAATGCAGATGGCTCTCCGATGAAAAAATATGTCTGCTTTGATCCTGCGGCCATGAATGATAATGGGACGATACGGATTTATTATGGAACGCAGTATGAATATGAGGAAGAGCCGGGCTTTCGGGAAAACGAAGAACTGATACAGAAGGAAGCAGAGATGTTTGGGCGGTCAAAAGAGGAAATCCTGAGCTATAAGGATAGTATTATGGGACCGTCTATGGTGGTGCTGGAGGATGATATGCTTACCGTAAAAGAGGAGGCAAAGCATATTATTCCGTATCGTGTCAAAGGCACCGGCTTTGAGGAACATCCCTTTTTTGAGGCGGCGTCCATGCGTCGAATCGGAGATAAGTATTATTTTATCTATTCTTCTCTGTTAAATCATGAGCTGTGTTATGCAACGAGCGATTATCCGGACAGGGATTTTGTGTTCGGCGGCACGATTGTTTCCAATGGAGATGTGGGTTATGCAGGACGGACAGAGAAGGATAAATTGAATATGACCGGCACCACGCATGGCAGTATTGTAGAAATTAACGGACAGTGGTATGTTTTTTACCATCGCCTTACGCATAAATCGGACTATAGCAGACAGGTTTGTGCTGAGAAAATTCAGATTGCACCTGATGGAAGTATTGCACAGACGGAAATTACAAGCTGCGGGCTGAATGACGGTCCGCTAACTGCAAATGGAAACTATCCGGCAGTGATTGCATGCAATCTGACAAACGGACATATGCCGCATGGCTGCAACAGCATTTTTCCGTTTCCGTTTCCGAATGTAACAAATCTGGGAAATGAGAGGTTTATTGCGGAAATTGAAGAGGGAACCCTGATTGGCTATAAATATTTTACCTTTTCTGATGTAAAGGCCATCGGTGTCAGGTACAGGGCAGAAACAGAGGCAAACAGAGTAATCAGCCAAGCGCCGGTCCGGATTGATGAACGTTGTATGGAAAGCACACAGATTTCAGATATGACGCAGGAGCATGCCGGCTGTGATGCATATTTTGAGATTCGTCTGGAAGAAAACGGAGAGGAAATGGCAAGAATTCCGCTTGATCTGTCAGGGACCGGTAAAGACTGGAAAACGGAGTTTGTGAAAAAGGATTTTTCTGACGGCGTGTACCCTGTATATTTCGTTTATCATGGGGCAGGACGCCTGCAGCTTAAGGAAATTATTTTTGAATAAGATAGGAAGAAGCGGGGTTGATGGAGGCATTATCTTGTAGCTTAAAAAGAGGAAAACGAATGGAAATAAAGACATTTGAGCGTTCTTATTTGAAAGGGACGAAAGACGCATTAAAAAG
>CANRQE010000055.1 GCA_947632705.1 uncultured Coprococcus sp. | reverse complement strand
TTGGGCCACCATATGATGGCTTATTTGTGATGTTCAAATTTATACTCTATCCGCTACCTCTTAGTTTCAAACTTATTCCTCCTGCAATAGATGAGATTATCATAACATACCGCATGAAAAAAAACAAATTTCAGAAAAATGAAATCGGTTACCCACCTGATTCCCGGAAGAACAGTCTTGAAAAGATTGGATAAAACTGTTATATATATAAGTATATTCATGATAAAGCGTTTGATAAGAATCATTAATAAGACGGAGGGTATGATTATGGAATTAAAAGGAAGCAGAACAGAAGCAAATCTGATGGCAGCATTTGCAGGAGAATCACAGGCAAGGAACAAATATACCTATTATGCATCAAAGGCAAAAAAAGACGGCTATGTCCAGATTGCAAACATTTTTGAGGAAACCGCTGCAAATGAAAAAGAACATGCAAAAATCTGGTTTAAGCTGTTACATGGCGGTTCTATGCCTGAAACGCTTGAAAATCTGGAGGACGCAGCAGCAGGCGAGAATTATGAGTGGACGGATATGTATGCCGGATTTGCAAAGGTTGCAAAGGAAGAAGGATTTGACCACATTGCTTTTCTGTTTGAGGAAGTCGGAAAGATTGAAAAGGAACATGAGGAGCGTTATCGCAAGCTGATTGCAAATATCAAGGATGGTGTCGTATTTTCAAAGGATGGAGACTGTATTTGGCAGTGCCTGAACTGCGGCCATATTGTAGTTGGCAGGAAGGCGCCGGAGGTATGTCCGGTTTGTGAGCATCCGCAGTCTTATTTTCAGGTAAAACCGGAGAATTATTAAACCGGATGAAAATAATAAAAAAATCTGACGATAAAAGCATGAGTCTTCGGATTCATGCTTTTATACTTAATAAAATAAAAAATTAAAAAGAATTCCTTGACGGATGACAAAATGATAGACTAAGATAACATTTGTGAAAAATAAAATAAAGGAGGACTGCAACATGTTAGATAAGATTGCAGAAATTAACAGTGCAGTCAATAATGTTGTATGGGGCGTTCCGGCATTGATCCTGTTGATCGGTACGGGTATCCTGATGACAATATTGACCAAGGGCTTCCAGTTCACGCATTTTGGCCATACCATGAAAGAGACGATTGGAAGTCTCTTTAAGAAAAAGGATATCCTGAAGAGTAAGGATAAAAATTCCATTTCACAGTTTCAGGCACTTTGTACGGCCCTTTCGGCAACAATCGGTACCGGGAATATTTCAGGTATAGCATACGCAATTACCATGGGTGGTACCGGAGCAATCTTCTGGATGTGGGTGGCTGCAATCTTTGGCATGATGACCAATTATTCAGAAAACGTTCTGGGTATTTTCTTCCGTAGAAAGAATGAAAGAGGCGAGTGGTGCGGAGGTGCGATGTATTATCTCCGGGACGGCCTGGGAAGCAAAAAGAACTGCAAATACATAGGAGCGATACTGGCTGTTCTTTTTTCAATCTTTGCGGTTATTGCATCCTTTGGTATCGGGAATATGGGTCAGGTAGCATCCATCAAAGAAAGTATCTTGAATGTAACCGATCTGACAGGAAATGCAAAAATAGACGGACTGATTATTGGCGGTGTGATTGCATTTGTTGCCGCACTGGTTATTCTCGGCGGCATTACGCGTATTGCAAAGGCCAATGAGAGAATTGTTCCGTTTATGGCAGGCTTTTATATTATAGGCACTCTGGTTATTATCTGTATGCATGCAGATATGATCGGACCGGCGTTTGCTTCTATTTTCAGCCATGCATTCAGCGTGAAGGCGGCAGCAGGAGGAATCGGCGGCGCAGTAATTAAACAGGCCATTACATGGGGCTTTAAACGCGGCGTATTTTCCAATGAAGCCGGTCTTGGTTCTTCCGTTATGGTTCACTCTGCATCCAATGTAAAGGAGCCTGTAACGCAGGGACTTTGGGGTATTTTCGAAGTATTCTTTGATACGATCATTGTATGTACCATGACAGCTTTATTAATCCTGACCACTGGAGTTGTGGATTTGGATACCGGCGCATCCATCAGTGGAGCAAGCAAGCTTGGACTTGCAACAGAGGCATTTACCAATTCCTTCGGAACATTCGGCGGTGTCTTCATGGCAATTGCGGTTACCCTGTTTGCGTTCTCAACCGTTCTTGGGTGGAGCTATTATGGAACAAAAGCATGGGAATATATATTTGGAACAAAGTCAACCTTCCTGTATAAGATTGTCTTCTTGACAGTTGTTGTAATAGGTTCAGTCTTAAGTGCTGATCTGGTCATTGACCTTTCAGATACCTTTAACGGTCTGATGGCAATTCCAAACCTGATCGGCGTACTGACACTTTCCGGAACCGTTATGGCAATTACAAACAACTATGTAAAACGAAGATTGAAAAATGATACTTCTCTTAAGCCGATGCTCTCACATTTCCCTGATATTCAGGAAAAGCATGAAAAAGAACTGGCTGAAGAATAAAAAGGAAAGACCGGAAATCCTGATTCGGATCCGGTCTTTTTTTATACCCAAAAGCGAAAAAATATGATTGGAAGTTTTTTGCTTTGGTAAAACAGGCAGCTTCAATGGGTATTTTCTGAACAATGATCTGAACAATGCTTGTTCTTTTCTTAACACCACCTTTACTCCCTGATTAGCGGAGGCGTATGAAACGTTGGATCCAATGCGCCTGTATCGCCGCTGCCATATGTGGCTTATTGCTATGTTTGGGGAAATGAAAAGCCATAAGGAGAGTTTACAGTTTTAATTTACGGCAAACAGCGATACGAGTATGATTGGATTTGTATCTATCATATAGGAGTGGTGCATCATGAAAAGCATAAAGCTGCATCAAAAGTGCATATTTTCAATTTTTTTCCATTATTTTTTCATTCAGAATACGAATAGGCGTTGAAGGAAAGGTACAAATTATTTTCTTCAATCCGGTAGTATTGTCCGGAATCCGCAGAAGAGCCTTTTCCGGAAAGCGTATAGGAAAACAGATAATCGGTTGAGGTATATTCATAATTTTCCATAATGGAATCACTGTAGGAATTACCGGAACCGGTACTGTCCGGTTCTTTTCCATCCTGTTCAGCCTGAACAATATCGATCAGACCTGCATCAAATCCGTAATATTCAGCAATCATATCTTGAAAGGCAGAATCCATCGTATTCAGGTGCTCCGTGTTGTCCGATGTGTCTGCCTCCAGAAAATCCAGAAATGGGATAATGGCAATACTGTAATATGGAAGGTTATGAAAACTTTCCGCATCGTGCCAGGTATTAGTGCTCGTTCGCAGATCAAGACGGAAATAGAGGATGGTAGACGTATCATAATCCAGCAGTACCTCCATCGGACATCCGAAATAACGGATGCTGATCCGCCAGATTATAAAATTGAGCTGCGGATTGTCGTTGCAGGAAACCAGATATTTATCAATGACCGCTTCGTAGATTCCGTCTGTAAAAAATGGAAGATTCAGGTCTCCGAGCATTTTATCCAGCTCATCCACACACATATTTCTGACATCATTAAAGGAATAGGCGTCATTATAATCAAAATTCAAGTTTACCAGAGAGTAATCGTCCGGGCGGCTGATTAAAAGCAGCTTATCCTGAAATGAAATATTGGAAGAAATGGTCAGATTGACTGCTTCCAGATTATGCCTGTTGGTGGACTGGAAATTTTTCTCATCCTGTTTGCGGAAATACAAATCAGGCAGTATCAAACATCCGGCCAGTACCAGAATCGGAATCAGGATTCCGAGGGCTATATTAAATCTCCGGTCATGCTTCATTTTTAAAAACATCTGTCGTATTTTATCAGACTTCGTCTTCTTTGTCTGCTTCTTCATGTACGGTATCGGCCTCCTTTAAAATAATCGTTACAACAGTGCCGCGGCCCGGTTCACTTTTAAACCGGATTTTGGCGTTATGGATTTCCGCTATCTTGACGCAGATTGCCAGACCCAGACCGGCACCTCCCTGTGCCCGGGAACGGGACTTATCGATCCTGTAAAAAGCATCTGTAATTTTGCTCAATTCTTCCGGCGGCATCCCCCGTCCGTTATCCTTTATCACAATGATATAATTACCGTTTTTGGCCCGGCTGGAAATGTGGATGTTGCCGCCGTTATCCATTGCTTTTCTGGCATTGTCGGTGATATTAAAGATCAGGGATTGAAATAAATCCGTATCCATCATACAGGTTCCGTTTTCACAGGTAGATTTCAATGTAATATGTTCTTTTTCCAACTCAGGCTTCATAATATTGATGACTGTTTTTATGACATTTGCCGGGTTGGCCGGTTTGAGCTCCGTGTCCTGATTTTTGACAACCAGAAGCTCCAGCAGCTTGATGGAAAGACTTTCCAGACGCTTGCCTTCCGAAAAGATATAGTTGGACGCCTCCGTAATTTCATCTGTCTGCATGGTATGGCTTCGGAGCAGGTCCGCATATCCGATAATGGATGTCATCGGGGTTTTCAGTTCATGTGCAAAGCTGCCCATAAATTGTTCCTGCCGGTCAATGGATGCCTGCAGCTCATTGATATTTCCTTTGATTGTGTCAGCCATTTCGTTGAAGTTTACAGCCAGGTCTTCAATCTCGTCTCCGGAATGGATGGATGCCCGGGCCTCCAGATTGCCCTTTGCCAGATTCTTTACCGTACGGGACAGACTTTCCAGTGGTTTGGTCATGATATAAGCCATAATAATAGAAATCATACAGCCAATGACGGCGATGGCAATCAGCAGCTGATGAAAGATTCTCTGTTCTGTATGTCGGGACTGGTAGATTGTGGAAATGTCATAGACAATGTCGAGCTGTCCGGTATAGGTGCTGACAGTCAGGGAACTCTGATAAATCGTGATGGCTCCGGTAATCTGATAATAATAGGACTGCCCGTCAGACCAGATGCGGGACAGACAGGTATCATCGTCAGCTTCTTCAATATGCAGCTCCATCGGAACAAAAGAAGTGTTGGTAGAATAGATAACCTCAGAAGTATCCGTATTTGTGAAACGGACATAACGCCAACTGGTACTGTTTTGTATTTCCATCTGGGAGAGAATGGTAGAAAGGTCATCATAGCTGATGGAGGAATTCATGTCGGCAGCAATCAGCAATGTATTTTGTGTGTTCTGATAATTTTGCAGACGGCTTTCCGTTGCATAATTCAGGGATGCTTTAAAAGCCTTATCAATGAGCACAGTTCCGCCGATGCCAAAGGAAAGACACAGCAGCAGTATAATGCCGATAACCAGTTTGTATCTGAATTTCATCTTACATCTCCAATCGGTAGCCTACCTTGTTGATCGTTTTCAGGTTTTTCTCAAGCCCGAGCTTCTTCCGCATGCGCTGGACATGCAGCGCTACGGTTCTGCTGTCGCAGGGATATTCTCCTCCCCAGATCCGCTCATAGATGGTTTCACGGTAGAGTGCGACGCCGGGATTCTGGGCAAAGAGCAGCAGCAGTTCATATTCTTTATTGGTCAGCGGGATTTCTTTTCCTTTTTTGCTTACACTCATTGCAACAGTATCAATGATCAGGTCTCCGAGTACAATTTGTGTATTTAATTTGTTATATCTCCTGAGCACAACCTCTACACGGGCCAGCAACTCGACAATTTCAAATGGTTTTACGATATAGTCTTCTGCACCCATACGAAGCCCCATGACACGGTCATTCAACGAATTCTTGGCAGTAATAAAAATGACAGGAATCATCAGTGGTTTTATATATTCCAGAATATCATAACCGGAAGCTCCCGGCAGCATAATATCTAACAGAATCAGATCATAGGTATTATTTTCCAGGACATCTGCGGCCTCTAAGCCGTCATAGATGCAGGTGCAGTTATAACCTGCTTTTGTAAGGCTGATTTTAATAAGGTTTGCAATTGGTTTTTCGTCCTCTACGATTAAGATGTTAATCATGTGATACTCCTCTTTGGTAAAACTTTTGTGTCATAATATTTAAAATATTAAATCATGTCTGCATCAAAACAGCATAACAGGACGTAAAGATTTATAAAAAAATAATATTTTTTAAAAATTTATCTGAGCTTTACTTAGTTAAACTTATTTTAACTGATATGGAAATGAAATACAAGGTGGATAAAATAAATAAAAATACCTTGCATTTCTCCCCAAAACATTATTATATTATTGATATGGAACACAGATGACAAAAAATC
>CANRQE010000054.1 GCA_947632705.1 uncultured Coprococcus sp. | reverse complement strand
TTGGGCCACCATATGATGGCTTATTTGTGATGTTCAAATTTATACTCTATCCGCTACCTCTTAGTTTCAAACTTATTTAACCTCAAATTTATATCCGATTCCCCATACGGTAAAGATTGACCAGTTATATTTGTCCGTCAGCTTTTCACGGAGACGTTTGATGTGCACGTCAACGGTTCTGGTATCTCCCACATATTCGTATCCCCAAAGCTTGTCAAGAAGCTGTTCCCTGGTAAATACCTGATTCGGACGGCTGGCAAGGAAATATAAAAGCTCCAGTTCCTTTGGCGGCATTTCCAGGTTGTTTCCCTCAAAGGTAACAGTATAATTGGAGATATTTACGACCAGATTATCATATTCAACAAAGGTGCCGATATGATCTGCATTTGTGATATTATGCTTGCTGCGGGTTTCCTCATTTGAATTGCATCTTCTGAGCAGGGCGCCGACTCTTGCGACAAGCTCATTTGAATCAAATGGTTTTACGATATAGTCATCCGCACCGATCTTTAATCCCAGAACCTTGTCAAACACTTCTCCTTTTGCAGACAGCATAATAATCGGCACGTTGGAATTTTTCCGTATTTCCGTACAAATCTGATAACCGTCCATGCCGGGCAGCATGACGTCAAGCAGTATCAGATCCGGTGAAAAGGAGACAAAGCTTTGCAGAGCAGTTTCACCGTCGGAGGCAATCTGTGTTTCATAGCATTCTTTGTTCAGGTACAGAGAAATCAGTTCGGCAATATTTTCGTCGTCATCGACAATCAATATTTTTTGTTTTTCCATTATTTTTCACTCCTTTATTTATTCATGGAAGATGTCATGGCAGTTTCTGTTACAGCTCCACGACCGTAACTCCGGCTTCTCCTTCCCCGTATTCACCGAGGCGGAAGGATTTGACGAAGGACTGTTTTTTCAGGTATTCATGGATGCCCTTTCGCAGTGCGCCGGTTCCTTTTCCATGAATGATCGTAACCTTATGAAGGTGGGCCAGCATGGCATCATCCAGATAACGGTCAATCAGCATCGTTGCTTCTTCCACTGTCATACCAAGGACATTAATATCCGGACGGATGTTCAGCGCCTTCTCCATACCCCGTCCGTTATGGATGGCGGTCTGTCTCTGCTGTTCTTTTGGAACCTTTAGGATAACCAGATCAGATGCAGGCAGGGAAGCATTCAGGATGCCCATCTGAACCTTCAGGTTTCCCTTGGAGTCTGCCGTTCCTGTGATTGTACCGGTGGTGTTCATGCTGATTACATGCACGGTATCACCCATTTTGAAATCTTCAGCCTTATGATCGGATTTCAGATCTGCGCTTTGTGTTTCAGACATCCGGTTATATTCTTTTAATCTGGCTCTGAGCTGTTCCCGGCTCTGTTCCATGGCCTTTGCATCCGCCTTGTGTGGATTGTTCATCCATTTGGTATATTGCCTGATCGCAGAATCTGCGGCCGCCTTGGCTTCCTCTAACAGGGCGGAAGCCTCTTCCTTTGCTTTGGCAAGGATTGTTTCCTTTTTCTCTGCCAGTTCGGCTTCCTTGGTCTGCAAACGCTCCTGAAGCTTTCGGGCGTCTTCTCTGTACTTTGCGGCCTCTTCCCGTTCGGCATCGATTTCTTTTTTACTTTTTTCCAGATCAGCGATCAGAGTTTCAAAATCAACGGTATCATTGTCCATATTATCTTTGGCTTTTTTTATGATATGGTCCGGAAGACCAAGCTTCCCGGCAATGGCAAATGCGTTGGACTTGCCCGGAATACCGGTCATAAGCCTGTAGGTCGGCATCAGGGTTGCAACGTCAAATTCACAGCTGGCATTTTCTACGCCCGGTGTTGACAGGGCAAAGGTTTTGAGCTCGCTGTAATGAGTCGTTGCCATGCAGCGGACATTCATCTCATTCAGATAGCCGAGAATTGCAATGGCAAGCGCCGCACCCTCGGCCGGGTCCGTACCGCCGCCCGGTTCATCGAACAGGCACAGGGTATTCGGGGTAACATGGTCTATAATATAAACAATATTGCTCATGTGAGAGGAGAAGGTCGAGAGGTTCTGTTCGATACTCTGTTCATCTCCGATATCGGCAAATACATCATCAAATACATTCAGTCTGGAACCTTCCGAGGCAGGAATATGAAGCCCCGACTGTCCCATCAGGGTAAATAGTCCCAATGTCTTCAGGGATACAGTCTTGCCGCCGGTATTCGGCCCTGTTACGATCAGGAGCCGGTAGCTTTCACCAAGTCGGATGTCAACCGGTATAACGGTATGCGGGTCAAGCAGCGGATGCCTGCCCTGCCTGATGTCGATGATTCCGTCTGTATTGAATACCGGTTCGGTTCCCTTATAGGAACGGGCAAATGCAGCCCTTGCAAAGATGAAATCCAGATCGGTCAGTGTGGTAAAATTGTGTCTGAGGGTTTCCAGCTCTGAGGCGGCCTGTGACGAGAGATGCTCCAGAATCTTTTCTATTTCCGCCAACTCCTGGTTTTCCAGCTCTTTTAGCTGATTGTTCAGATTGACGATTGCCATCGGTTCAATAAAGACCGTTGAGCCGCTGGAGGACTGGTCGTGTATCATGCCGGGGAATTTGTTTTTGTATTCCTGTTTGACCGGAATACAGTATCGCCCGTTTCGCATGGTTACAAGGTTGTCCTGAAACATATTCTGATTGTCCTGATCGTTTACCAGCCTGGAAAGCTGTGCATGGAGCTTTTCATTTGTCAGCCGTTTGCTTCGCCTGACATTCTTCAGACCGGCAGAAGCATCATCAGCGATTTCACTTTCAGAAAGGATACAGCGGTGGATTTCCCTGCTTAGATATTCTAATGGAACCAGTTCCAGAAACCGGTTTTTTAAACAGTCCTGTTCCAGATCCAGTGATTCTTCTGCCTCGCCGTATTGTTTTGCTGTCAGGACTGTATCTAAAACGCTTCCGATGTCAAGCAGCTCTTTGATGTCAAGGATGCCGTTTACTTCCAGCCGTTTGAGGGAAGCACCGATATCCCGAAGTCCGGCAAAGGACAGATTCCCCTGTTTGTTCAGATGACGCAGGGCGTCCCGTGTCTCTTGCTGGAGCGTCTGTATCACGGTCAGGTCTTTCCTTGGCTTTAACCGTTCACATTTGCGTTTTGCCATAGGTGATGCGGCATAGCCGGTCAGCATTTCTACAATTTTATGATATTCAATGATTCTGAGTGTCCGTAAATTCATTTCATGTTCCTTTTTATGAGGCCGGACGAATTTTAAAGAAATCCGGTCCGCATTCGTTCACAATCCTATTATAAACGATATAGAAAAAAATGTGAAACGATTTCTTTGAGATAATTCTATGCGCTTTTTCATTTTAGGATTGTATTTTGGGATTGTAAATACATGGGAAAAGTCGTAAACTGATGTATATAAAATGGCAGGATTGTATTAAGCATCATGCGGTGTCAGAAGAAAATCCAGAGCAGAAAGGTATGAAAAGATGAGATATATTCATGAACTCAGAGACGGAGAAATGGTATCGGAGGTTTATCTGTGCAAAAATAAGATTGTGGGAAAGACGAAAGGCGGAAAAACCTATTATTCTTTGCAGCTTGCAGACAGCAGCGGCATGATGGATGGTAAGATCTGGGAGCTGAATAACGGAATTGAGCATTTTGAATCCATGGATTTTGTGAAGCTGGACGGGCAGGTTACTACATACAATAACACGCTGCAGTTAAATATCCGTAAAATACGGACTGCGCAGGATGGAGAGTATGATATCAATGATTATATGCCATGTACCAAAAAGGATATTGATCAGATGTATAACGAGCTGATGCAGCTGGTACAGTCTTTGGAAAAGCCATATTATAAGCAGCTTCTGACGAATATTTTTGCGGATGATAAGGAGATGGCAGACGCATTCCGGAGACATTCGGCTGCGAAGTCCATTCATCATGGATTCGTGGGCGGACTGTTGGAGCATACACTCTCCGTAACAAAGCTGTGCGATTATTATACGACACAGTATCCGGTCTTAAACCGGGATCTGCTGCTGACGGCTGCCATGCTGCATGATATCGGAAAAATATATGAGTTGTCGGCATTTCCGGAGAATGATTATACAGATGCAGGACAACTGCTGGGACATATTGTAATGGGCGCCATGATCGTGCGTGACCGGATTCGCGAAATTCCGGATTTCCCGGGCAGAGAGGGAAATGAACTGGAGCATTGTATTCTGGCGCATCATGGAGAGATGGAATTCGGCTCACCAAAGAAGCCGGCCTTGATTGAGGCGCTGGCATTATCATTTGCCGATAATACGGATGCAAAGCTGCAGATTTTCATGGAGGCCGTTGAACAGAAGGATTCCGGCTGGCTTGGGTATCAGAAGATGTTTGACTCCAATATCAGGAAGACGACAAAATAGAACGAGGGCATCGATGGATTTGATAAAAAATCAGGATTATGAGATTGTAATTGAAGATATGGGAAATGACGGAGAAGGCATAGGCCACATTGGAGGCATGACGGTATTTGTAAAGGATACTGTCATGGGAGATGTGGCCTTCATTAAGATTATCAAACTGAAGAAGAATATTGCCTATGGCAGGCTTGTGAAGCTGATCACTCCTTCCAAATACAGGGTGGAGCCTGTCTGTAAGATTGCAAGACAGTGCGGCGGCTGTACCATGCAGCATGTTTCCTATGAAAAGCAGCTTGACTATAAGTGGAACAAGGTAAAGAACTGTCTTGCCCGGATTGGAAAGGTGGAGCATCCGGAAGAACGGATGGAGCCTGTCCTCGGGATGGAACATCCGTATCATTATCGAAATAAATCCCAGTTCCCGACAGGAAGAGATAAAGATGGGAATGTGGTGATTGGCTTTTATGCCGGCAGAACCCATTCCATTATTGATACAAAGCAGTGTGTAATCAGCGCGGAGATCAATGACCGCCTGACGGCGGTAATTCGGAAATTTCTGACGGATTATCATATCTCCACCTATGACGAGCAGTCAGGAGAGGGACTGGTCAGACATATCCTGACGAGGGTCGGTTTTGCAACGGGAGAGATTATGGTGTGTCTGGTCATCAACGGAACCGGTCTCTGCCATGCACAGAGGCTGGTGGATGCCCTGACGGAAATCGAAGGCATGACGTCAGTCTGCCTGAATATCAATCAGGAGAAAACCAATCGCATTCTGGGCGATCAATGTGTGACTCTCTGGGGCAGGGATTTTATTACGGATTATATCGGTGACATCAAGTATCAGATTTCTCCGTTATCCTTCTTTCAGGTAAATCCGGTGCAGACTAAGGTGCTCTACGATAAAGTGCTGGAATATGCTGACCTGAAGGGCGATGAGGTGGTATGGGATATGTACTGTGGAATCGGAACGATTTCCCTGTTTCTTGCCAGAAATGCAAGACAGGTATTTGGTGTGGAAGCGGTACCGCAGGCAATAGAAGACGCAAAAAAGAATGCAGAGCTGAATCATATCACAAATGCGGAATTTTATACAGGAAAAGCGGAGGAAGTGGTACCGGCCGTGTATCGCTCCGGTGGTGCAGGTTCTGCCGCCGACGTGGTAGTGGTTGATCCTCCGAGAAAGGGCTGTGATGCAGTCCTGTTAGATACTCTGGTACAGATGCAGCCGCAAAGGATCGTCTATGTGAGCTGTGATCCGGCAACGCTTGCAAGGGATGTCGCCATTTTGCAGGAAAATGGGTACACTTTGCGAAAGGCGGCGGTGGTGGACCAGTTCTGCCACAGCGGGCACGTTGAGACGGTTGTTCTCTTGTCCCAACGGAAACCGGATGATGTAATCGAGGTTGAAATAGAGTTAGGTGAGATGGATTTGACTTCAGCAGAGAGTAAGGCGACTTATGCGGAGATTAAGGATTATGTATTAAAGGAGCATGGGTTGAAGGTCTCTAATCTGTATATTTCACAGGTAAAAAGAAAATGCGGAATAGAGGTTGGAGAGAATTATAATCTTCCGAAATCAGAGGATAGCAGACAACCTCAGTGTCCGGAAGAAAAGGAAAAAGCGATAAAGGATGCATTGGATCATTTTGGGATGATTTAGAGAGGTGAGCACATGGCATTAAACTATACTGTATATCAGTATGATGGCAGCAGGAATGCAGTTGTTATGACAGATATGGAGGGCAAGCAACTTGTGATTGACTGTGATAAGTCAGAGGAGCAGGTTGTATTTGATGAGCCGGAGGATGCAGGAATCCTTGCCAGACTTGCGAGGAAAGAGCCAGCAAGTTATGTGAGTATTGCAATGCGTCCGGGTGGCTTGCAGGATTATGTGGATGTGTGGAATGAGTTGAAT
>CANRQE010000053.1 GCA_947632705.1 uncultured Coprococcus sp. | reverse complement strand
GCCCGGTTCATTCCTGAAAATAAGGAAAGCACCCACATAACTTTATATGGATGCTTTCTGTCGTGCAGTTGATGGGACTTGAACCCACACCCACGTAAGTGGACATGAACCTGAATCATGCGCGTATGCCAATTCCGCCACAACTGCATATCAACTGTTCATAAGTCATTCGGCTCACGAACAGTTGAGATTATATCATATGATTCTAATGATTTCAATACTTTTTTCAGATTTCTGCGTCTATTCCTTCGCTGCCGTATTTTCATCCGCAGCAGAGGTATCTTCCGAAGGCTCCTCTGTCAGCTCATCCACCTGTACAGCCTGTGCTACCAGATAATCAAGCACCTTTTCCTCGGTTGCATAAAACGCAAGGTCCTCCTCCGAATAATAATCCGGAATTTCTTCCTCTGCAATTCCCAGTTCTTCCATAGTCTCTGCCTTATATGCATCGATATCCGCATCTGTTGCAATCAGGTTTTCTTTGACTGCAATATAGGATACCACAATCTTTTCCTGCATAACAGATATCACCGTCTCAGAAAGGAATTTTAAGAAATCCTGCTCATTGCTGTAGCCATAGAAATATCCGAGATACATTTCAAACCCTATTCCGTAATTATCTGCTGCGGAGCGGATATTTTCTACAACACTCACTATATAGTCTTCCATTTCCTGCTCCGGATATTGAATAAAAACAGCATCGTCTATAATGCTTTGTAAAATATTGGTCCTGTCCGTGTTGTCAGCGCTCTCATTTTTGGAGTTCTGAAGCTCTTCCGTCAGATGCGCAGTATAGGCTTCCGTTGTCGTATATTCCCCTTCGGTTGCAGTTACTACCAGATCATTGCTGTATTCCGGCACTGTCGTAACGGAAATATAATTCACGGTTACATCAAATGAAGCGGTAAGGCCTGCCAGAGCCACATCCGAATAATCCGCCGGATAGGTTACAATGACCTCTCTGACATCTCCCGGTTTTGCACCGACTAATTGGTGATCAAATCCGGTTCCTAACGTATCATTTCCGATCGTTATACTGTAGTCAGTCTGACTGGAATATTCACTTCCATTTAATTTCTGCGTATAATCAATATTGACCAGATCGTCTTCTTTGACAGCGCTGGTATAATCCTCCTCCGTCACAGCATTGTCATTACAAAAATGTTCGATTTCTTCGTCGATCTCCTCCTGTGTCAGGGTTCTGTCCGCCGGCACATATTCGACTCCCGTGTAGGAAACGTCATTCATGCATTCGGCATATCGTTCCATAGTCTTTTTTGTACTCTTTCCGCATCCGCAAAGCAGGGAAAGTGAAAGTGCCATCACTACCGCAAGTATTATTTTCTTTCTCATGTCTCTATTCCTCCGCATCGGTCACTACACCGTTTTCCATCAGAAAATTCATAACCTTTTCAGCCAGAGCATAGTACATCAGGTCTTCGCCTTCATAATATTCCCTGATGGCATCCTCGGTCACTCCGTTATCCTCTGCAAGCTTCGCTACATAAGCCTCCACTTCCTCTGCGGTTACCGTAATATTTTCTGTCTTGGCGACCGCGCATACAATCTTTTTCTCTTTTACCGTTTCTTCACATACAGAAACGACGTAATCATAGAAGGCATCCGGATCATCAAATGCATAATAATAATAGACATAGGTCTCATAATCCAGATTGTAGCCTTCCGCCTCCGTTTTAATGGCCGATATGATCTGATTGGTCAACGCAAGGACTTCATCCTCCGGAATACTGTCAATCGTGGCATTGTTCATAACTGAGGTCATGACAAAATTCTGGGCAGATGCCAGCGCCTTTGCCTCGTTGGTTTCCGCTATAGAGTCATAAATAGACTTCTCATAATCTGCAACATTACTATATGATGTATTTGCTGCTACAAGCTCATCATTATATTCTGCCTCTATCTCAATCTGAATATAATTCAGGGTTGTTTCAAAGACTGCTTCCCTGCCGTTTAGGTTGTCCTGTCCATAATCCTCAGGGAACGTTACTTTCACATCAAATGTCTCTCCCGGTACATGTCCGACAATCTGGTCTTCAAAATCATCGATCAGTCCATGACTTCCTAATGTAACATCATATCCGCTGCCGTTCGTATTACCGCCCTCAAATTCCACTCCGTCAACAGATCCTACAAAATCAATATTGACTGTATCTCCAATCTTGGCTTTACTTTCATGGTCTTCTTCATAGCTTGCGCAGGAGGATACGAATTTCTGTACTTCCTCCTGTACCTGCTCGTCCGTTACTTCAGCCACCGAATATTCATATTCGATTCCTTTATACTTCCCCAGAGTAACATCTGATGCATAGGTCTCTATATACTCGTCAATACTCATATCCCCGGAGCCGTCCGATTCTCCGGCGGCATCTCCGGATGTTGCCGTATTCAATGTGCCTTTTTGTTTTCCATCCTCCCTGCCGCAGCCTGTCAGTGCCGCTGCCAGGATCAAAGCAGATGCCAAAAGCAATGTCTGTTTTAATTTTTTCATTTTCTTACCTCATTATAATCATGTATTTTTCTATTCTAGGGTTATACCATATTTCCATATAAAAATCCATACAAAAATACAGGTTTTTCTTCAATTCATATTTTTTTCACACTATTGGAATCCATTTTCTGCAAATTTTTTTCTTTGTATTTCGATTTTATTTTCTCCTTTTTTTCTTTTTATGCTTTTTTGCGACAAAACGTCACTTTTTTAAAACTGACACAATATCTTGTATTTATTTTTCTATTTTTTTGAATATTTTAACTATATCTAGTAGACAAAACGAAAGAGCAGTGCTATAATAAATCCTTGCCGGGGGATGCTATATTTAAGGGATAACGATTTAATCTCCTTCACGGATTTTGAATCGTTCATTTTTTGGCCTTTTTGGTACATCATAACAACATATAGTATAATAGGCAAGAAAACAGTTCAATATTTTGAGTTAGGAATAAGGAGAATAAAAATGCAGGTAATCAAAAGAGATGGCAGGGCCGTAACATACGACCGAAGCAAGATCGTCATTGCGATTCAGAAAGCGAATGCGGAAGTAGAGCCGGAAGAAAAAATCAGTGACGAAAAAATTGAGGAAATTGTATGCGGCATAGAGGCAAAAAATAAAAAGCGCATGCTGGTAGAGGATATTCAGGATATCATCGAACAAAGGCTTATGGCCGAAGGAAAATTCGTACTTGCAAAGACCTATATCATCTACCGATACAGCCGTGAACTGATTCGTAAAGCCAACACTACAGACGATTCTATTTTAAGTCTGATCCAGAATCGGAATAAAGATGTTATGGAAGAGAACTCCAACAAGAACGCAACGGTTGCTTCTACCCAGAGAGACCTGATTGCAGGGGAAGTATCCAAAGACCTTACAAAGAGAATGCTGCTTCCTGAAAAGATTTCCAAAGCGCATGAGGAAGGTGCCATCCATTTCCACGACGCCGATTATTTCTTACAGCCGATCTTTAACTGCTGTCTGATCAATATCGGGGATATGCTGGACAACGGTACGGTTATGAACGGAAAACTGATTGAAAGCCCAAAGAGCTTTCAGGTTGCATGTACCATTGTGACACAGATCATTGCATCCGTTGCTTCCAGCCAGTACGGCGGTCAGTCTGTTGATATCAGACACCTGGGCAAATACCTGAGAAAGAGCTATGATAAATATAAAGGAAGATATCTGGCAGAATACGGAGACAAGCTGGACAGCGATACGATTGAGGCACTGGTAAAAGAACGTCTGACTGACGAGCTTCGTTCAGGCGTACAGACAATCCAGTATCAGATCAATACCCTGATGACTACCAACGGGCAGTCACCGTTTGTCACTCTGTTCCTGAATCTGTCTCCGGATGATGAATATATAGAAGAAAATGCCATGATTATAGAAGAAATCCTGCGTCAGCGTTTGGAGGGTATCAAAAATGAGGCTGGCGTATATGTCACTCCTGCTTTTCCAAAGCTAATCTATGTTCTGGATGAGCACAACTGCTTAAAGGGCGGCAAATATGATTACATTACCAAGCTGGCAATCAAGTGCTCTGCCAAGAGAATGTATCCGGACTATATCTCCGCCAAAAAGATGCGCGAGAATTATGAGGGAAATGTATTCTCCTGCATGGGATGCCGTTCTTTCCTCTCTCCATGGAAGGATGCAGACGGAAATTACAAATGGGAAGGTCGTTTTAATCAGGGCGTTGTTTCCATCAATCTTCCTCAGATCGGCATTCTGGCAAAGGGTGATGATGAAAAATTCTGGTCTCTGCTGGATGAGCGTCTTCAGCTGTGCTATGACGCCCTGATGTGCCGTCACAGAGCTTTGGAGGGAACTACCTCTGACGTCAGCCCGGTGCACTGGCAATACGGCGCTATAGCCAGATTAAAAAAAGGGGAAGTGATCGATCCGCTGCTTCATAACGGCTACTCTACTATTTCCCTTGGTTATATCGGCATCTATGAGACCACAATCCTGATGCGCGGCGTCAGCCACACCGATCCTGTGGGAGAAGAATTTGCCCTGAAGGTCATGAACCATCTGCGTGCGGCATGCGACAAGTGGAAAGCTGATACGGGACTCGGCTTTGGTCTGTACGGTACGCCTGCAGAAAGCCTGTGCTACCGCTTTGCAAGAATCGACAAGGAGCGTTTCGGAACAATTGAAAATGTAACGGATAAAGGCTACTATACCAATTCTTACCATGTGGATGTACGGGAAAAGATTGATGCCTTCAGCAAATTCAGATTTGAAAGCCAGTTCCAGACAATCTCTTCCGGCGGTGCGATTTCCTATGTTGAAATTCCGAATATGAGACACAATCTGGACGCTCTGGCAGAGGTTGTAAGATACATCTATGATAATATACAGTATGCTGAATTCAATACAAAATCTGATTACTGTCATATCTGTGGTTATGACGGTGAGATCATCATTAACGCAGACGGTGAATGGGAGTGCCCGCAATGCGGCAATAAGGATCATGCGAAAATGAATGTAACCAGAAGAACCTGCGGCTATCTGGGCGAGAACTTCTGGAATGTCGGAAAGACCAAGGAAATTGCTTCCAGAGTCTTACATTTATAAGCATCTTGTCCAAAGTCGCTGCAAAACTTTGCCAAAAGAATTGATAAAATATTTTTTAAAAAGCACTTGATATATTCTGCTGATTGCGTTATAGTAAATATATGCAATAGTTCATTGAGCTCAGCGAACATTTGATAGAAGAAGAATGCAAGTGAGACTCATGTAGAAATTGTTTATATCCGTTTTTAACTAAGTGCATTAATAATTTCAATTTGTATGGTCTGCATGTCGTAGAGGGCAAGGCAGGCCATACTTATTTTATGGAGAATTTGTTTATGTCTGTGATTCCATGATAAGGACAAGGCAGACGATACTGATTGAATGGGGGATATCACAATATGAATTACGCTGACATTAAAATCTGTGACGTTGCAAACGGAACCGGAGTACGGGTATCGCTGTTTGTTTCCGGCTGCACACATCACTGTCCAAACTGCTTTAATCCTGAAACATGGGACTTTAACTACGGAAAGGCTTTTACGGATAAGGAAACAGACTACATTATGGAAGCTGTGGCACCGCCTCATATCGCCGGTCTGTCACTGCTGGGCGGAGAGCCTTTGGAATTTGTCAATCAGCAGGGCATTCTGCCACTGGTAAAACGACTCAAAGAAACCTATCCGCAAAAAACGATATGGTGCTATACCGGATATGATTTTGAAAAAGATGTCATGGGAAAAATGATGCACCAATGGGATTTCACTCCTTCCCTGCTGTCCTACCTTGACATATTGGTAGACGGTGAGTTTATAGAAGAGAAAAAGGATCTGGGTCTGCGCTTCCGTGGTTCTTCTAACCAACGTATTATCGATGTGCAAAAATCCCTCGCAGAAAAGAAATTAGTCTTATGGGATGAGAAAGGAGCTTTTTTCTAAATGCAAACATATGATATCAATGTAAAAAAAATAAAGGAAGCTGCTACGCTTCCGACTTACGGATCAGCATATGCTGCCGGCGCCGATTTATATGCCTGTCTGGAGGATACCGTAACCATAGAACCCGGTCAGACCATACTGATTCCAACCGGTATCGCAATGGAAATTCCGGCCGGATATGCGGGACTGATTTATGCCAGAAGCGGACTGGCCTCCAGAAAAGGACTTGCTCCTGCGAACAAGGTGGGCGTCATTGATGCTGACTACCGCGGCGAAATCATGGTTGCCTTACATAACCATTCCATGGCTGCCGCCACCATTGAACCACAGGAACGGATTGCCCAGCTCGTCATTACGCCTTATATTACCGGCTGTTTTCATGTTGTAGACGAACTGTCCGGCACAGACCGGGGCGCAGGCGGATTCGGCTCCACAGGACGGAAATAAAAAACGCAGTCTAATCCGGTTCTTCCGGGTAGTCCTTTGGAAATACCGGGTTAGACATGATTTCTCCCGTATCCCTATTCTCAATTTCATGCTTCAATGAAATATTCCATTCTTCCTTCCAGTTACGAAGTAATTCGTCCGCTCCATTTACAGATTGCTCATACCATGCGGCAATCACCTTTTTGTGGGTTCTAATCGTCTCCGGGGACAGTCTGAGTACCATCTCATCAAGCGGACGGGAGAAAAATCTTTTCACAACGGCTATCTCATTATGTTCAAGCATATCAGCCATGCGTTCGATTCTGACATTATAATCATAGCTGTCATACTTTTTTTGCTCCGGTTCATGATACACAATATATTCGATCAATCTGGATGCCTGCCGGTAGAAATCATAACTGTAATGCACGCTGTTGCGCTCCGGGAAACCGCAGTCATCCGGACAAAACTCATGCGTAATCTCAATCGTGTAGCATTGCAGCCTTTCCTTTACATAGGCAAAAGCCATATTCAGAAAACTCTGCTGCTCCTCCAGTCTCTCCACATTTCTTGGGGCATAAATAACATTGTCATCCCCTTTGGAAAGGTACGAACAATGAATCTGGACTAAAATAATCCGATTCCCGTATTTTTCTTTTACGGTTTCTATCCAGGTGTCAATTCTTCTCAATATTTCATTCCAATCATGAAAGACTTGCGAATCCTTTAAAACATTGATTCGCTTACTTCCAAGTCTTTTTGAAATAACGCCCTGAAAGTCAGAGTATAAAAAACCTTTGTACTGATAAATATAAGCAAAAATCCCATACAGGTCTGTAAGCAGCCACTCCGCTTTCGATGCGCGCACATCCTCAAAAACCTTATAGTCAAACTGCAGCCGGACATTTTCTGTATGAAGCCCTTTCAGCTGTTCAAATACACTGTTGTCATATTCGATTTTTTCCTGTGGCTCAGCATACATTGGCAGCAAAAACCAGTTTTTGTTTACAGCTAAAGATGTATTGTCTGCATATCGCTCACGCAGACAGTTCCTTGATATACAGGAGCCGTACACATCCACAAGAGTTGGGGCAATCGTTGTTCCTGGTCCAACATATTCAAGCGCCTCTTCTGCGCTGTTTCCAATCATTTGCGCATAGTAATAACCCGCATTATGTGAATTCACCTGATTCGGGTCAGCCAGACCGGTATCCTGAACATACTGCTGTATGTTCTTTAACATGGACCTGCTTACAATACTATTTTGAAAAAGCTCCCTGCATGAGATATCTCCGGAATGAACGATATCCTGGTTTGCGGCATAAAACGCCAGTAATATATTGCAGAATACAGGCTTGTCCGCAAAGGTCTTTTTGACATTCTGCTTCCATTCCTCAATATTCTTAATGCTGATCCTTCTTGCAGCCTGCAGTTCCTTTTTATAACTCTTCACAAACTGTACCGGTGCTGATAAGATCAATTGATCCGTCAGATTCTTTTTATTCAAAAAAACATTTAATGCATTCCATTCTATAGTTTTTCCTGCATATTTTATATATCTGTTGATCGAACAAAGCGGCTGCGGCGCATTGGATATTTTCCTGCCCTTCAATACATAATTTGAAATCTTGCCGCTGATATCCTTGTAGCATTCATCTTCATAGACCCGGTCATTCAAGCGATACCCTGTTTTTTTCTTATAGAAGTAGAAAGAAGTGGTATTCAGTAAAATCCCTCCTATCTCTTCCTGAATGTATGTTTCATATTGATTTAATCTCTTTACCGCTGCTTCCCTTTTCAAATCTGCCGGAACTTTCCGAATCAGATCTTCTGCCATAATATAATATTTTGGCACATGTGTCTGAATGACAAACACTCTGCCATTTAGAAATTTTTCTTTTACCATACTTAAAAGCTCATCAAATAAAATATTTTCCTGTAGCTGTAAAGACTGATTTTCATCGGAACATAATTGCAGCAAGGCCTGAAATTCAATAATAAGATAGTCAAAATGACATATAGAAAGACGTTCCTTTAATGCGGCGGTCATTCTCTGAACATAAGACTCCACGCTCTCATTTTTTTCAGGAAATATATATGCCTCGGCAGCTTTCTTCAAATGCTTTGAAAGCTGCGTTGCAAGCATATTTGCAAAATAACTGCCGATTATGAAAAAATTTTTTTCCATATTTTTACCATCCATCCTTGTCTGCCTGATTGCTCCGAATATTCTGCGGCAAAGCCACCCTCTTAGTTTAGCAAAAAAAATCTCCGGAATCAACCGGAGATTTTCTATTTGCTTCAAAAATCAGAAATCGCTTTCTCATTCATAACATCATGTTCTTAATAGGTAATACTCTTTCCTGTATTGTCATAGCCGCTGGTGCTACTCTTCCCGTCTGCGGATATGCACCGTACTGTAAACGTATATTTGGTTCCGCTTTTTGCTCCCGTCCAGGTATAGCTTGTGGACGCCGTATCCGCCAGCTTGGTCCAGCTGCCCGTTGTCTTATAATATACACG
>CANRQE010000052.1 GCA_947632705.1 uncultured Coprococcus sp. | reverse complement strand
TGCTCGTTAAGGTCCCAGGTATATATTCTCACTAAACTCGTACTGCTCTTCGCTTGTACTCGTTAAGTGTTCATATTATATCACAGAAATAAATATGTAAAATCATACTGGAATTTCTTACAAGTTTGTTGTCTTTTATTCTATTTTATTATATAATTGGTCTATATGGCTGTATTTTTATAACAACATACATAAAGCCAATTGTGCGTTTGAGGAGGTGTCCGTTTCTTCCTCTCCATATAAGCACAATTTAATTTATAAAAAGCGAAAGGAAGGTATAAGCTACATGAAGTTTGGTTATTTTGATGATGCCAACAAGGAGTATGTGATTACATCTCCTAGAACTCCTTATCCTTGGATTAACTACCTCGGAACACAGGATTTCTTTTCACTCATCTCAAATACTGCAGGAGGATATTCTTTCTACAAGGACGCACGTCTCCGTAGAATTACAAGATATCGTTATAACAACGTTCCTGTGGATATGGGGGGACGTTATTTCTATATCAATGAAAACGGTACCGTATGGAATCCGGGCTGGTCACCTGTAAAGACAGAGCTCGATGCATATGAATGCCGCCATGGTATGGGATATACCAAAATTACAGGTAAGAAGAATGACCTTGAGGCTCAGGTTACATTCTTTGTACCACAGGATTTTAAGGGAGAGGTTCAGAAACTGACATTAACAAACACAAGTGACAGTGCAAAAAGCTTCACTCTGTTTTCTTTCCTGGAATGGTGTTTATGGAACGCTGAGGACGACTCCACAAACTTCCAGAGGAACTTTAACACCGGGGAGGTAGAGGTAGAAGGCTCTACACTGTTCCACAAGACAGAATATAAGGAACGTCGTGACCATTTCGCATTCTATACTGTCAACAGCGAAATCACCGGCTACGATTGTGACCGTGAATCCTTTATAGGTCTTTATAACGGCTTCGGCGATCCACAGGCAGTATTGGCCGGCAAATCCAACAATTCCAAAGCAGACGGCTGGTCTCCGATTGCTTCCCACAGCATTGACATGACGCTTGCCGCAGGCGAAAGCAGGGATCTTGTATTTATCCTTGGCTATGTTGAGAACGGTGAAGACAAATGGAATGCAGACGGTTCCATGAAAAAGGATACCGCTTACGCCATGATCGAGCAGTTTAATACAGCCGAAAAAGCTGACGCCGCTCTTGCAGCACTGAAGGCTGCATGGGAAGAGCTTCTTTCCAAATATACCGTTAAAACACCGGATGAAAAGGTTGACCGTATGGTAAATATCTGGAACCAGTATCAGTGTATGGTAACATTTAACATGTCCCGTTCCGCTTCTTACTTTGAATCCGGTATCGGCCGTGGTATGGGCTTCCGTGATTCCAATCAGGATCTTCTTGGATTCGTACATCAGATTCCTGACCGTGCAAGAGAAAGAATTCTGGACCTTGCCGCTACACAGTTTGAGGATGGCGGATGCTTCCATCAATATCAGCCGCTTACCAAAAAAGGAAATGACGCTGTCGGCGGCGACTTCTCGGATGACCCGTTATGGATGATTCTTTCCACTGCAGCATACATCAAGGAAACGGGAGATTATTCTATCCTGGATGAGATGGTTCCATATCGGAACGACGAATCTCTGGCTCAGCCTATGATGCACCATTTACAGCAGTCCTTCTACCGTGTTGTAAACAATGTAGGTCCTCACGGATTACCGCTCTCCATGAGAGCTGACTGGAATGACTGTCTGAATCTTTCCTGTTTTTCCAATACTCCTGGTGAAAGCTTCCAGACATGGACATCACCTAAGTATGGAGATGACAAATACTCCAAGGTTGCAGAATCATTATTTGTTGCCACCCTGTTCTGTTATGCAGGACCGGAATATGTAGCCCTGTGCAGGAAAAAAGGATTGGACAAGCAGGCTGCTGATGCACAGGCAGAAATTGATAAAATGAAAGCCAATGTTGTAGAATACGGATATGACGGCGAATGGTTCCTGCGCGCTTATGACGATCTCGGAAGAAAAGTCGGCTCCAAGGAATGCGAGGAGGGCAAGATCTTTATTGAACCTCAGGGCTTTGCCGTTATGGCAGAAATCGGTAAGGATAAAGGATATGATATCCAGACTCTGAACAGCATTGACAAATGGCTAAACAGCGAGCATGGTCTGGTTCTGAACCAGCCTGCATTTACAAAATACTATATTGAATACGGTGAAATCTCCACATATCCGGCAGGTTACAAGGAAAATGCCGGCGTCTTCTGTCATAACAACGCATGGATCATCTGTGCCGAAGCTTATGCAGGGCGTGGTGATAAGGCATTCGAATATTATTCCAAGATTGCTCCGGCATTCCGTGAAGAGAAGTATTCTGATCTGCACAGAACAGAACCGTATGTATATGCACAGATGATTGCCGGAAAGGACGCCGGCCGTCATGGTGAAGCAAAGAACTCATGGCTGACAGGTACGGCGGCCTGGAATTTCGTTGCAATATCCCAGTATATTTTGGGTATGATCCCTGATTATGACGGTCTGAAGATTGATCCATCCATTCCGTCAGCATGGGATGGATTCAGTGTATCCCGGACATTCCGTGGTGATGTATTTGATATTACGATTACCAATCCGGATCATGTATGCAAGGGCATTAAGAGTGTGACCGTAGACGGAACAGCAATTGAAGGTAATATCCTTCCTGTATTCGGAGACGGCAAGGTGCATAAGGTTGAAGTAGTAATGGGTTAATTCCCTGCACAAAACAATCTGTATAGGAAGTGGTACATCCCGAAAACCTGACATATGGATGTACCACTTTTTCTTGTTTTTTTATTTACTTTTTTTTTCATCTTTATTACAATGTACTTAAACATAAAGCAGACTTGCTTCTATTTTTTGAAGAACAGGATATACGGGAGGCAGCATGGAAGAAATTATTGCAAAAGCCATTGATGTAGAGGTTCTCTATGGAGAACATGCAGCATGTGATAAAATTAATATGTCAGTCAAACGGGGCGACATCTATGCTTTAGTCGGCAAAAACGGCGCCGGAAAAACCACTCTGCTCCGCCTGTTTACAGGGCAGAATGCTCCGGACTATGGTTCCATTGAACTGTTTGGAGAACACACTGCCGCCGGCCTGAACCGGGCAAGAGGAAGGACCGGCGCCATCATTGAAACACCGGCTTTCTATCCTTTCTTTTCCGCAGAAAAAAATCTGGAATATTACCGTATTCAACGTGGCATCAGAGATCCTTATGTTGTTGAACGTGTATTACGGGAAACCGGTCTGTATGAGGCAAAAAATAAAAAATTTAAAAACTTTTCACTGGGTATGAAACAGCGTCTCGGCATAGCCCTTGCACTGATGCATGATCCGGAATTTCTGATACTCGATGAACCGATCAACGGGCTGGACCCTGCAGGTATTGTGGAAATGCGCAGGCTGATGCTGCGCCTGAACAAAGAAAAACAGCTTACTATAATTATATCCAGCCATATACTTTCAGAGCTTGCAAACATGGCAACCTGTTATGGCTTCATTGATCATGGCGTCATAAAAAAAGAAATGACCGCTGAAGAACTAAGCAGGCTGGAACACCCCAAAATTCAGGTCAGAACAAATGACAATTCTGCCGTCATGCAGATGATCACCGATACTTTTCACCTGCAAACGGAGCTTTCAGAAAACGGAGATGCTTTTCTGATCCGGAATCAAAGCACGAATTCCGATTCTGAGCTCCCATTTCCGACAGAACAGATCAGCCGTCTTATTGTGGAACAGGGTTATGATCTCTATACGATTGAGATCATGAAATCTACACTTGAAGACTACTTTATAGAACTGCTGGGAGGTACGACCATTGAGTAATTATTTAAAAAGTGAATTTTATAAATTAATCCACCGTGCCTATCCTTTTGTGTTGTTGATCCTGTGCTGCATTACCGCAATTCTGATTAATGCCGCCGTATGGTATTCACAGGAGGTCATGCGGATTCCGTTTACCATAGAAGGTGCAGATATGCTGCTGGCCGGCTTATATATGATGGCAAGCGTCATCTGGTATATGATTATTTTTACAACGGATATCGGTTTTTCGGGAGAATGGCGCAACAATACCATGAAGAATGCGGTCTCCTTCGGAACCCCAAGGGCTACCATTTTTTTTGGAAAATGTATCATGAATTTTCTGATTCTCTTCATCGGTATTGTGATTGTATCAGATGTATACTTTTTAACGAACTATCTGTGTTTTCATTCGGATGGCAGTCTTACCACCAGCGTCTATGAAAACTATTTTCTGCGTCTGGTTTTAATGATGCCGCTGATATTTGCCGGACAGATGATGGCGTCCTCGCTTTGTATGTTCTTTTCAACGGATCTGCTCTGGTGCGGCATCTATGCCGTTGTCATTGCACTGCTTCCGAACGGAATATTACTGATTACTTCCCTGTTCCCGGAATTGCAGGAGGTTGCAGTCCTTTATACTTATCTGCCGACCACTTGTCTGAGCCGCCTTGCATATGCAGATCTGACTCCGTATCTGATCAACCAAAGCATGGTAACGGCACTTGTTGTCATACTGGTTCCGACAATTGTGTCTTATATTGTATTTCATAATAAAGAAATAAAATAAATAGACAAGAGAATCCTGTTTCCCACAGATTCTCTTGTCTATTCATAATATCCGTATAATTATCTGACCGGATATACGCATCCTTCTGACAGTGCTTTTATTCGATCATTGACATCGGATCAACCGGTGTTCCGTCTTTGGTTATCTCAAAATACAGGTTTGTTCCTTCTTCCATGAAAAATCTGGTAGGTTCACCCACGGTTCCGATCACCGTTCCGGCATCAACTATCTGGTCTTTTGTAACCTTTACCTCATCCAGCTGTCCATACATGACCTCATATCCGTTTCCAAGAGATGCTTTTACCACGTTTCCATACTGTTCATCGCTGTATATTTCTGTAATCAGACATTTATATACTGCATATGTTTCTGCCCCCGTCACAGCCTCAATTACCATACCCGGATTACATTTGTACTGATTCAGTGTTTCGAAATATACGGTTGTATCCATGCTAAACGGTATAATCACATTTCCGGCAAGCGGCCAGATCAGGCCCTGACTGCCATCAAAATCCAGTACCACCTCTTCCGTTGCTTCTTCTGTTACTGCAGCGTTCTGATCCGCCATGGTTTCTCTTTCAGTTTCTGATGTATTATGTTGTGTGGTATTGCTGTTTTCTGTCGTCACTTCTTTTTCTGTTGTTTTCGTTCCATCACTAATGGTCTCTTCTGCCTGTTGATTCTGATCTGTTTTTCCTTTGACTGAATCATTGTTCGCCTGCTGGTTTCCATCCTCTTTGCTGACATTGATTCCATTCTCTTTATCCTTTGAGTTTGTTCTGATGTTATAAATTGTAACCATAGCAACCAGTGCCGCCATACCTGCAATCAATGCGATATAGAATATGTTTCTCCTTATAACATTAAAGAATTTCTTCATTTTCATCACCTCATACATATTATTTCCATGAAATGAATATCTATACACATTGTATGAGGAAATTTAAAATCTGTTTGATTTTACTAAAAAAGTCTGATCTGAAATATTTCTCTTCTATTCTACAATTAATATCCTCGGCTGCACACGCTTAATTCTTCCTGATAAAGCATAGGCAAACAGATAATAAAGGATTGCCATAAAGATCAGTGGTATGATCACACTTCCAAACCGGATGTCCATTTGAAAATTTCTCACACCAACCATACGAAAGACTGAACCTATCATACTATTTGCAAAAAGTACCGATAGAATCCCTCCAAGAAGAGAACCAAACAATGCGACAAACGCAAGCCGTGTCGCAAGCTGATTCCGCAATCTCTTAGAAGTGAAGCCCTGTGCTTTATAAATTCCATAATCTTTTTGTTCTACAGCGAAGATCTTCAGACACATCATAACGATATTCACAATCACAAATGCTGCAGCGAGTACATACATCAGCAATGTCACACCGTAGGTTGCGTATTGAAACACCTCACCCATTTCGTCAAGTGCAGTGAATTGTTCTACATCCATTTGCGTTTCATCATAGGTTGTCTGTAAGTAATTCACAATCGCAGCTGTTTTCTCCGAATTCTCTATCCGATAGTAATTTCCCCTCCATGTAGGTTCCTTGCCGGTTAACCTAAGATACCCCTCACTGCTGATTGCAATATTTCTTCCCATATCATTACCGGATTGATAATATCCGGTCACAATATATTCGATTGCTTCGTCTCCTGTAGATAATAAAACGGTATCTCCGATTTTGATATGAAATTCCTCTGCAATATATTCTGTAATAGCTACTTCATTTTCATATAAACATGATCTTCCCTCATAGACATTGATAAACTCTGGTCGATCTGTGCGATAACAATAGATTTGTGCATCTTCAAAAATGATATACTCATTACCCATATGAAAGATTTCTATATCTGACTGACTTCTGATATAATCTTCTGCTTCCTGTTTGATCTCTTCACTTGCATAGCCACAATACATATCATACTCTGCCATAGAAAACAACTTCGATACTATCTCTGTGTTATCAAACAGACTGCACACCTGATTCATAATGATCAAAAACATTACCATCAGTGCTGTTATAATAGTTGTACCAATGTACTGCTTTTTATTTGAGATCAACTGCCTGTATGTGACTGAGAGATCTAACAGCTTCTTAGAAATCGGAAGCATCAATACACTACTGAAGTGAACATCCTTCTTCCCTTGATTGATTGCACGAACCGGTGTAATTTCTGCCAGTTTTCGAAGCTTCAAAACAATAAACAGTACCATAATTCCAAGCATGATAATATAGAAACAAATTCCCGGCAGTATACTCAATCGGTTTCTGATATAGAGTCCTGCTATAGGAATAATCTGCTCATGTACAAAGTTTACAAAGGGGATTGCCAGAAAAGAGCCACAGATCATTCCGGCAATTCCGGCAAACAGATATTGCCAGATAATAGAAAGTCTCAACGTACGATTTGATACACCTACTGCCTTTAAAATTCCAAGATTCATATAGTCCAGTTCAATATTACTGTTGATATTATGATTCAACAGGATAAATGCCACAATCAACAAAAGAATAATAAAAGATAAAATGATCGCGAAAAACACATCGATATATATCATTGTATATCTCCTCGACGCATCCTTTGTTATAGAGACCCATGCATAAGCCGAAAGATTCGTTCTGTTGTTTAGATCCCGTTCCAGATCAGCATCCTGTTTATCATTCATATAGGTATCATTCGGAATAATATTTAACAGCATGCCTTTCTCTACCATATTTGTCTGTTCTGCGCGTTCATTTAACATCTCCATATCTTCTTCGCAGATCAGTACGCTTTTAATACCTATCACAAAACATCCCATGACCGGATCTTCCATAAAAGATGCGATCCGAAAGGCATGAGACTCTTCGTCTCCTCCATAGTAAATAGTATCCCCAATCTGACAGCCATAATTTACTTGAAATGATATTGGAACACTGATTTCGCCAGGCAACAACACTGGGTCTTCTATCAGTTTGCCATCTGCATCATACATATTGTAATGCAGGTATTCCGATTTATAATCTATAAAAGTATGTGTATTATTATCACTATGCCCATTTGCATCTGTCAGATTCATATAAATAGCAGGAATGTCTTGTACATCTGTCACCAGATCATCACAAGCTTCCATTTCGGCAATCAGTGTTTCTACATCAGTTTGGTTTTCATCAAATGCATACATATTTAATAATGCCAGATCACTTTCAAAGCCTGTCTCCACACTTGCCTCGTCATATCTGCCCTGTGTATTCACGTAGATTGTCAGAACTGTCATCAAAGACAATGCTACCAAAAGCATCAAAACAAAGATACTGATGCTGGCACCTTTATTTTTACGGATGTTTCCCTTAATAATGGTAAGAATTTCTCTCATCTTAGACACCCCCTACCAATGCAGGGACTGCAGCCAGGTATTTACCTGAACTTCCCGGTCTTTCACATTTGCTTCTTCATACGGTGGCATCTCCATTTCACCACAGATTTTTCCATCCTCCAAATATAACAATCTGTCAGCCATCAGGGCGGCTCTTACATCATGTGTTACCATTAAGATCGTCTGACCCTGCCCTGAAAGCTCACGAAGGAGTGCCATAACATCCTTTGAATTTTTTCTGTTCAATGCACCTGTCGGCTCATCTGCAAATAAGATGCCCGGATGATTGATGACGGCTCTTGCAATAGCTGCTCTCTGGGCTTCGCCACCGGACACCTGTGACGGCAATCTGTCCTTAGCATCACTTAAATTTACCTTGGAAAAGAGTTCTTCCGCCTCTGCTTTGATCTCAGCAGTGCTTCTGTCTTTATTCAAATATCCTGGCACCAATACATTTTCCATCAGTGTCAGATTCGAAACCAGATGGATCTGCTGAAATACGAAACCAAATTCTGTTGCCCTGTATTTTGCAAGAGCCTTTTCTTTTAATGTAGTCAGTTCTGTATCCTTATAGAACACCTGCCCTGAGGTAGGCAGATCCATTCCGCTGATGCTGTAGAGTAATGTGGATTTTCCAGAGCCTGAGGAACCCATGATCACTGTAAAATCCCCTTCATACAATGTGAAGTCCAGATTATCAAGCACATGGTTTTGCTGGCCCTGATTTGCAAAGCTTTTACACAGCTTCTTTGTTGTAAGAATTGCCTGTTTCATGATAACTCTCCCATCCCTACCCATATGTATTTTGTCCATACATTCTTTTATTGGATGGACTGGTATCATCTTACTGCATAAAATATTAAGAAATCCTTAAGGATTAGTTCTATTTATCAAATTCAAGAATGACCTCGAGACCACCATCGATATGATTGGAAAGAGATGCATGGCCTCCCATCTGCTCCATAACATATTTGACTATAAAGAGTCCTAATCCAGAACCTGGTTCATCCCCGTGATTGCTTCCCCGATAGAACTTGTCCCATATAAAAGGAATATCCTCCGGAGGAATGCCTGGACCATGGTCTTTAATACTTATCCGATAAATCTCTTCACTTTCTTCTGTCCGTATATCGATACTGGTATCCTTTGCATATTTTCTGGCATTGCTGATAATATTTTCAAGCACCTGTGCAATACGTCCTGTATCTGCATGAGGAAGCACACATTCTTTAATATCACCTATAATATGAATATCCTCTTTGCTTCCCTGCATAGCATCTATCGTATCCGTCAATACCTGATGAATACTCACTTCTTCCTTTTTTATGATCAGCTTATTCAGATCGTGCAGTGAATGCAGAAACATATCATTTGTGATTTTCGTCACTTCGTCACATTTCCGCATGATCACTTCCGTATATCTGCTTCTACGTTCAGAAGAAGAATCCATATTTTCTTCCAATCCTTCTGCATATGCACGAATAGAAGCAATCGGAGTTTTAATATCGTGAGATAATGTTGCGATTACAGTCTTATTATTTTCAATGGCATCTTTTTCTGATTGTCTTGCCCGTAAAATTTCATACCGCATATGGTCAAATGCCCATGTAAATCTACCGAACATATTAATCCTATGATAACGAAGCTCCGTATCCAAATCCCCTGCTGCCAATGTGTCTGCAAATGTTTCTAACTGGTCAAATGGTCTTAAGATCAGTAGATAAATTACAAAAAACAACAGAATAAGAATTCCCATTGTAACTAAATAAGCACATCCTATTATTTTAGATGTATCAGAAACTGCTATTTTCTCTTGATTTCTTAAACTGTCCTGAAGCTCCTGTAGCTTGTCCCGTGCGGTCAGTATAGAGTCTGCCTCCATATTATTTGACGAAATACCTGCACTTGTCTGTCCATTTGCTGTTTCCTCGCTTAACAATACAGATATTTCATTTAAAGCTACAATCGTATCTCCAACGGAATTGGCAGTACTATGCTTTTTCTTCTGATTTTCCTGTCTAATATAAATCACACCAAAAATAACTGTCACACAGACAGCTGCCGCTACACCTAACCACATTATTTTTATCCATGTTTATTACCCGTCTTTCTGCGAAAGACACCAATGCGTCATGAAACTGGCGCACTGACCTTTCACTATTTAATT
>CANRQE010000051.1 GCA_947632705.1 uncultured Coprococcus sp. | reverse complement strand
GCTGCATCCTTGGAATATCCGTCTGCTCCGATTTCCTTTGCATAGCTTTCTGTTATGACCGCACCGCCGATTATAACCTGAAACGGAAGCTGTCTTTCTTTTACGAGCTTCGTGACCTCTGCCATTTTTAACATGGTGGTAGTCATCAGTGCTGAGAGTCCGATAATCTTTGCATTGCTTGCGATTGCAGTTTCAATAATTTTCTCTGCAGGAACATCCTTTCCCATATCAATGACATGAAAACCATAGTTACGAAGCATCAGCACTACCAGATTCTTTCCGATATCGTGGATGTCTCCCTCTACGGTTGCTATTACGATGGTTGCCATCTCTTTCTGATTCCGGTTTGAAGAAAGCAATGGACTGATGACAGAAATTGCCATTTCCATTGTTTCCGCACTGGAAATTAACTGCGGAAGGAAATATCGTTTCTGTTCAAATAACTGTCCGACCTGATTAATGGCCGGAATCAGGTCGTTATCGATCAGGGCTTGCGGATCTGCGCCTTTCTCCAATGCAAGGGTTACGTCTTCTGTAATGTTTCTTTTATTTCCTTTTACTACATCTGCAAAAATCGAAGAAACTTCTGTCATATCTGCAAACAAATTCTGTCTGCTGCCTGCCGTTTTTCCGGTGGGGATCTTATCCGGTGATGCCGATACGGCTTCGATTGGCTGTACATTTTCAATATAGGCGATATCGCCGTTTTCTTTATTCAACAGCATATCTGAAGCATACATGGCGTTCATCAGCATTGCCTGTGATGGATTTGCAATTGCCATGGTCAGTCCTTTTCCAATTGCCATTGTTAAAAATGCTGTGTTGACAAACATTCGTTCCGGCAGACCAAAGGAAATGTTTGAAAGACCGCAGATAGTTGCAAGCGCATTCTTTCTGCAGTATTCGATGGTATTCAGACAATTTACCGCCGCCGCTTTTTCCGCGCCAACGGTCGCCACCAACCCGTCCACAATGATATCTTCCTTATGAAACCCCATTGCATACGCATGAGCCAGCACCTGATGAATATTCTGTATTTTTTCCTCCATATTTTCCGGAAGCCCCTGATCGGAAAGCGGCAGCAGGATAAACATGGCGCCATATTTCTTCGCAATCGGAAGAACCCTTTCAATCTTTTCTGTTTCCAGCGAGATGGAATTGATCAATGCTCTTCCCGGATAGATCCGAAGTGCCGCTTCGATCACGGAAGGATGGCTGGAATCAATGCATAACGGCAGACTCACAGCCTGTGACACCTCGTAAACGACCTTTAACATCATTTTTTTTTCATCAATCCCGTTCATTCCGACATTGATATCCAGAATGGAAGCGCCTTTTTCCTCCTGTTCTTCTGCCATCTGCATCACAAGATCAAGTTTATTTTCCCGAAGCTCTGCCTGTAATTTCTTCTTTCCGGTTGGATTGATCCTTTCTCCCACGATCAGAAATCTCCCATCCAACGCAATTTTCTGTGTCTTTCGCTCCGACGAGATACATCTTGTCCTTTTATTGGAAATGGGATTGACAGGCTTTTTTGCAGCCAGTCCGGAAAGGACCCGGATGTGTTCCGGCGTTGTACCGCAGCAGCCTCCGACCATGTTTGCTCCGGCATCTATCAATGCTTCCATCTCAGCGGCGAATTGTTCCGGCGTCATCAGATAGACGCTTTTCCCGTCTATAAGCGCCGGCATGCCTGCATTTGGTTTTGCAAACACCGGAATAAAAGCAATCTCTTTCATTTCGCGGATCAGTTCCACCATACGGTCAGGACCGGTCGAACAGTTAATGCCGATTGCATCAACACCCAGATTCTGCAATACATTGACAGCCGTTATCGGGTCAGTCCCGTAAAGGGTTCTGCCGTCCTCGTTAAAGGTCAGGCTTGTCATAACCGGAAGGTCACAGACTTCTTTTGCAGCAATCACAGCGGCACGCGTTTCTGCAAGGCTCATCATGGTTTCTATTACAAGTAAATCTACGCCGCTGTCAGACAGGATTTGTATTTGTTCTTTATAGACGTCAACCAGATCTTCAAATGCAAGAGGGCCCATAGGATATAGCATTTCACCAGTCATTGTCAGGTCTCCTGCCACCAGTCCATGTCCACAGGCCTGTACACATTCCTTTGAAATGGCAACCAGCCGTTCGTTCATTTTCTGCAGTCTGTGTTCCAGACCATATTCCTTCAGCTTGATCCGGTTGCAGGTAAAGGTAGGGGCATACAGGATATCCGTTCCTGCATGTAAGTATCTGCACTGCAGATCCCGCATGATTTCCGGGTGGTTTAGAATCCACTCTTCCGGGCAGACTCCTACCGGCATGCCGGCCGCCATCAGATTGGTTCCTGTTGCTCCGTCAAGAATCAGCGTTTTTTGATCAAATAGGTTTCTAAATGTTTGTTTATCCATTTTCTTCTAATCCTTCATCTATGATTTTATCTGTACCGTCTGCTGCGGCTGTCGCAAGGATATCACATCTTTCGTTTCCGGTCTGCCCTGCATGTCCTTTTACCCAGATGAATTCCACCGCATGAGGCTCCTTCGCCTTAATCAGCCGTTCCCACAAATCCCTGTTTTTTACGGGCTCGTTCTTACTCCGCTTCCAGCCTTTTGCAATCCATGCGGTTATCCAGCCTTCATTAAATGCTTTTACCAGATATTGGGAATCCGAATAAAGCTTCACATGACAGGGTCTGGTCAAAGCCTCCAGACCGATAATTGCTGCCATAAGTTCCATCCGGTTATTGGTCGTTCTGACATATCCCCGGCTGTATTCCCGTTCATGCAGAACTCCTTTTGCATCAGTATATTGTAATATGGTTCCATATCCGCCGGGGCCGTTAGGATTCCCCCTGGCAGAACCATCCGTATAAATCGTTACCTCCATATATGCAATCCTTTCTGTGTATGTCTGATTCATTTTATTTTTTTGTTACATATCCGACAATCTGGATCATTGTTTTTTATATTCTTACAATGAACCGTTTCAAAATCTCTGTCATGCATGCAGAAAGCTTTTGGCTCATGTCCAGAATATCCTGATGGGAAAGGGACTCCCCCAGACCTGCCGCCTGATTGCATATCGTGGAAAGACCTGCGATGCGGATGCCCATATGGGATGCTGCGATTGCCTCGCAGGCTGTACTCATACCGACTGCATCTGCACCAAGCGTCTGAAACATTCTGATTTCTGCAGGTGTCTCATATGCGGGTCCTGTCGTCTGCAGATATACCCCGGACGTAACTTTCAGTTTCAGCTCTGTCAGGATTGCTTCAAGAATTCCGATATATTCCTTGTCATATACCTGGGTCATATCCGGAAATCTGGTTCCCAGTGCGTCATCATTTTTTCCGACTAACGGAGATGGAATAAAGCTTGAGATATGATCTTTTATGATCATAATATCCCCCGGCTGTAAATCTTCCCGGATGCCTCCGGCTGCATTTGTTAAGATCAGGGTATGGATACCCAGACATCCCATGGTACGGACAGGCAAAACAACCTGTTCCATGGAATAGCCTTCATAATAATGGATTCTTCCCTGCATGAATACCACTGGTTTTCCGCAAAGCCTGCCGAACAAAAACTGTCCTGCATGTCCATGAACAGTCGATACGGGAAATCCCGGAATCTCGCGATAGGGAATGATTACCGGCTGAGCTAAGCCGGACGCCGCATGGCCAAGACCGCTTCCAAGGATTATTCCGATTTCCGGCTTTTCTTCTATATTTCTTTCTATATATTCACATGCACTTGTGAGATTTTCTGTCATATAGTCTCCTCCATGTATGAATTTTTCTAAGAACAGGTTTTCTACAATAAAAAACTGATGATATCTCCTTTCCGAGATATCATCAGACATAGGAAACGGAGATGGAGAGATTCGAACTCTCGCACCGGTTGCCCGGCCTACCGCATTTCGAGTGCGGACCCTTCAACCACTTGGGTACATCTCCTTTTTTCAGGTCCCCGGTTCTGTATTAATAATAACAGATCACAGGCATACCCGGATAAGCATAACTGTATATTGTCTGGGCAGCATAAAAAGGAAGATTGACACAGCCATGAGAACCGTCATAATAATAAATGCTGCCGCCAAAGCTTCCGCGCCATGTCGCATCATGCAGACCGATACCGCGATTGAACGGCATCCAGTAATTCACAAAGCTCTCATAGTCTTCTCCCCGTAAGATGGAAGGAGATTCCTTATATGCAATTTCGTATAATCCTGACGGCGTACCGTGTCCGTTTGAAATACAACCGGTTACACAGGATGTATCATATACCATATCTCCGTCAATTGTGACATATACATGCTGATTTGTCAAATCTACTTCGATATAAGTATCTCCAATATCATTATAACTGTTATATGCTGCACCCGTCTGCAAAAATTCTGGTGTACGTTCTGCACTCTCTCCAGTCTGAAGAACAGCTATCAGGCCCTCTGTCTCAGCCTCCTGATCGATTGCCCAGCCATATCTGTATCCTGTCTCCTGAACGGTATTGCCATGATAGGTTCTGAAATTCCGGGTGGTTCCGACAGTATTATAGCGCTCGGCCAATCCTTCTACATAGATTTCTGCCTTTTTTTTGCTGAATATCCATCTGCCGTTATAATAATGCATCCAGCTTCCAAAAGTAGAGGCGTCTAAATCCCATGTAACGTCATCAATGCGGTATGTAATGATCATATCCAGATAGTGATCTGCTTCTGCTTTTATCTCGGCAATTTCTGCACTGTCTGCCGTTATGGCGGCTTCCAGATAGCAGGAACTGTCATTTAAATCTATTTCCGATTGATATTGATTCAGGGCTTTACAGATTTCCGCTTTTAAAGCCTCATAATCAACAACTGTTCCGTGGGTCTCCTCTACAACAACAGCTTTTCCATCTTTTATAACGACATAAGCATCCTTTGCAGGATTCATATTTTCTTCCTGCATACAATCCAGTCCGGATAAATATTGTTCCAGTAAAGCCTCATCATATGTGACTTCATATACGGTCGTGTACCGTTTTTCCTTGGATATGTAAAGTGGCCAAAGCAAACCGTTCTGCATATGCTTCGCATCCATTTCATCAAAAACCGGCGTAAACCGCATATTGATATCGGAAGGTCTGATGATATGGGTATCGTTATCACGCAGATGAACTGTCAGCTTATAATTTTCCATGAAAGTATTCATGCTGTGTCTCATATCTGCTGTTGTATGAAAAGACATATCCATATCGTCAATATATGTATTTCTGTTATAATGGAACATAAACCATAGTGCAACGGCCAGATAGGCTAAAACAGCAGTTGATAGCAGGGAGATGCCCGTGATCAGGCATATTTTTTTTGCCTTTTTCCTTTTTATCGATTTCCTGGCGGCCTCTTCAGCCAAGGATTTATCTACATAAGCTTCCTGATTGCCAACACCTGCTATCTCCGGCTGACCGGTAACCCTGGAGGCGTCATTGTGTTCCGCTTCATCCGTAACGACCGGTTCTTCCGTATGTTCAGAGGCATTTGCCGGTTCTTCCGTATCTTCAGGGGCATTTGCCGGTTCATCCGTATCTTCAGGGGCATTTGCCGGTTCTTCTGTATCTTCAGAGACATTTACCGGTTCTTCTAACCGGGTATCTTCTTCTGCTGCTTCTGTGATTGCAGGCGTCTCATTTGATGCGGAAACGTCGTCCACCTTCTTTTCTGAATTTTCATAATTTTCTTCCGTGGATTCCTTTCCGGCGCTTTCTGCATTGTTGTCGGAAATACTGTTTTGTTCGGTAATATCTGCTGTTTTTTCTTCTGTAATTGCTTCTTTTTGATTTTCTTCCATATCTTTTTGTCACATCAAGTCAGATTGACCGGATCGTTTATTCTGACTTTCTTATTTTATATTCCAAACATAATATATAAAGTTTTGAGGCAGAATGCAATAGTTTATTTCTTAACATTTATAACTACCAGATCGGGTTTGTTATTGACCCGGATTTTGAATGTATGATTACCAAGTCCGCCGCTTACCACCATACCGGACTTTCCTTTTTGATACAAACCTTTGTATAATTTTGGGAAAAAAGTGACCATTGGAGAAACCAGTCCGCCAATCTTCGGCAGAATGATCAGACCGCCGTGCACATGTCCGGACACACACAGGTCTGCACCCCAATCGGCATATTCTTCAAAGTAGTCCGGATGATGCGCAATCAGGATATTAAACTGGTTTTTTCTAATTGCCGGTAATGTTTTTTTCAGATAATCGTCTTTCATAGGGGTCGTTTTAAAACGTTTGTAATATTCTGCATCCATATCCAGACCATATATGCAAACAGAATACTCCGGCAGCTCATAACATTCATTGATCAGCCATGTCACGGAATTCTTTGTTTCCGTATACAGCCGTTCCCACATGTCCCCATATTTGTCCGTATAAAGGGAAGTCCTGAGCTCATGGTTTCCTTTTCCCACAAAAACCTTATATTCGGATCCCAGCCTGTTTAAAAACGATATGGCAATATCGACAGGACGACCGGGTTTGCCGACTAAAATATCACCTGCAACCAGCACAACATCAGGCTCAAGCAATTGAATTTTTTTGAGCAGAGTCCGGTTTTCCGGGCCAAATTCTGAGTTGTGCAGGTCTGCAAGTAAAACAATCCTGACAGGCTTCTGTATTTTTTTGGAATGAATATCATAAGATGAGATTTCCAATAACCGGTTTTCTTTTATGCTTTCTTTTATAATGGCGGCTGCACTTATGATACCCGAAATTAAAATTCCGAATAAGATATATTTTAACATTTGTGATACCTCTTGCCTTTCTATCTGTAAAAGGCTTTGCCAAATACCTTTTTCATGCTGTATGCAAACGTAATTTCCGGCATATCCTCCGCGGCCTGGATATCGACAGTTCCAATTACCCTGTCGTTTACAGAATACTCCACATATCCGACAGAATCCCCTTTTGTAAGCGGAGCGGACAAATCTTCATATAATATAATTTCTTTTTTGATATTATCAGCGTTTTCTCCACGAAGCAATACTGCATGGAAAGCCGGAACTGTCTCTATAGTAACACATTTTTTAATTGCGTTGTCAATTTTTATTGTGTTCTCCTGAAGAATTTGTTCATCTGTATAGATATTACATATACCAAAGCCGTAATCCAACAATTTTCCCGCTTCACTGTTCCTGATATCCTTGGTTTCAGCGCCCATGATAACGGCAATCAGATCAATACCGTTCCGGCTTGCCGTAGCTGACATACAGTATCTTGCTGTTGAGGTATATCCGGTTTTTAAGCCTGTTGCACCGGTATATTCGTTTAAAAATTTATTGGTATTTGCCAGATCAAACTGTGATTTACCTCTGGCGGTTGTATGTATGATCGAATCCAGCCAGATTGTGGAATACTGAAAAATTTCCGGATGCTTCGTTGTCAGCTCCCGGGACATGATTGCGATATCTCTGGAGGTGGTTACATGACCGTCCGCATCCAGTCCGCAGGCATTGACAAAATGGGTATTCTCCATTCCAAGCGCTGCCGCCCGCTCATTCATCATATTGACAAAGCCTTCTTCGCTGCCCGCTGTAAATTCCGCCATGGCAACGGCTGCATCATTTCCTGAGGCAATCACAATACATTTGATCATGTCCTCGACCCGCTGCTGCTCTCCCTGTTCAAAAAAACACTGGGACCCGCCCATGGAAGCGGCATGCGCGCTGATTGTTACCATGTCCTCCATTGTATATTGGCCGCTTTCAATTGCTTCAAAAACCAGTAATAAAGTCATAACCTTGGTCACTGAAGCCGGCTTCATCTGTTCATCTGCATTTTTTTCATAAAGAACGGTTCCCGTACTTGCTTCTATCAGAATACAGGACGGCGACTGCAGGGATAACGGGTCATTTTCCGCTGCGCTTGCATGCAGAGGCTTCATAAACGGCAGATATAAAGACAGCATACCCAGCATGAGACAGAGGCATATCCCTTTTTTCCACGTTCCTTTCCATATATTTTTGATATTCATTTTTTATCCACCTGAATCTACATTTTCTCTATATAATATATTTCTTTCACAATGTAATTATACTTTTCGAAACGGTTTTCTTTCTATTGCAAAAAAAACTTTCTGCTTTTATATTTTCAATTGTTATGCTATAATAATCTGCTGGATGCTGGCAGATATGCAAAGAAGGAGGAAATGATATAAAATGAGTATGAAATTAGTAAAGCGAGTTCCGATCGGAGAAGAAATCAAGCAGTTATATCCGCTATCCGACGACTTAAAGGAAATAAAAAAGAATAGAGATGCAGAAATCCGCAAGATATTTACAGGGGAAGACGACCGTTTTATTTTTATTATCGGACCGTGCTCTGCCGATAATGAAGAAGCTGTCTGCGACTATCTGAACAGACTTGCAAAGGTGGCAGATCAGGTAAAGGATAAAATTCTGGTTATCCCGAGGATCTATACAAACAAGCCAAGAACTACCGGCGAGGGATATAAAGGTATGCTGCATCAGCCGGATCCGACCAAGGCCTCAGATATGCTGGAGGGCCTGTACGCTATCCGTAAAATGCACATCCGTGCGATCAGAGAAACAGGACTTACCGCTGCAGATGAGATGCTTTATTCTGAAAACTGGCAGTATGTAGACGATATCTTATCTTATGTCGCAATCGGAGCCCGTTCCGTAGAGGATCAGCAGCACAGATTGACCGCCAGCGGAATGGATGTGCCTGTCGGCATGAAAAACCCAACCAGCGGAGACTATAATGTTATGATGAATTCCTGTATTGCAGGACAGCACCCGCATACCTTCCTGTTTTCCGGATGGGAAGCACATACGGATGGGAATCCGCTGACCCACTGCATCCTGAGGGGCGCATTAAATAAACACGGCCAGTCCATTTCAAACTATCACTATGAGGATTTACGGTTGCTGGTAGATGAATATCAGAAATTCAATCTGTTGAATCCGGCCTGTATTGTAGACGCCAATCATAACAACTCCGGCAAACGTTTTGAAGAACAGCCGAGAATTATCAAAGAGGTGCTGCATAGCCGCAGATGTGACGATGACATCAAAAATCTTGTAAAAGGCGTCATGGTAGAAAGTTATATTGAAGACGGAAATCAGCCGGTGAACGGAGGCTGCTATGGAAAATCCATTACAGATGCATGTCTCGGCTGGGATAAAACAGAACGTCTGCTGAAGGAAGTTGCAGAAATCTTATAAATCAAAAAAATCGTCAGTAACTAACTGACGGATAAAGAAAAAACGGAGCAGATACTGTCATAGATCTGCTCCGTTTTTATGATTTAATTCTTTGCTTTTACAAACTTTGTCAGAACGGTTCTTCCAAGTGCCAGATCTCCCAGCATTTGAAATTTACCTGTTGTATATGCATAAACAGGATCTATTACCCCATTCAAGATCCGTTCCAGCATGGTTGGTGTAAAAATATACAAAATCTGCCTGGTCTTATACTCGCCGGAATATACAGTCATCTTCCCGTTTTCTATAATAAAATAAAAACTGCCACGGTCTTTTCCAATCAGTTGAATCTGCCCGCAGGTATGCTCCGGAATATCTTCAAAGGTCAACTCTGATTCAAATTTATGAAATGTAGCCAAACATTCTTCAAATGACATACGCATATACCAACTCTTTATAAAAACTCAAAGTCAGCATCCTCATCACCGTCACCAATCAATACCTGATTCCGATTTGTGCCTTCTTCAACCTCGCCAACAAAGATCTCTTCAACCTCTTCCTCTTCTTCTTTGATTGCTGTTTTACCGGCAAAGGCCTGTGGCTTCGGTTCTTCCTTCGGCTTCATCTTCAGCTTTTGAGGAACCTCAACAGTCTGTGACTTCATCTTTAATTTGGTGATCGGATCAGCTTCAATGGAACCTGATGCCGGCTCTGTATCCAGATCTTCATCAAATGCAGAGGAGGATACCGTAGAGGAAGCAGATGCGGAGGCACCGGAAGCTTTCAGCTCTTCCATCTCTGCCTTTAGCTTTGCAAGCTCAGCCTTTGCATTGGAAAGAACCTCATTTGCCTTTTTCTTGGCATCATTGATAATCTTATTTGCTTCGCTGTTAATTGCATTCTGCTCTTTTTTTGCACCCGGCGCAGCCTGCTCCAGCTGTTTTTCCAATTCGTAAATCTTTACGCTGTTTTCAACGAGAGATTTCTTGGAAATTTCATTTTCCTTTACCAAAGCATCATATTTGTTCTGGAGTTCTTCATACTCTGAAGCAATTTCTCTTAAGAAAGAACTGACTTCATCTTTATTAAAGCCAAAAAGCCCCTTTTTAAAGGTTTTTGATTCAATCTGATCCTTTGTCAACATTATGTAATTCTCCTTTTCGTATAATGTTATAGTTAGATATAATACCACTTGAGAATATTGTATTATGAAATGAATTATTTTTCAAGAAATAATCATGGATTTCTGAAAAATTTACAAAATTTTTTTGCTATATTGCCTAAAAATGCCGTTACCGTTCCGCCATACTGATTGCTTCAACGGCAACGCTGCCGCCCCGGACCACCTCAATCCGGTTTGGAAAGCTCTCTTTGAACAATTTGATGGCATTGTCGTTTCTGGTTTCTGTCTGGACGCATTCTACCAGAATGGAGTTTCTGTCATAATCCGTTACCGTATAATCAAATGCATTTGCGATACGGAAAACCTCGTCCTTATCAGCTGTAGAACAGCTGTTGACCTTAATAAATAAGATTTCTTTTTTATGAATCGGTATGTCTGTATAATCCACAACCTTGATAACCTCAACGCTGCGGTTCAGCTGTTTTTTCACCTGTTCAAAGGTCTGGTCGTCACTGGTAAAGCTGATTGTCATACGGGAAACCGTTACATCCTCTGTTTCCCCTACTGTCAGGCTGTCCAGATTGTAGGATTTGCTGGAAAAAAGCCCTGAGATTCTTGCCAGTACCCCGATCTCATTTTCAACATATAGACATATCCATCTTTTTTTCATATTCATGTTTATTACCCGTCTTTCTGCGAAAGACACCAATGCGTCATGAAACTGGCGCACTGACCTTTCACTATTT
>CANRQE010000050.1 GCA_947632705.1 uncultured Coprococcus sp. | reverse complement strand
TTCACGCATGATTATGTGTATATGGTATATGCAACATAAAATATATCTAAAAAACGAAAAAGATTTTGTTGAAAATGACTTGAAATAGTGGTAACCTATACGCATAAGGTTAAATGGATGATTATAACTAAAAATCAGAGATTCCATTGCATGAGGTGAATAAGGGGAGAAATCTATATGATACTGATTGATACACAAAAAGAAGAATTTAGTAAACTGAAAGATATCAGAGTATTTGGTAAGATCAGCCATGAGGACAGATTTAACGGAAATCTGCTTGTTATCGGCCTTGGGGGAATCGGAAGCCGTACCGTTTGCAATCTGAAGGGAATGTTGATGAATGACATTACTCCGGAAGACAACATTCATTTCCTGATGGTGGATTCTGATATTCCCGAGATGGAAGCTACCATTGAAGACAGCAAAGAGCATATAGGTTTTAATGCACTTGAGGTCATTAGTATTTACAGACCGAATATTGATAATGTTCTGGAAAACGGAATCCAGAACAATCCGATTCATCCGAATCTTGCAAACTGGATGGATCCGGCCTTCCCGTCTGTTACAATCGGGACGGACGGCGCAAAAGGGAACAGACAGATCGGAAGACTGATGTTTTCCAATTCTTATGCAGATACCAGGATGTTATTATTTGACAAGCTGGAAGATATATATTATAAGATAGAATCCGGAACTCTGGATGTCATTCTGGTTGCGGGTGTTGCAGGCGGTACGGGCAGTGGAATTCTGTCAGATATTGCTTATAATATCAGAGCTTACGGCAAGGCAAAGAAATGGAATAATCTCCGGATCGGGGGATGTCTTCTGATGCCGGATGTGCTCTTTGGTAATCTGGAGATTGCAAATAATTCTGAGCTTGTGACCAGACTGAATGCCAATGGCTGTGCGACCATGAAGGAAGTAGACTATCTGATGCGTCTTGCAGATAAGAATGACGTATATTCCTTTGAAAGCACCGTCCATAAGATGACCATTCGTGAGAATCTGTTTGATGCCTGTATGCTTGTGTCAGGCAAAAAAGACGAACAGGGTTATCTGCCGGAGAGCGAAATCTTACAGGATACGGCGAATTTCTTATATAAACTGGCTTCGAACAAATATATCGGCAATAACGATATACAGGATGACCGCAAGCTTCTGCGCGATGTATTTTTTGAAAATGAGAATTATGCAATCACGAACTGGAAGATGGAGCATAGTGATCCGGCTGTCAGAGATTCGAACTGCTATTATAAGGTAGTCAGTGAAACGGATTATAAGATTCCGATTCGTGAGATTGAGAATATCTGCGAGAATGAGATTTTTACGCAGGCATATAAGAGATTGTTTGTTTCACCGTTTTCTGATCCGAAGACGGAGGAAGATATCAGAGGGGCCATGAAGGAGCTGTCTGATTTTCTCTATGACAATCCGGGACAGGAGATCAATCTGTCCTTGAATGGACTGATCCAGTTTGGTCAGTTTGAGAAGCCGACTTATAAGATGATCAAGAAGGGACAGGAGAATATCCGTGCCAGAATGAAAGACAGGATTGTCAATATGGAGAAAGACCTTCCTGTTATGGTGAAGTCAATTAAGAATAAGCTCTGGTCTTCTTTGGATGATGTGATTTCCAAATATATTAAGATATACGGGCCATATGCGGCAATTGATCTGATTGGAGCGCCAAGTGCAGGCGTTGCAGATTCTACAAGAGGCATGATCGCAGAGATTAAAAAGCTTTCCGAGAGGCATGCCAGATATGTGCCATCCGGTGAATATACAAGAATCATTGATTCCATTAAGGAAATCGTTGCAAAACGTTTCTTTACCTTCCCGTCAGCAAAGCGAGAGACCGAAAATGGATATTTTGATGCCTGTATCAAGGAAACCCTGGCGGCGGAACGTACAAAGATTATGGAGGAAATTGATGCACAGGACCTGTTTGGAGACACTCTGCGCTGGCTGCAGCAGAGGGCGGAACGGCTGGATGAAACCTTCTCCCAGTTTGGAGAGGATCTGAAGATTTCCATTGAAGATCTGGCAAAGCAGGGCGAACAGACGGTAAAGAACATCTTAAAGAGTGCCAGTCATCATGAATTCCTGCCTTATGATTATATTACGGAAAACAGGATCAATGAGGTAAAAAATGGTTTGATCCGTATGATGTTGGAGAATGAGAATAATATTGACAACGGCAGAGTGATTCCGGTCAAGGATGAGATGGAGAAGATTTATCGCGAATTCTTTAGCGGCATCGGCGCATTTGGTCCTGAGAAAATGATTTCTGTTGCCTTTTCCGATCAGAAGCTGACAGAAAAGGATATCAATATCATGTTTGGTTCACCGTCTAATGACAGAAGAGAACATGTAATGGCGGAAGCGGCAAAGGCATTTGTCGGCGATATTCAGGAAGAGGAGCAGTTGTGTGTGCTGAAGGATGAATATAAGAATATCCTTCTGAACAAAAAGTATATTTCCGTGCCGAATACAATGCCATATTTCAGCAAGGCTGTAAAAAATAATCTGATTGCACCGCCGTATAATGAGAAAGAGGATTCCATTACCCTGAATCCGGGTGAGATAGAGATTTCAGTGGATGACATGTTTGTCGGCGTGCCGATATCCATGATGCAGTGTGCAGTTGATATGCAGCTGGCATATAATTCCGTCTATGATTATAAAGGTCTGCATATTGATGAAATGAACAGGGATATGCGGGCATATCCGGATATAACAAAGATTGATGTGTTCTAATAAAAACAGACATTGACAAGAGAGTTCCATCCTATATGGGACTCTTTTGTCTGTTATGGAAGGGTTGACAAATGGAGCTTTATGTGATCGATACGGATTTTTTATTAGAAGAGAATAACAGAAACCGGTACATGCCTCTGGTGTCTGCATACAGACGTCATAAGGTGGAGAAGCTCCGGTTCCCGAAGGATCGGGCGTTAAGTCTTGGAGCAGGACTGCTGCTGGCTTATGCCCTTGCCGGGAAGGGAGTGGATGAGAGGTCGGCAGCTTATAAAGAAGGGGAATACGGAAAGCCGGCAATAGACGGACTTCCGTTTCATTTCAGTCTGAGCCATTCCGGGCACCGGTCGGTCTGTATGCTGGATGATGCCCCTTGTGGTATCGATATTGAAGGGGTTGCATCCTATAAAAAAAGAATTGCCGACCGTATGTTTTCTGAACAGGAGCAGATTTTTCTGGAACAATCCGGACAGGATGAGAGCGGAAAAGCAGAAACCTTTGCCAGAATATGGACACGGCGGGAAAGTTATGGTAAATTAGTGGGACGAGGTCTTGATTTTACGGACAATATACAAGGCCGGTTATTTGACGATGCGTATATTCATACAAAGGGCATTTATTTTAAAGAATTCCGGATACCGGATGAGACGGAGAGTTGTTCCTGTCTGATGTCAGCCTGCTCGGAACGCAGGGAGATTACAGATCTGGAATTGACAGAGCTGAAAGATATGGAGGAAATTATTTGCGTAATAAACAGGAGTTAGTAAAGCGATATCTCTTTTTTGCCATAGGATTATTTATTAATGCAATGGGCGTGGCGTTGATTATAGTGGCGGCGCTTGGTACATCGCCGATTGCTGTCATTCCGGATGTTATGCATCAGGCCACAGGATATTCAGTTGGTACTTTTACGTTCCTTCTGAATATGATCCTGCTGCTTTTGCAGATCATCATATTGGGCAGACAGTTTCAGATTTATCAGTTTTTACAGATTCCCGTATCTCTCGCATTCGGCTATTTTGTTGATCTTTCCCTGAATCTGTTCGGGTTTCTGGAAAGCAGTCACTACGGGATACAATTGTGTGTGCTGGTTGCAGGCTGCGTAGTCAGGGCTCTGGGCGTCAGCATACAGGTTCTTGCCGATGTTGTCATGCTGTCAGGTGAGGCCATTGTAAAAGCTGTTTCTGTCAGATTTGAAAAGGAATTCAGCAGGGTCAAGCTGTGTGCGGATGGAATTATGGTGATTGTTGCCATGATTTTATCTTATGCATTTATGCATGAAATCGTTGCCGTCAGGGAAGGAAGCTTTCTTGCGGTTGTCCTGATTGCCCCGTGTTCCACTTTTTTTACGCGAAAGCTGTATTTTATGGAACATTATTTAAGCAGCGGCAAAGCCCTGCGGCCCGATTTACCAAAACGGGTGCTGTCAGTACCGAAGGATACCGCTTCGCTTGTTATAACGATCAGCTCGGATTATGGAAGCGGCGGTCATAAGATCGGAAAGATCATCGCAGAAAGTCTCGGCTTTCGTTTATACGATAGAAATCTTGCAGAGCTTGTCAGTAAGGAATGCGGCACTACCATAGAATATACAGAAGCGCATGATGAGAAACTGTATCAGAATCTGTATGAAGAATTTATTACGGAAGCATTTTCCGTTCCGGGCAGCCATATGGATCCGTATGCGGAATTGTTTGAAGCACAGAAGAAAGTAATCTCAGGGCTGACTCATGAGAATTGTGTTATAATCGGGCATTGTTCAAATTATATTTTAAAGGACTATCCGAATGCAATTCATATCCACATTCATTCCGATATGGAACACAGGCTGAACCGTCTGATCAGAGATTATAAGATTGATCAGAAGACTGCGCAGCATCTGATCAGCAGAAGAGATCATGCCATGTCAGCTTATTACAGACATTTTACTGGTGAGAACTGGAAGGATTTCGATCATTATACGATTACAATGGAGAATGCATTGTTAGAAACAAAAGAGACTGCCGAGCTTCTGTTAAATATTATCCGACGGATCAATGAGAAGCGTTCCACACAGGCAGAAGGATAAAAAGGGGATAGATCAATGAGTAAAAAAGCGACCAAAGCGTTACATAACAAATATTATATTGCAAGATATAATGCATCAAAGCATAATGAGAATTTTGTCAGCAGGGAAAAGGCAGCGGAGATCCTGTGTATTGACCGTACACGACTCGCCAGAATAGAGCTTGGAACGGTCATACCATATCCGGAAGAAGTGCTTGCGATGTCAGAAGCATATGGCATTCCGGAGCTTTGTAATCTTTATTGTTCCGGAGAGTGTCCGGTGGGCAAAAAAACGATCAGACCCGTGAAAGCAGACAGTCTGGACAGACTGATTCTTCAGTTTTTGGGTTCGTCGCAGAAGATGTCGGACCTGACATCCAAGCTGATCGATATTACGGAGGATGGCTCTGTAGACGCAGAAGAACTGGAAAAATTTGATACGGTACTTATGGAGCTGGAAAAGATGTCTGTCAATATTCAATCATTGATGCTGTGGGCAAAAAAGAATAAAGACAGAATGAATGACAAAAAATAGAAACGATGGAATCAGAAACCTGATCAGTTTCGGAATATGAGGGCGAAAGCATGGCAGATAAGAAGACAGAAAACGAAATTAAAAAGAGACGGACCTTTGCGATCATATCGCATCCGGATGCAGGAAAAACCACACTGACAGAAAAATTTCTGTTGTTTGGCGGAGCAATCAATACGGCAGGTTCTGTCAAGGGGAAGGCAAATTCAAAATTTGCCGTTTCAGATTGGATGGATATTGAAAAGGAAAGGGGTATTTCCGTTACCTCCTCCGTACTTCAATTTAATTATAACGGGTACTGTATCAATATTCTGGATACTCCGGGACATCAGGATTTTTCTGAGGATACCTATAGAACCCTGATGGCGGCGGATTCTGCCGTCATGGTCATAGATGCTTCTAAAGGCGTGGAGGCACAGACAATCAAGCTGTTTAAGGTGTGCGTCATGCGCCATATTCCTATTTTTACTTTTATCAATAAAATGGACAGAGATGCAAGAGATACATTTGAACTGCTGGATGATATTGAGAGCGTTCTCGGAATTTCTACCTGTCCGATTAACTGGCCGATCGGTTCCGGGAAGGAGTTCAAGGGGGTATATGACAGAAAAACAAAAATCGTCTCTACCTTTCAGGCAATCTCCACAGGAGGAGCCAAGAAGGCGGAAGAGACAGAATATCATATTGATGACCAGAAGCTAAAGGATCTGGTCGGACCTTATCTGTATGATCAGCTCTGCGAGGAGATAGAATTGATTGACGGAGCCACAGATGAGCTTGATCTGGAAAAAGTCCGTGCAGGTGCGCTTTCTCCTGTTTTTTTCGGGTCTGCCCTGAATACCTTTGGCGTCGATATGTTTTTGCATTATTTTCTGGAGATGACGACTTCCCCGTTAGGCAGAAATTCAACGGAAGGGATTATTGATCCGATTGAGGAACCGTTTTCCGCTTTTGTTTTCAAGATTCAGGCAAATATGAACAAGGCTCACAGAGACAGGATTGCCTTTATGAGGATCTGCTCCGGAAAGTTTGAAGCAGGGATGGAGGTCTATCATGTTGCAAGCAAACGGAAGCTGAAGCTGTCCCAACCGCAGCAGCTGATGGCGCAGGACAGAAAGATAATAGAGGAGGCGTACGCCGGAGATGTGATCGGCGTTTTTGATCCGGAGTTGTTTTCCATTGGCGATACATTGACGACAGGCTCCGGAAAGTTTGAATATGAGGGGATTCCGACCTTTGCCCCGGAACATTTCTGCAGAATCGTACAGTTAAATACCATGAAGAGAAAGCAGTTCGTCAAGGGGGTTACTCAGATTGCACAGGAGGGGGCCATTCAGATTTTTCAGGAATTTACAGCCGGTTTATCAGAAATCATTGTGGGTGTTGTCGGCGTGCTGCAGTTTGACGTTTTGAAATACCGCCTTGAAAATGAATATGGATGTGAGATCAGACTGGAACCGATTCCGTATCATTACATCCGCTGGGTCAAGGATCCGACTACGGATGTGACTAAGCTGAAGCGGGTCAATGATGTTAAGAAGGTCAAGGATATGAAGGGCAATCCGCTTTTGTTATTCTCAAATGAATGGGTGATCAATCAGGTGTTGGAGCATAATGAAGGACTGGAGCTTTTGGAGTTCAGAAAGAATTAACCCGTATCAGGTAACAATATTATAACAATGCTCAAATAGAATCCTGCCATGAATAAATTGGTAGGATTTTGTTGTTTGAAAATAAAGCAGCCATTGAATAATTCCTTATATGAAAGTGAATCCTATTTTTAGAAAGAATCTTAAGAAGGATTCTGAAGGAAACACTTTGGAGGATAAGATTATGGCTCTGAACCGAGTAATGATATGTGGTGTAAATACTGCAAAGCTGCCTCTGCTGTCCGAGGAAGAAAAAAATGAGCTGTTTGACCGTATGGAGCAGGGGGACACAGCGGCAAGAGAGACATTTATAGAAGGTAACTTAAGACTGGTTCTAAGCGTGATTCAACGCTTTTCAAATTCGAATGAAAGTCCTGACGATCTGTTTCAGGTAGGCTGTATCGGCCTGATCAAGGCAATTGATAACTTTGACAGAAGCCTGAATGTAAAATTTTCCACTTATGCCGTTCCGATGATCATAGGAGAGTGCAGAAGATATCTGCGGGACAATAATTCCATCCGTGTATCGAGATCCCTGAGGGATATTGCATATAAAGCAATTTACGCAAAGGATATGCTTTTAAAGAAAAATGACAGAGAACCGACATTGGAAGAAATTGCCGCGGCTGTTGAAGTGGATAAAGAGGAAATTGCGATGGCACTGGATGCAATTTCAAGTCCTTTGTCCTTATATGAGCCGGTTTATCAGGAGGGTGGAGATACCCTTTATATCATGGATCAGGTCAGCGATAAGAAAAACAGAGAGGATAACTGGGTAGAAAATATTTCTCTGAATGAAGCAATGAAACGATTGAATGACAGGGAATTCAATATTATCAAGCTTCGGTTTTTTGAAGGAAAGACTCAGACTGAGGTGGCTTCTGAAATTGCAATTTCCCAGGCACAGGTCAGCCGCCTGGAAAAGAATGCATTGAAATCACTAAAAAATTATTTAAAATAAAAACCGAAAAAAGAATCTGCCGGCGGCAGATTCTTTTTTCGGTTGTGCGGATATTATGAATCAGAATATTATCAATCCTGAGAAATGGTTTCCGGCTATTTTGCAGCATCCTCCGGAGCAGCTTCGGCGTCCGGCAAAGTATCGTTATCGGTATCATTATAATTGTCAAACAGTACGGGTCCCAGTTCAAAATCCTGAAAATCCAGTCCTTTTAGATATTTGGCTTCAGGATTCTCATTCTCAATCTTATCGTAAATGTTTTGAACCTCTTCTTTTGTCAGGCCGCTCATTAAGACGACTTCTTCGATATCAATGTGGCCTCTTAACATTTTTTCCGCCATATTATATTTGGCCTTTGTTGTATTGTTCATGCTGTTTCACTCCTGTCTTGAAAATTCCCATTTATTCTAATGTATTGAGATAAGCTTCATTGACCGCAATTACCTGTTTCATGGCTTCATTTCCGGGAGCCCCGATGGTGTTGCGTTTTTTTACACATTCCTCCATACTGATTGCCTGATAGATATCCTCCTGAAAGACAGGGCATACAGCCTGATATTCTTCCAAAGGCAGATCATCTAAGGCAATCTGTTTATCGATACAGAGCAGTACCAGCTGGCCCACGATTCCATGGGCGTCTCTAAATGGAACGCCGTGATTGACCAGATAGTCTGCCGCGTCAGTGGCGTTGGTAAAGCCGTTTTTTGCAGACGCTTCCATACGTTCCCTGTTGACAGACATGGTAGAGAGCATGCCGGTAAATAATGCAATGCAGCCTTTTGCGGTATCAATTGCATCAAAGGTCAATTCTTTATCTTCCTGCATGTCCTTATTGTATGCGAGCGGAATTCCCTTCATGACGGTCAGCAGAGACGTCAGGGCACCGTACACCCTGCCTGTTTTGCCTCTGACTAATTCGGCAATATCCGGATTTTTCTTTTGCGGCATAATGGAACTGCCGGTGCTGTAGGAATCGTCCAGTTCAATGAACTGGTATTCATTGGAGTTCCAGAGAATCAATTCTTCGGAAAAACGGCTTAGATGCATCATAATCATTGCAAGTGCCGATAACAGCTCAATACAATAATCCCTGTCTGAAACGGAGTCCATGCTGTTTAATGTAGGACCTGTAAAATCCAGCAGAGAAGCGGTAAGCGCTCTGTTGAGGGGATAGGTGGTCCCTGCAAGTGCGCCGGCGCCGAGCGGGCAGTAATTCATTCTGGCATAGAGATCTGTCAGTCTGCCATAATCACGTTTTATCATCTCCATATATGCACCGAGATGGTGAGCCAGTGTGACAGGCTGAGCCTTCTGCAGATGCGTAAATCCCGGCATATAGGTATCTGTATGTTCCTTCATCATCTGATGCAGGGTTACAAGAAGCTGCTTTAAGAGTGTCTTTATTTCTGTTATTTCATCGCGGACATAGAGCCTCATGTCAAGCGCTACCTGGTCGTTTCTGCTTCTTCCCGTGTGAAGCTTTTTACCGGTATCTCCGATCCGTTCAATCAGATTGGATTCCACAAAGCTGTGTATGTCCTCATATTCGGATGTAATCTGTAACGTTCCGTTTTCCACGTCCTTTAAAATGCCGTTTAAACCGTTAATAATCTGATCCCGTTCTTCTTCTGTCAGAATTCCGGATGCGCATAACATCGTAACATGTGCAATGCTGCCCCGAATATCCTGTTTATAGAATCTGGCATCAAATGAAATGGAGGCGTTAAAATGATATACCAGCTGGTCCGTTTCTTTTGTGAAGCGGCCGCCCCAAAGTTTTTCCATGTTCATTTCCTCTTTTCTCATTGTGTTTCATTTGTACTATTTTACAACATGGGACGTGCTTTCGCAACAATAAGAAATATAGTATTTTCCTAAAATCCCGTTATTTTGGGAAATATAATTTGCATATGGCGGGTTCAGATGATAGAATAAGCCTATCATAGAACTGACAGCGGAGGTTGTTATGAAGGACAGAAAGCTGTTTATCAAGGGAATCATAACTGCGGCAGTCCTTTTACTGCTTTTTACGGGCGGAAGATGGTGCTTCTTCAATGTGATACAGAAAGACCATGTGATAGACGGAATGGTGAATCTGCGTCTGGCTGTTATAGCAGCCATGGAAGAAGGAAAGGAGACGTCTCTGTTTTTTGTAAAGAATATTGAGAAGGAAGATGTGAAGGTCATCAATGAGTATGTTGATTCTGCTGTCGGGAATGTAGACTCTTACAGAATTTTTCTGGAGTCCGGAGATTATCTGGCAATCCAGTTTAACTATACCTTGTCCGATAATTATTATGTAGTCAGAAAATTCCTGTATCAGGAGGAGATTCCTGCCGGTCGCACGAAGGCACAGGAGATCTATGCGGCAATCAATACTTTTTTGGATACCCGCATCACAGAGCCGATGTCGGACTTTGAAAAAGAGGTGGCGGCACATGATTATCTGGTAGAGAACTGCTCCTATGGATTTCCGGAGACGGAGGAAGATGCATATACGGCATATGGCGTATTGATCAGGAAAAAAGCAGTCTGTGACGGTTATGCGGAGGCCTTTTTTCTGATGATGACCTGTATGGATATTGATTGTGATATTGTTGTCGGATATGCTGACGAATCACTTCATGCATGGAATCAGGTCAGACTGAATGATAAATGGTATAATGTTGATTTGACCTGGGATGATTCCCTGCCTGATATGGGAAGCCGGGTTAAACATACCTATTTTAATGTAACAGATGAGGCGTTACGGTCTACCCATACCTGGCATGAGCAATATTATCATGAATGCAGCGCAACTGAGAATAACTATTATGTCAGACGGTTTGCTTATTATGATACTTTTGAAGAGGCAAAGGCCGGTCTGATTCATCAGACGGGACAAAATACTATTTTGGAAACGGCAGTTGCATCCGGAAATCAGGAATCGATGGATCTGTCATTTTTATATGCACAGACAAATGTCAGAAGCGTTACTTATGTGATAGAGGATATGGGAACCTATTATGTGATAGTTGTTTATATCAATATGTAAAAGCGGGAGGACAGACGGTGAAGAAGAAAGAATTTATGGATGAATTGAAGAAAGCACTGGCAGGATGTGTACCACCGGAGGTCTATTATGATACAGTTCAGTATTATGAGGATTATTTCAGACGTCAGATGAAAGAGGGAAAGTCAGAGGAAGAGATTACGAAAGCATTAGGTTCTGGGCGTGTGGTCGCAAAAACCATTATTGAAACGTCAGGCGGAGACAGCGGCAGCCGGTTTTATGAGATGCCTGATGACAAAAAAAGGAAACAGGACAGATATTCGGATGACGACGAAAAAAATCAGAAGGGCTGGCATATCAATGTAGATGAAAATGGAAATACAAGCTTTGCATTCGGGAAACTCGATTTTGGAACCGTTCTCGGTAAGGTGGTATTGGCCTTTTGCCTGTTGATTATATTGGCCGTTATTATCTTTTTGGTGATGGTCGGACTGAATGTACTGATTTATGTTGCAGTACCTGTAGGATTGATTCTGCTGATTGTCTATCTGATCACTTCCCTGACAGGGAGAAGATAAAAAAATCTGATTATACGAATCGTATAATCAGATTTTTTAGTAGCGGGAGGGGGATTTGAACCCTCGACACTACGGGTATGAACCGTATGCTCTAGCCAACTGAGCTATCCCGCCATATGAAATGGGACCTATAGGGCTCGAACCTATGACCCTCTGCTTGTAAGGCAGATGCTCTCCCAGCTGAGCTAAGATCCCAT
>CANRQE010000049.1 GCA_947632705.1 uncultured Coprococcus sp. | reverse complement strand
ACCCTTTTTGCATAGCTGTAACCGCTGTCAATATCGGAAAGCCAGCTGCTCATCAAATTGTCAAAATACGCCTGATTGGCTTCATTGTTCAGCTGCTCTTTATTTTTTTCTGTAGCCTCTCTGTCGGTCAGTGCAATCATCTGAAAAATATGGTACCCATACTCTGTTTCCACTACCGGAGAAATGGAACCATCCTCCATGGAATACATCAGATCCAATACCTCCTGACCATAGGTATCTAAAATCTCAAACCGGCTCATAGTATGGCTCCCCGCATACTGAAGATTGTATGTATGTCCGAGAAAAACAATGTTAAAGTCGGGATTTTCTTTTCCTTCCAGAATCGTTCTGTAAGCTTCTTCAGCCCTCTCCTTCTGTTCCTTTATCCGTTCGCCGTTATAGACGACAATATTTCCAAAGTCATCCTCATAATAGCATTCAAAGAACATATCATAAAAGGTGGTCATTCTGGCCTGTTCATCCGATACCTCCGCAGTATTATCCCGCATTACATAGTCATACACCTTGTCCGCGATCAGATTTTCCTTCATAACGGTTTTGACCGTTTCAAGTTCCATATCCACCGAAGCAATCTGCTCATCCGTCAAAGTATTATAGAATTCATCTGCTTTGGCTTCCTGTGCTTCTATTTCTTCATTTGTCAGACTGATTCCGTAAGTGTCAGCCTGCGCCACCAGAACCTTGGTTTTTACGATATCATCAATAATCTCTTTTCTGGCCATCTCCTCGACATCCATTTCAATCCCGTCGTCCGTCACGATTACATTTCCCCAGATATCTTCACCATATTCCTTTTCGTAGCTTTCCATGGTTGTCCGCGCATATATATAGACTTCATCCAGATAAATATTCTGGTCATCAAATTCAAATACGATCCATTTGCCTGCTTCATCCTGTTCTTCCTTTCCGCATGCGGATAAAAGGGAAGCCAGAATACACAGACAGAGTATTCCTATGAGTTTTTTCAAAGAATACACCTCCCTGTCATTCTATCTCATATTTTATATGCAACAGGTTTCGATTACAAGCCCGAAATCAGAAGTTGTTCCAAATCTTCCACTACTGCATCTACCTGCTGCCAGATTTCCCGCTCCGTTAACAGCTTTGCACGCAATATAAACATCGGCGTCTTACCCAGCACAAAATGCATTTTGCCAAAATAATGATTCAGCATATCGTCTATCCGTTCCGTTTCAATCTTTGCTTCCGGATACATTCCAAATTTCAGCTCCTGTCCGGTCAGCGTGATACTGGTTATATAGGCTTTATTGGCCCTTGCCTTCAGCAGAGAGATATCCATCAGATTTTTCACTTCCTGCGGCGGCTCTCCAAACCGGTCAATCATCTCATCTACCAAGTCTTCGTAATGTTCTTCTTCCTCAATCTGGGAAATCCGTTTATATAAATCCAGCTTGATAAATTCATTTTTTACATACTCAGCAGGAATATAGGCGTCAAACGGAAGCTGCACGGTTGTCTCAAAATGTTCCTCTACCGTTTCACCCTTCATCCGTCTGATGGCGTCATTTAACATCTTACAGTACAGATCATATCCAACCGCTTCCATATGGCCGGACTGATCTGCTCCCAGAATGTTCCCTGCGCCTCTGATTTCCAGATCCTTCATTGAGACCCGGATTCCGGAGCCCAGATCTGTAAATTCCCGTATCGCCTTTAATCGTTTTTCTGCTGTTTCCTTAATCAGCTTATCACGCTTATACATCAAAAATGCATATGCATTTCTGTCCGAACGTCCGACACGCCCGCGCAGCTGATAAAGCTGTGCCAGTCCGAAATTATCTGCATCATGGACAATCATTGTATTGGCGTTCGGTATATCCAGTCCTGTTTCAATGATCGTTGTTGTTACCAGAACATCTATCTCTCTTCGGATAAATCGCAGCATGATATTTTCCAGTTCCCGCTCATTCATCTGGCCATGCGCAAATTCGATATTGGCTTCCGGAATCAGGAGCTTCAATTCTCTGGTTACTTCTTCAATATGATTGACGCGATTATATACATAGTATACCTGCCCTTCTCTGGCAAGTTCTCTCTTAATTGCCTCACGCACAAGCTCGGGATCATATTCCAGAACGTAGGTCTGAATCGCCCTGCGGTCTACCGGAGCCTCCTCCAGAACACTCATATCCCGAATCCCGATCAGACTCATATGGAGTGTCCGTGGAATCGGCGTTGCAGTCAGGGTAATAACGTCCACATCTGTTTTGAGCTGTTTAATCTTTTCTTTATGGGTGACTCCGAACCGCTGTTCCTCATCTATGATCAGAAGTCCCAGATCCTTAAACGCAACATCCTTGGACAACAGCCGGTGTGTTCCTATTACAATGTCTACCTTTCCTTCTTTTAAATCCCTGATTGTCTCCCTGATTTCTTTTGGGGTACAGAATCTGCACAGCAGCCGTATCTCTATCGGAAAGTCCTTCATTCGCTCTTTAAAGGTATTATAATGCTGCTGGGCAAGAATGGTAGTTGGGACAAGATAGGCTGTCTGTTTGCTGTCTCCTGCTGCCTTGAAGGCGGCGCGGATGGCAATCTCGGTTTTGCCGTAGCCGACATCTCCACAGATCAGACGGTCCATGATTTTATCGCTTTCCATGTCTTTTTTCGTTTCGGCAATCGCTTTCAGCTGATCCTCTGTCTCCACATACGGAAACATTTCTTCAAATTCTTTCTGCCACACCGTATCCGGTGAAAAGCAGAAGCCTTTCCGGGACTGCCGTTTCGCATAAAGCTCTACCAGTTCCTTTGCAACATCTGCGACATGTCCCTGCACCCGCTTTCTGGTCTTTTCCCATTCCGTACCTCCCAGACGGTTGATCTTGACACGTCTGCCCTCTTTATCGCTGTATTTCTGAATGGATTCTACCTCAGATGCCAATACATACAGTTTGCCTCCGCCGGCATATTCAATCGTGACATAATCCTTCAGGACTCTGTCTACCTCTACCTTTTCTATACCTCTGTATATACCGATCCCGTACTTTTCATGAATCACATAATCTCCGACACTGATGTCCGCAAAATTCTTGATCACCTCTCCGGTATATCTCGACTTATATTTTGGTTTTTTAACCGTTCTGGTCCGTTCGGTAAATACATCTCCCTCGCTGATAACCGCAAGCTTCAAATCCGGAAATTCGAAGCCGCAGCGGAGTCTGCCGGTAGTAACCATAATTTCTCTGGAACTTAATGTCCGGTTTCTGTTTTCAGAAAAAAAACAGTCTACATCATGATTTAACAGATTATCTGCAAGCCGCCTGCCCCTTGTGGCTGAAGCGCAGACTAACAGCAGCTTATATCCTTTCTTTTTCCATTTTTCCAGATCTGCCACTAAAAGCTCAAAACTGTTTTTATAGGAAATAATACTCCTGCTGGATATCTGTACCTGATGTGCATCCTGTATCCATGCGTCCTCCTGATACAGATCGGAGAATGTAAATGACGGATATGCTTTAAACTTTGCAGCAATAACCTCATAGTCAAATAACAGTTCGGCCTGTCCCGGAAGGATATAACCTCCCTTTAACCGGTTCCCCATACTCTCTTTAAATGTCCTCACACAGGTATCTGCATATTCGGAAATCTTATGCGGCTCATCTATCAGGATGCAGGTATCCTGCGGAAAACAGTCCAGCAGAGAAACTGTCCGGCTGTAGAAGTAGTTTACATAACTATCAACTCCGGCTGCTGCATTATATTCCGTAAGCTGTTCCTTCACGGAGGTAATCTCCCGCTTTAATCTGGCATATTCCTCTGTCCGGAAGCTGTCCTTTAGCTGCTTCGCATATTCCCGATATTCCTGATCGATCTTTTGAATGCCCTTTGCAATTCTTTTTTTGGATAATACCATCTCACTTGCTGAATAGACAGTAATACTGTCAACCGTTTCGATGGATCGCTGGCTTTCCACATCAAAGCTCTTAATGGTATCTACTTCCGTATCCCACAGGTCAATCCGGTACGGACATTCCTCTGTCATAGGAAATATATCGATAATTCCGCCTCTGACCGCAAATTGACCCACTCCGTCCACGCTGTCTGTTTTCTCGTATCCAAATTCAATCAATCTGGTCTTCAGTTCTTCTACGTCCAGAGTATCTGCCGTCTGAATCTTAAAAATACTGTTTTCCAGATATGAAAGCGCCGGTATTTTCTCAAGCAGTGCATCTATGGTTAAAATAACGGTACATTTTTCATGATTGAGCAACCTCTTATAAATATCCATCCTTCTTCTTGCTATGGAATTGCCATGGATATCTGCACTGAAAAACAGAATATCCTTGGATGGGTACAGATAAATGTTTCTATCGTAGAACCGCAGATCCTCATACAGCTGGTTCATACGCTGTTCATCATAGGTGATCACCAGTCTGGTATCCGCCTGTTCAGACAATCCCTGCATGACAAATGCCCGGTCCGTGGACACCGGTCCGGTAATATTGACCGGCTGTTCCTTTTGTGCCAGCCATTGCCTGATCTGTCCATAGATATCCAGTTGCCGAAAAGGTTCCTGTAATGCTTCCATAATATAAATGAGGGTGCCCCATTCCTATAATCATTTCAACTATAGTGCAAAGGAACCCTTCTCCATTCTCTCCTTTAATCAGTTTCTTTTTTGCTCATGCATTGTATCGGTTCATAGCTGCTGCCGCATTTTCCGCAAGGATGACACTGACGGCTTCACAAGCCTTTGTACAGCTTTCCCGGATCAGCGGCAAGTCCTCTTTTGCAAATCTGGATAACACATAATCGGCAAGGTCCATTCCCTTTGGTTTTTCTCCCACACCGACACGGATACGCACAAATTCCTGACTGCCCAGATGTGCAATGATATTTTTCATACCATTATGTCCGCCTGCGCTTCCCTTCTCACGAATCCGAAGCTTTCCGATATCCAGATCTATATCATCATAAATGACGATCACATCCTCCGTACTGCATCTATAATAATCTAACAGTTCCCGGACGCTTTCACCGCTTAAGTTCATAAATGTCTGAGGCATTGCCAGAATGACCTTCTCCCCTTCAATCAGCCCTTTTCCGAAAACTGCTTTATGTTTTTTTTCATCTAATGCTATATTATATTTTTCTGCCAGCTCATCTATAACAGAAAATCCGATATTATGTCTGGTTCCCGCATATCGGATGCCCGGATTTCCGAGGCCTACAATAATCTTCATACCATCAACCTCTCTGCCTCATGATATTCTCTGCCTCTGCAAGCTGCTCCGGCGTATTGACTCCTTTGATCTCGTCAGCATCCTCCAACGGAACCGCATCCACCGGAAGGCCCATATTTCTGATAATTTCTATTGTATCCGGAAGATAATATTCTCCCTGTGCATTGTGATTGGAAATCCTGAATAATGCTTCTGATAATGCATCACACCGGAAAATGTACATGCCGGAATTTACCTCATGTACAAGCTTTTCCTGTTTGGAAGCATCCTTTTCTTCTACGATCTTTTGCAGACCTGCGGCACTGCGAATGATCCTTCCATAGCCAAAGGGCTCCTGCAGAATGGCAGATATGACGGTTACTCCGTTTTTCCTCTGTTCATGTGCCGCGACTGCTTTCTTCAAAGTCTGCCCTGTGACAAGCGGGGTATCCCCGCATAAGATCATGATATTTCCCTCTGTTCCAATGAACTCAGCCGCACACTTGACCGCATGCCCGGTTCCGAGCTGCTCCTCCTGAAGTACATAGCTGACAGACGGCAGGCATTCCCCTGCATCATGATATGCCTCAGATACTGCTTCCTTTACCATCCCGGCCTGATATCCGACGATCACACAGATTTCTTGTGCACCGGCCTGTTTTGCTGCCTCTATAGAATAATAAACCATCGGTCTGCCCATTACAAAATGGGCTACCTTTGGTTTATCTGACTTCATTCTTGTTCCTTTTCCTGCTGCAAGAATCACTGCTTTAAGCATATCCAGTCCTCTCCTGCCTTTATTCTATACCTGCATCCATTGTATCATACGCCGATATGACTCAATCAGGCTAACCTCTGCTTCCCATCCTAATTCTTTCATTTTAGAAGCATCAAGCCACATTTTTACGCTTGGTGCATATCCTAAGGATGCACTGTCTTCTGGTATATCAATTACAACCTTGATTGTATCGTTTGCAATTTCTTTTGCCACAAGTTCTGCCATCTGTTTGATTGTCACATGGCTTTCTTCATTTGCAATATTATATGCATTTCCCGGTTCACCGGAAACTAAAAGCATAAGGATTGCCCTGACTGCATCTCTGGTATAGATATAGTTTCCTTCCGATTCTCCCTTTGTATGGAGTACGATGTCCTCCCCTTTCATTGCGCTGCGGGCAAACTGTGCGAAGACGCGGTTCTCGGTCGGGAGTATACCGGCTCCGAACGTCTGGGCAAGACGGGCACTCTTTACATTTAAGCCATATTGGGATGCATATGCCGTACACAGACATTCACACATCCTTTTTCCTTCCGGATAGCAGCTTCTTACCGTTGTAATATCCACATAACCAAGATCTTTTTCTGTTGTCCTGCCATCCGTTATCGGCTGTCCGTATATTTCCATAGAGGAAATATATACAAATGATCTGCATTGATGCTCAACCGCAAACCGCAGCAGCTGATCCGTTCCCACAACCGCTGTACGAATGGTTCCGACAGGATCCGATACCATAATTTTGGATGCGGTTACTGCTGCAGCATGAATTATATAATCACATGACATATCCAGCTCTATCACATCTTTTTCCAAATCTGCAAGCAAAAATTCCAATCCTCCATAAGACAAAAAATCCTGAAAAACCATTTTCGCTTTTTCTTCGCTTCTGACTACAGCAAATACTTTCAAATCCAGATTATGAACACGATTACAATAAAGTAATGCTTTAATCAGTAAAGAGCCAATTAAACCGGTCGCTCCTGTCACAAGAAACGACTTTCCTTTGAATTCATCAAATGGAAAATCACTGTTTGCTATAATATCCATATCTTCAAGAAGTATATTTTTCATTTTACCTACCACCATATCTTTTATCCGAATACCTGTGCTTCTTCTTTTGCTTTTAGCAAAGCCCTCAGCACGTATAAATCGTCGGGCGTTGTTATTTTGATATTTTCCTGAGGTCCCTCAATTAAATACAGTTTTTTTCCATAATATTGCGCCATGGAACAGGAATCAATAAAATCAAATTTATTTTCCTGAATCGCTTTACTATGGCATTCCAAAATATCATCCAGATAAAAGCTCTGTGGAGCCCTTGCTAATTTGGTATTGTCACGATTCGGTATTTCTGAAATTGAATTGTCCTCAGAAACCACAAGAACTGTTTCCTTCACACAAACACAGGTAATTGCAGAACCATGTTTTTCTACAGATGCAATATTATCACTGATTGTCTTTTCATCTATCAAAGGCCGCACCCCGTCATGAATTAAAACAATTGCTTTCTCACCATTTGCAATCTCTTTTGCTGCTTTTAATCCACGATAGATGGATTCCTGACCGTTCGACCCACCCGGCACTACTTTCTTTATCTTTTTCAGATTGTACCGGCCGATCAATTCTTCGAGATAAGGAATCCAATCTTCCAGACACGCAACTACAATTGCATCAATGTCTTTATGCAGTTCAAAAAGCTCCAAAGTATGAATAATAATCGGTTTTCCATATACATTCAGAAATTGCTTTGGTTTGGCTGTACCGTTCATTCTCCTGCCTACACCGCCCGCAAAAATCACTCCTATATTCATAACTCAAAATCCTCCTTCTATCTTGTGTCCTTTTACTTCAAAAACCGGCATAATTGCCTTTCCTTTCAGACTTCTTTCGATTGATTCCGTCCACTCTATGAGTTATATCATAATTCCATATTGATGTCAATGAACACAGCAGTCACAGAAACATAATACCGCAAACTCTTTTTTACAGGAATAGTAAAAAACACACTATGGTAGTTTTCCCTGCCATAGTGTGTCTTATACTTCTCTTAATTTTACTGACCAAGCAAACGTACAATCTTCTGTGGGGTGCTGTAGTTGTATGCCGAGGTCTTAATACCTGTTGATGCTGTGCTGGCATGAACAACCGTATCGTTTCCAACATAAAGTGCAACATGGTCATATCCGCCCATACCGTCCGGATGATAGAAAATCAAATCACCTGGCTCACGGTCTGAGATATCAATAGAGGTTCCGTAAGAGCTCTGTGCTGTAGCGGAATGTGGTAAGCTGATACCGTACTGTGCATAGATCAGCATCGTAAATCCTGAACAGTCTGTACCGTTTGTCAGACTTGTACCACCATATACATATGGATTTCCGACAAACTGAAGTGCATAATTTGCAAGGTCAACGCCTGTATCTCCACTGGATGGAGGCGGCGTGGTGGACTGACTGCCTGAGCTGCCTGAACCTGAGCTGCCGGATGTGCTGGCTGAACCGGAATCTGTGTTTCCGGATGAACTGCCGGAACTATTGGAACTGCTCTCCTGCTCCTGCTGCTTCGCTGCTTCCTCAGCCTGTCTCATTGCTTCTGCCTCGGCTACGGATACCGCTCTCACAACATCAAAACTTATATCGGCATAATCTGTATTTATGTATCCTGACATCTGGCTGTCAACCTGAATCTTTACCCAGCCGTCTGTCTCTTCCAGAATCGGATAGGACAAGCCGCCCGGCACCATCGTAACACAATCACTGTCCTGACTCGGCTCTAAACGTACATTTAATGTTTCGGTTGTAATGGTTGCAATCTTTCCACAATGGCTCTCTGCATATGCGCCGGCATCATCTCCATATACAAGGAAATCATTTCTGATATATCCTTCGCAGGAGCCTGATGCAATCTTTGTCCATGTATCGCCTTTTTCTTTTACCAGTGCAATACCGTTTGCCGCTAAGGTTCCGACAATCTCAGAATCCTCATTGGCTTCTGATCTGATATTTACATAGGATGTTGCCGTTGTAAGACAACGGCCCTCAAACTGCGGATATCTGCAGCCTGTTTCTTCTGTTTTCTCCTCCTCGGAAGCTTCCTCCGTATCCAATTCTTTCTCAGCGCCGGCTACCTTCGCTTCCTGCACCGGTTTGCTCTCATCCGTCTGTGCTGCAGGAACCGCTTCCACTGTCTCTACATCTGCGGCAGCAGCTGTATCTGTTTCCTGCATAGACTCTACATATCTTTCAAGTGCAGATGAGATACCAACCGATGTATCATCATAAATCTCATCCGCTTTTATATTTGTCAAAACTGTTGTCGCCATCAACCCTACAGCAATTACTGCGGCAGCAGCTTTTCTTGACACCTTAGACATTTTGCTATACCTCCAAAATTGTTCCAAATCAAATAAAATTTATTACAAATTTGTTACATCTGTATTGCATTATAGCAACATGTCTATACCTTGTCAACTATATTTTTGGCTTTTTTTGCCTGATTAAACAGGTTTTACAATTTCTTAACATTTAATTGTGCAAATAGCTGTATCAGTTAGATGCAACGACTCCGTCCTCGCCATCTACCGTTACGATGGCTCCGGATTTCAGGATCTGTGTTGCATTTTTCGCACCCAGCAATACCGGTATATCCAGACTCAGTCCAACGATTGCTGCATGAGAATTCTTTCCGTCCTTTTCGCATACAATGGCTGACGCTGTCTTTAACTGCTCCATAATGTTATTACTGGTTTCTTTAATGACAATAATATCTCCCGGCTTATAATTTTCCTTGAGCTGTTCCTCAGAGGTGCATACGCATAACGGTGCGCATGCTGACTTCTTATTGATAGAAGAACCCTGTACCAGAATATGCCCTGCTACATGGACCTTGATCAGGTTGGTGGTTCCTGCTACGCCAAGCGGAACTCCGGCAGTAATAACCGTTACTTCTCCATTTTTTACATAACCCGCATTCTTGGCCGCATCAACGGCGTGTTCAAACAGATCGTCTGTATTGTCTTCCTCCGGTATAATCAATGGCTGAACTCCCCATGACAGGTTCAGCTGTCTGCATACCTTCTCGATCGGAGTACATCCGATGATCGGGCACTGCGGTCTGTACTTGGATATCATGCGGGCCGTCTTTCCTGATTTGGTAACCGTAATAATGGCTGCCGCCGCAAGATCAATTGCTGTTGTACAGGTTGCGTGGGAAATCGCACTTGTTATATCCGGATTGGTCACGCTGTCCCGGTTAAAGAAGCGCTTTGTATAGTCAATATCCTGCTCAGCTCTCTCTGCAATCTTATTCATGGTATGAAGAGCCTCTACTGGGTATTTGCCTGCAGCCGTCTCACCCGACAGCATGATGGCACTGGTTCCGTCATAGATCGCGTTTGCCACATCCGTGGCCTCTGCTCTGGTCGGTCTCGGATTCTTCATCATGGAATCCAGCATCTGGGTTGCAGTAATAACCTGCTTGTCCGCATTGTATACCTTCTTTATAATCATTTTCTGAATAACCGGCACATCCTCTAACGGAATCTCTACTCCCATATCACCGCGGGCAACCATAATCCCGTCTGACACACGCAGGATCTCATCGATATTCTCTACGCCCTGCATATTCTCTATTTTGGCAATGATATTGATATTATCGCATTCATATTCATCCAGAATCTTCCGGATTTCCAGAATATCGTCTGCAGTTCTTACAAAGGACGCCGCTATAAAATCAAAATCATTTTCAATTCCAAAGATAATATCCGCCCTGTCTGCATCACTGATATACGGCATGCTGAGATTAACTCTCGGAACATTGACGCCTTTATGGTTGGAAACCGGTCCTCCGTTCTCCACACGGCAGATAATGTCGGTATCCGTAACCTCTTCTACCTGCATATCAATCAGCCCGTCATCCACCAGAATTCTGTTTCCGGCCCGGACATCCTTTATCAAATTCTGATAAGTAATGGAAACCCTGTTTTCATCGCCCATCACATCTTCGGTTGTCAGTATAAATTTCTGTCCGGCTTTCAATTCAACCTTTCCGTTTTTAAAATCCTTTACACGGATTTCCGGTCCTTTTGTGTCAAGCAGAGTTGCAACAGGCAGATGAAGTTCCCGGCGCAGCCTTTCAATACGGTCTTTATTCCGTTTATGCTGTGCATGGTCACCATGCGAAAAATTAAATCTTGCAACATTCATGCCTTCAATCATTAGCTGTCTTAACACTTCATCACTTTCTGTAGATGGTCCCAATGTACAAATGATCTTTGTTTTTCTCATATTCCCTCCCGATGATTTATTCTTTCCCACTGTTATTGCTGATCTGAATGCGGCTGATTCTCCTGGCCTTCGTTTTGATCTCCGCTTTCCGGTTCCCGGTCAGAAGCCTGTGCATCATTTTGACCAAAACCGGGGGTTTCATTCAGATTGTTTTGATATGAATATGGATTCCGTTTCATTTCCATATTTTCCTGATTCATATAAGGATTCTGGTTCATTCCCATGTTCCCCTGATTCATATAAGGATTCTGGTTCATCCCCATGTTCCCCTGATTCATATAAGGGTTCTGGTTCATCCCCATGTTCCCCTGATTCATATAAGGGCTCTGGTTCATCCCCATGTTTTCCTGATTCATATAAGGGCTCTGGTTCATCCCCATGTTTTCCTGATTCATATAAGGATTCCGGTTCATCCCCATCTGATCATACTGTCCTGCTGCATTCCCCATAGGCTGTCCTCCATAATTCATATATGCATAGCCGGAGGGATTGCCGGTGCCCATACCATTTGGATATTTCTTTGCATACTGATTGATTGCAAGCAATAAATATACCAGAATCACAACAAAGCCAATGGTCCATATCAGCATTCCTGAATTAGCAAAAACATACGTCTTCAGCAGCTTCCGGAGTGTCCACCATATAATTCTGATATAAATGGACGCTTTCACAATTTCTCCAAATGAAACAGGAGCTCTGACTGAGCTGGATATCAATAGTCCGATCACGCCCCATAACAGACAGGAAAGCCAGAATGCTATAAATGTAAAGCATACCAGAACAAAATAAATGATTCTGATTGCTTTCACTGAATAAATATCTATAAAATCCAGAATATCATCTTTATCAATCTCATCTATCTGTCCATCAGAAGAGCGCCGGATGGATTGATATAGCTGTGACCATTCCATAGTCTGGACTTCGCCTTCAGAATACAGCAATATCTCCTGACTGTATATAATCATAACACTACGATAACTCGTAGACTGCATCAGATCATCCAGAACATCCTCTTCAATGACAGTATTATCTGTATCAATTTCTACATAAACAGTACTGTTATCTGTCCATACCTTTCTGTCTTCACAGAAAAAACCATCCTCATTCAAAACAAAGTATGGCACTTTCTCATCCATAACATTCCTTAAAATATCAGTTCCGAAAACTGCATACATCGGCAAAAAGAAAGTCAGAAGCGGTACGAGAAGACTGAAAATAACGATTAACGCAACCGCCGAACCCCATGAGCTTCTCTTTCCGTTTTCAATATATTCAGCCGGTTTGGCAACACCCACAAACATTCCCTTTATTGTGCCCAAAAACGACCTCTTTTCATACATACGCATTTTTCCTCCTGTTCTATCTTAATACTGTTTTGATTATAGCATTTTATTCCTGTATTGTCACGAAAAAGAAAAGGAACAGCTTACGCTATTCCTCCAGACTGTCGACAAAGTGGTTCTGGGATGTGAATCCCAGAACCATTTTTCTGTTATTGATTGAATTGTGAGCAAAAT
>CANRQE010000048.1 GCA_947632705.1 uncultured Coprococcus sp. | reverse complement strand
CCATGCTCATGATGATCATGGTCTTCATGTTCATGATGATGATCGTGGTCTTCATGCTCATGGTGGTGATCGTGATCATGATGGTGGCCGCATTCAGGACAGACTTCTTCATCCTCAAAAAGAGCAACCTCCACACTCTTATGATTTTTCATTGTTTCTTTGATCATCATACCGTCTATCTCGTCCCAAGGTGTAGTAATAATCGCCGCATCTGCATTATGCTCTCTTATCATTGCAACCGCTTTCTCAATCTTTTCCTCAGACGCAGTCTGTGTACGGCTCAGGATGATCGTACCGGCACTTTCAATCTGATTATTAAAGAATTCACCGAAGTTCTTCATATAAATTTTACATTTAGATACATCAACGACGGTTGTATAACTGTCAAGCTCCACATTTACCTCTGCAGCAACATCCTTCACAGCCCTGATCACATCTGACAGCTTACCTACACCTGATGGTTCAATCATAATCCGGTCCGGTGCATAATCTGTGATAACCTGTTTCAAAGCAGTTCCGAAATCTCCGACAAGAGAACAGCAGATACAGCCTGAATTCATTTCTGTAATCTCAACACCGGCATCTTTCAAAAAGCCTCCATCGATTCCGATCTCTCCAAACTCATTTTCAATCAGAACCAGTTTTTCCCCTTTCAATGCTTCATCAATCAGTTTTTTGATCAAAGTTGTTTTTCCGGCTCCAAGGAATCCGGAAATAATATCAATTTTTGTCACTTTCATTCACTCCTAATCTTTCTATATCTTTATGATTCATATTTACATCCAGTTTATTATATGGAATCACAATTCCATTTGCATCAAATGCAGACTTTATCTCCCACATAGCGGTCCATTTCGCATCGAAATATTTTTCATTTTTTACACGGAAACGAACAAACATCTGAATACTGCTGCTTTCGTAAGCTTCAATATACAGATCCACAGGTTCATCCGATAAAAACCCGTCAATCTTCTTCACTGTATCCGTCACAATACACTTCACCTTTTCCAGATCTGCATCATATCCCACAGAAAATTCAATATCCACCCTTCTTATCTTCTGTTCCGAAACATTAATCAGGGAAGTATTGGAAATGGCTCCGTTTGGAATAACCACAGACTTTCCATCTGCCGTAACCAGCTTAGTATAAAAAATATCAATGGAAACGACCGTCCCTTCACATTTGGTACTGTTCTCAATAATATAGTCACCAATCTTAAACGGTTTTAAAATCAGAATCAAGACGCCTCCCGCCAGATTGGACAGACTTCCCTGCAGGGCAAGGCCGACTGCAACTCCCGCAGTTCCAAGAAGTGTAATGAAGGAAGTCATCTGGAAACCCATAATCGTGGCCGCCGTAATCAGCACCAGACAATTTAACAGAATCCGGATTGCAGAAAGGAAAAATCCCGCCACACTCTCATCCAGCTTAGACCGGTCAAAGGTTCTCTTCAGAATCTTTGTCAGCCATTTTACCAGTCTAAAGCATACTACCAGAAATATGATTGCCAACAGGACACTGCCTGCTTTGGAAAGCAGCCAGTCAAACAGCCTTTCGGCATAATCCCTTATTCGCTCTGCAAACTGTTCTGATTCGTTTATAATTGTTTCTTTCTCCGTATCCATCAAACTCATGCATGTTCCCTCTTAATAATGGTAACAGACAAAGCCGGAAGCTGCAGCTCCAGTTCATATGCAGACGTCCTTTTCACGGCTTTTTTTACTGTTTTATTATGATTCCCTTCCCCGCCAAACTTTATCATGTCACTGGAAAAAATCTCACAATAACAGCCTGCGGCTTTTACCGGAAGGTCAAAGCTCTTCCTATCGGTTAAACCAAAGTTACATAGCACATAACAGGTTTCCGCCTGCTTTTTTGTTTTCCTCACAAAGCATGCGACCTGCTCCTGCCCGCTTTTGATCACTTCAAAACCGGATTCCGATAACGGCCCGGAGAAAGCAGTCTCCTCCATAAAAAGCTTATTTAATTCTTTAACATATTCTGTCAGATAGCGGTTGGCATCAAAGTCAAGCATACTCCAGTCAAGCGGTATCTGACCGTTAAAGCCTCCGGAAAGTCCGAGTTCCTGTCCCATAAACATCAGTTTATTCCCGGGCAGAGCCATAAGAAGGCCATAAAGCAGCCTTAGATCTGCAAATTTGTCCTCATATCCCCCGGGCATTCTCTCTATCAGACTTCCTGCTCCGTCAGCAAGCAGGTCATGGGACAGGGACAGGATTCCGGCTTCCTCTGAAAATTCTGCCTGTCTGTCCTCCAAAAATTCCCACAGATTTTCTCTCTTTTCCGGACGAATCCGCATATAATCCAGCAACGCATAACAGCCTGACTGATTCCATTTATAGAATACCAGAACCGGATCATAGGCTTTTCCTGTTACCCGTTTCCACTCAAAAAACATATCTTCACTGTCCAGACGGATACCATCCAGATGATAGGTATCCACCCAGTACATCATGCAGTCTGCGTCTGTCAGTGGAACCATATCCATAATGACACCTATTCCCTGTCTGTGGAACTCATCCACCATAGCCATAAAATCAACAGGAGAACCAAACCGGGAAGTCGGCGCATATACTCCGGTCGTATCATATCCCCAGAAATCCTCCCTCTGATATTCCATTAACGGCATAAATTCAACATACTGATATCCCATACGCTTCACATAGGCCGCAATTTCTTTCCCCAGCTCTGCGTAGGTACTATCCGGAGACTGTACCGGCCTCCACGTCGGCAGATGTACCTCATAAATGCTGATTGCCCGCGCAGACGGCTGTTTTCTGCCTTCCATATAGGTCTTATCCTGCCAGCGATAATCCAAATCAGCTAATACGGATGCATCTCCCGGCTTTTTCTCATAAGCAGCCGCATACGGGTCGGCAAAAACATCAATATGCCCGTCTCCATATAAGGCTTCAAACTTATAACAGCTTCCGGTCAGTTCATACGGGAGAAATAATTCAAACAGACTGGTATAATCAATTCTGCGCATCGGATGCACTCTGCCATCCCAGTCATTAAAATCACCGACCACGCTGACCCTTTTTGCACCCGGCATATTCATACAAAATACCGTTCCGCTGATACCGTTCACTACCGTTTCCCTGGCTCCTAATAAATCCTTGATTCTAAATCCTTCGGCGGGATCCACATGATCGGTAACCACATCCATCACCTTAACAGGGTCAACCGCATGGGAAAAGCTGTATGCATCATAGACCGTCCTGGTCTCCTGTACCACATTCCCTGTATCATCCCACTTTTCCCAAAAAAACTTCAGCTGATAGGGGAACGGTTTTCTGTCCGGTATCTTTACCGTATAAAATCCATCCGTAATTTCCATATGCATAGGATATTCCGTCTGTCTCTCCAGGTCCACAACATGAACCGCATGGACGCCCCTGATATAAGCATTTACATATAAATCGTCCAAACAGGCATGCATGCCAAGAATATGATGCGGATTATCATGCCGGGCTTCTGCAATAGCCATGACCTCTTCCATATTTAAAACAAATATCCGGCTTTGTTCTATCATCTGTTTACTCTCCTTCTATCTGATGAATAAAAATTCCGCTTCTGAGCTTGGGTTCAAACCAGGTAGATTTCGGCGGCATCAGCCGTCCTGCATCTGCGATATCAAATAATTCCGTTATGGAAGTCGGAAACATGGAAAACGCAGCTGCCATGCCTCCATCCACCAGTCGTTCCAGTTCCGATAGCCCCCGGATTCCACCAACAAACCGGATTCTCTGATCCGTCCGGGGATCATGAATGCCAAGAAACGGCTCCAGAACTTGATCCTGCAGCACAGAAACATCCAGACATCCCACAACATCATCAGGCACCACACCATTTTTGACAATCAGGCGGTACCATGTATGATCCATGTACATTCCAAAATGCCCCTTCTGTTCAGGTGAAACGGCTCCATCCGATACTGCAACATCAAATTTCCCTGACAGCTTCTTTAAAAAATCCTCTTTTGACAAACCTGCCAGATCATGTACCACCCGGTTATATGGCATAATCATGAGCTGGTCGTGTGGGAACAGCACCGAAAGGAAATAATTGAATTCCTCCGCACCTGTATATCCCGGATGCAAAGCTCTTAGGTTCTGTCCTGCCTTTACCGCCGAGGCAGACCTGTGATGTCCGTCAGCAATATAGATTTCATTCATCCCTTCAAAGGCATGTTCTATCGCATCAATGTCTGCCTTCTCATCAATCACCCAGACATTATGTACAATACCATCCGGTGAAGTAAAACCATAGAGCTTGTCCTTCTGCTTTACCCTGTCAATAATTCGGTTTACTACATCCAGAGAACGATAGGCCAGAAAAATCGGACCTGTCTGTGCTCCGCAGGCTTCTACATGCCGGATTCGGTCTGTCTCCTTATCCGCTCTGGTATTCTCATGTTTTTTTATAACCCCATGAATATAATCATCTATCGATGCACAGGCCACCAGCCCTGTCTGATGCCTGCCGGCCATGATCAGCTCATAAATATAATAGACTGGTTTCTGCTCCATGATATACGTTCCGTCCTCTATCATTTCCCGAAGCAGTGCACCAGCCTTCTCATATACACATGGAGCATAAGTGTCAACCTCCGGTCCAAAGCTTGTCTCAGCCCTGTCAATCTTTAAAAAGGACATCGGTTCACGCAAAACCTCCGCTTTGGCTTCCTCCCTGTTGTACACATCATATGGCAAAGCAGCTACCCTGCTTACAATTTCCGGTCTAGGCCGATATGCTCTGAAACTTCTGATGGTTGCCATAATTTATCTACTCCCGTAACATATTTTGTTTTATCCTCTTACAGCCTTAACTACTTTTATAATGGAATCATTGAATTCTTCATCAGAAGAATTTTCAAAAATAAATAACTCCTTTATATTGGATGGCGGATTAAAATTCTGGCTGTTAATATATTCGTCCCAGTGTTCCAGCTTCCAGGTATCTCTGTCCGAAGCACGCTTGATCATTCGTTCATGACAGACATCCTTTCTGGTATTGACCCAGATTACAAACAACTCCGCATCCTTTTCTGCAAGTTTTGCACGCAAATTATCCAGATATTCATCATCACGGATCTCATCCGTAAACGGTGCATTGATTAAGACCGTATCATTATACTCCAGTGCCTCAAATGCCAGATCCAGTATGCAATAATATTCATAATCACGAATCTCTCTCTGGAAGAAATCGGAAGAACGGTTGTATTCCTCTCCGGCAACAACAAAAATCTGTTTGGAAAGTACAATCAGCGTATCCTTATCCAAATACACACAGTTTTTTAAGGCCTTTGCTACCTGTTTTGATATAAACGTCTTCCCACAGGCCGGTGGTGACGTTACTAAAATTAACTTTTTCATATATGTCCTCCGAAAGATGATATTCACATTTGGTCTAATTCTATCACAATTAGAAAATTGTTACAATAAAAAAAATCCTCTTTAAAGCCGGGGATCTGAAAGAAACTGGTCTTTCATAAACTCATCCCGCTTTGTATTGATTGCAAGCGCAGTCTTCAGACCGGATTCCTTTTCATCATTAATCAGGATTCTTTCTCCATAAGGTGCATTAAAAATGATATGATGGTACCTGATATGGTTTTCTTCCAGAAAATGAATCGTGCAGTCCTTGTATTCCTCTGGCCTTGATGTCAAAAGAATGATCATGTCATCTTCCGATATCTGATCCAGAAAATCCTTTGCCCCGTCTAAAAGCGTATCGTATCCGTCCGTCTTATAGCCGTTATGCTTAACGATTGTTCCATCCAAATCCAGTATCCATGTTTTTCCCATTGTAGATACAATATGCTTATGGCTCAACATTTTTTAACACCTCACCGATATGTCCGCCCGGATGATTTCTCTTAAATTCACCCAGCGAAATGCCCATCCTGTCTGAAATTAAAATAGCAAGCATCTGCAATACAATCAGATTCAGCGTTGTAGAATTGGTTGGTACAAGATTCCATTTATCTCCCTCATGCTCAAGATCCATAATCAGTGCCTGATCCACATCCTCCGACAATGTGCTGTGCTTCTCAAATGTAATCAGCCATCGCCTGCATTCCCTCTTCTTCAGAAGATTATTCAAATGTACGGACTCAATGGTCTCCCCGCTTTTTGATAAGATGATTACCATGTCTCCGGCATGTACCAGTCCGATATCCCCATGCACTGCAGAATTAGTATTCATATAGCATGCATTTAAGCCGAGAGAATTCATGGTTCCGACAAACTTTTCGCATACCGGCACATTCTTACCCAATCCCGACACAACAATCCTGTTGCCGTTTTTTAATGTCTCAATTCCTTCACATACCAGCTGTTCAAAGACGTCCTCATCAATGGACATCAGTGAGTGTTCTAAGATATTCAATAAATTATTAAAATACTGCTTCATAGTACCTCCTCTAAGTGTATCAGTCCATTATAAAACGCACCGCATATTGAATCATAATCTTCCCATGCATAAGTCGTTAAAGACAGCCAGATAATCGCATGGATCAGCTTTATCTGCTCTGCTGTCACTTCTCTGGAAAATAACCGGAAGAAATAATCTTCCATATCCTCCCAGTGAGACGATCCAACTGTAAGCCGCACATCGGAGTCTGTAATATCCATGCTGAAATTTTTTTTGTTGAACTGGTCATAATTTCCAACTACTGAATAATACAGCTTTGCATAATCATAGGCAGCATCCCCATAATATTCCGTAGTACCAAAATATCCTCTCGGATCGATCAGCACCGGATCTTTATCGTTACGCAGCATCAGATTAGAAAATGTACAGTCTCCATGCAAAAAGACAAATCGGGAAGGCCGGTATCTGTTTATCAGATTTTCCAGCTCTTTCCTGAAGAAGAATACATTTTTGCATTGCCTTCCGTTAATCATAATTTTCTCCTGATCCGCAAAAGGAACCAGGTCTTTAATCCGATTCAGTCTGTCAAATGTCTTACCGATATAGGCTTCATAGAAACTGTCTTCATCAAATTCGGTTTCCCCATAGTCATGCAGCCGAAACAGGCAATCTGCAATTTCGTCCAGTATATGCTTTTTCTGCTCTGCAGGCAGATTGCCATACTCATATATATTTTTTCCGTTGATCTTTTCCAACTTCAACGGTTCAATGGAATAGATATGGGGAAGATTCTTAAATCCCAGATCCAGCGTCTTCTGATACCAGGCCTTTTCCCGTACGGCCAGACTTTTTCCCTGTTCGTCAATTCCCTCTTTGATAATATAATCCGGTCCCTCAATCAGCCTGTTAAATGGCCTGCAGACAGCTTTCTTCAGCTTGTTATATTCAGATATCAGCCCATATTCCTTCGTTTTATCCAGAACAATCGTCTGAAAGCGGATATTCCGGCCGGATAACCATTGCACAAATTCTCCCTGCTCAGGTACATCAGAAAGGCTTTGCTTATTTTTAAATATAAACATGCCCGCAACGCCACAGGTATCCGACGGGATTTCCTCAAATTTGGAATTTTCATATTTCCATCTGCACCGGAAGCCGTAAGAGGTTCCTACATAATCCGCCGTCTCAAGATCAGATATATCCAGATCCTTGTTCAAAATTAAATCTGACCAAATTAGCATAAAAGGCATTTTTTCCGGAATATACCGCACGGCCTCCTTCAATCCTGCGCAGGTTCCTGTTTTACCGGCAGCATTGACAAGTGTATATCTGACATCCGCAAAAACGCCAAGATACTTTTCCAGCACATCATATTTATAATCACCGATGACTACAAATTCACAATCTGGAAACTGCCGGAACAAATGAAAGATCATCGGCAGATTCTCCACCGGAACCAAAGCCTTCGGTTTGTTTTTTGTTAATTCCTGCATGCGGGTGCCTTTCCCGCCCGCCTGTACAATAATATGCCTGAATTTCATATTTCCCTAATCCTTAAATTTTTTCTCATTATACATTTTCATCTGTCTGAACAGCTTCAGTTCTTTTCTGCCCGATAATACATCATCCAACAATTCCTGCAGCTCTGCTATCAGATGATCTCTCTGCGCAAGCAGAATATCCAGACGCATCTGGCAATCCTCTTTGAAGGGCTTATCCACATCATCCCTGTCCTTCTGCTCGGACATATGATAGATTTTCAATTCATTGATACTTAATTTATCTACTAAACTTCCGACTGTCTCCATCCTGACATCCCCCATTCACATAATCCAGTACAATCTCATCCAGTTCCTCCATCAGATCGTTTCGATGCTGATTCAACGGATTGATATTTCGGATTGCCTTTAACACTACCGCATCCTGCATACTTCTGACCTTATCTTCCTCATGCCACATCTCAGTATTTGTCAAAGTCAGTTCCTTCACAACCTGCCCAAAATCATTCCTATGAACATTTAACGGCTTAATCTTTCTTATCTCATCCGTAACAATGACATAATCCTCCGGTCTTGTCTGCGTATCCATATGCCAGTCTGCAATAGTCTGTATGATCATTGCTGAAATTTCTTTGGCTGACAGTATTTTCATATTTTTCTCCCCCTCTTTTGATTTTACCCAATTAGAATATTTCTACAATATTTTTAAAGAAAAACACCAAAGGATGACGGTAATCTTAAAAACATATATATAATTATAATACACCATACCAGCAAGTGCAAATTTTTTAAATTACTATACCATTTCTGTTTATGATCTTTTTGAATAATTGTTAAAAAAAGCAAAGATAAAACAAAATGCATCAACAGATGTGCATTCCATCTTCCATAATCGATTTCTAACATATAGCATGGCAAAAAAGCAAGGATAGAAAATGGCATAATATAAAATGATGCTTTTTTTATTTTATTCTTTTCTCTTTTTGCAGAGATAAGAAAAGCATAAAAATATAAAATCACAAGTGGTAACATACAAAAAATATATTTCAAAGTTCCCCTAATCTGACTTTTCGCTATTTGATTCTGATAAACACTCAGATGATGTTTAACATCCGACAATATGACATGCTCCACCAGTTCTATGGTATCCTCAAAATATCCTCCGCTTCTTACATTTAACACCATCTCAGCCTCTTCTACTGATAAATTTGCATGGGAAAAAGAAAAAAACTGAAGATACAAAAACAGCCCGCATACAATCAGTACAGAAGAAATTAATACTATAAAATTTCTTGCAAAATACCCCTCATTATTGATAACTGAGCGATATAACATAAATATAAACAGCAATGGAAAAAAAGTAAATAAATAAACCTGATGTGTCAACATACAAATGGAACAAAGCACAGGTATCAGATATACATATTTATTTTTAATCAAAATCCATATACTCAATAAAGAGAAAAATAATAAATACAAATCATATTTTGCAATTATTTCCTCATTAAAATAAGACATAAATGCCGGAGAAAACAGATATAGAAACAGGAAATAAACAACCAGGTTCCTATTTGTCCCTTCTTTCAAGTTGATTATCAGAGCTGCCAATAATATGATTATACATAATCCAATCAGAAAATACATATTGATTGCTAATGACATTACTTTCTCGACGGGCATACTGTATCCTAATATAAAATGATATATGGTTCCTATAAATCCCCTTTGTATAAAGCCAAATGTCTGATAATCAATAAAATACATAGAAATGGTAAATAAAGATTTACAAATCTCCGTTTTTCCGAAGACATATAATACTTTAGCAACAGATATCAATATGAGCATAAGGAAAAAGAACTTTGATTTTAAGAAAGGAAAAACTTTTGTTTTTACAAAATCCACATGTTTTTTCATATGATATTCATCTTGGATAAGCATATTACCGATAAGCATCAAAAGAAACATATCATAATACAATATATTTTTTGACACAAATAAAAAAACAGGTACATAGACTCCTATTGGAATCATATATGACAATGCAATAGCATTTCTGGCGTTTCTATCTGTTGTTTTATATATCCGGTAAACTATATAGCACATAATATATACAATAAAGCATACAGAACAAACGTTAAGTTCCATATACCTATTTCCCAAAAACAATGTTTGGTCTGACAACCGTTTTATATTTGAAAACAGGAATCTATGAATGCATATCCCGATTATCTGGCTTATACACAAAGAAACAACCAGAATCATGTGCTTTTTTCTATCTGTGCACCTGTTTTTTATATGCTCTGATAAAAAAAATGCAAAAATCAATGGAATAAAAAGAAAGCAGAAACTAAAATATAAAGATTGTGCAAATAAACAAAATATAGGAATGGAAAAAAGCCGTGTGTCATATAATATTATTTTTATCGATAACAGACATATTCCCAGGCTCAGAATAAAATACGCATCTATGACCGAAGCATCTATATTTATATATGTCTTAGTAATCAGAAAGTACAAAACTGCAAAAAAAAGCACACGTTTTTTATATAAAGAAAACAGTCTGCATATTTCTGATATAGAAAAACTTGTAAGAAACAATCCCAGAAAATATAAATACACTTCTTCTTTATAAATACAATTATTGATACAATCGAAAAAAGAAACACCAAGCATAAGGAACATACTAACTGTAAGCAGCCATTTGTCAAAAAAAATGTTTAACACCTTTAATACAGTCGGATTGCTGCTGATAGTACTATATATATTCTTGAATTTGTTATAAAAATAATAACACAATTGTCTGAAATTAGTTTTCCTTATAAAAAGCTCTTCTTTTTCACTCATAAAAACTCCTCATACTACATGTAAAACCTAATAATCAATAAATTCAATCATTGATATCAGCCTGTTCCTATATCCAAAAGGAAAAAACAGGAATCTTTGTCAATATCAATGTAATTATGATACACCATGTGAATAAACGAGATTCCTGAACTCCCTTATACCATTTTGTTTCTTTTTCTCTCTGCAACACCGTCAGGAAAAAGATGCACAATATAAAATGCATCAGTAAATGCGTATTCCATCTTCCATAATCAGTTTCAAGAATATAACATGGTAAAAAACAGACAATGGAATAAGGCATAATACGATAAATCCATTTTTTTATCTTATTCTCCTCCTGTCGTGCAGAAGCAAAAAAAGCATAGAAATATGTAAAAATCAAAGGGGAAAAATACACCAGATAAATAAGCGTTTTTATAATCTGCATAATTTCTATTCTATTTTGAAATGTTGATAAATGAGTTCCTACATCTGCCAGAATAACACCGCTTAGGATTTCCTCTTTTCCTTTAAAATATCCTCTGCTTCTTATTTTCAATACCAGATTTGCTTCATCAGCAGTGATAATTGCATTTGACTGAGCTAAAAACTGGAAATATATAAAACAAGCACCTACAGTAAGGAGCGATAAAATAAGTACCATTTTGTTTCTGAACCCATGACCTCCCTGATCAATAAACGCCCGGTACAATAAAATGACAACGATAATTGGAAAAGCAATAAATACAAAAACCTGATGAATACAAACACTGACAGCACATAATAATGGAATAAAACAGACATATTTATTTTTAATAAGCAGCCAAATACATAATAAACTAATCGCAAAATTATATAAATCAAATCTCAGCATCGTTCCCTGATGAAAATATGAAAAAAATGCAGGTGATAAAAAGTACATAAATGCAAAAATAACAGTAAGCTGTCTGTCAGGATTGGCTGTCACACGACTCAAAACTTTTACCAATATCAGAATAACCAGAACAGCAGAAAAAAAATACATTCCTGTAGCCAGTTTGACCAATTCTGAAAATGGCATATCATACCCCAAAATCAAATGGCACAGGCTTCCAACCATTCCCCTCTGTACAAAGCCAAATGTCTGATAATCAATATAATACATTGCATCGGTAAATGAGTCCTGATTAGTCTCAGTCAATAAGAAAATAGTAATCAGTCTCACTATAAAAAGGAAAAATACGACAATTGCGAACTTTTTTTTGTCGAGTTTATTTCTTATAAAATCAATATGCCTGACAATCGAAAAGCCATCTAAAATAAGCAAAAAACAAATCATTCCAACCATAATTATATAAAAATAGCTAAGATTGGATGATACAAGATAAACCACGCTTTCCACTGTTATAAATGAATATAAGAGAAACAATATTATTTGACTGTTTTTTTTATCAAAAACAGTCAATATTCTTTTATGCATATAAAAACAAATGTATATGATCAAAAGCAATGCAAAGGATGAGTAATTTATATAATCTGCATCCGGAAGAAACCAGTCTCTATGCAGAAATGGATTTTCCATAAAGAAAAAATTACGAATCAAACTACCTGCTGCCAAACCAATCCCAATATATACTAACGGAATCATATAATGACTTTTTTTTGTAATTTTTTCCTTCAGATTCTGCAATATAAAAATAAAGACAATGAACGGTACATACAATAATAAAAAACGATTATCCAACAACTGTGCCGTCATACATAAAACAGGAATGAGCAGTCTTTTTTTTCGCCTCAATATCAGAAGCATACAAAAAAGGGAAACACCAAATCCAAAAACTGTGTATGAATCAATCACTGAAGTATCAATAATAAGATAAATCTGAAGAACGATAAAATAGAATATGGCAATACATATAATTCGTCTCTTATATAAAGGAATTAATTTAAAAAATATCGTCAAGGAATAAACGATCAATCCCAAGCCTGTAAAATATACAACAACATCTCCGATGCTGCTGCATTTTAACATAGACTCAAAAAAAGTAATTCCTGCCATTAATACAGTCCAGATCAATAAAAGGAATTTATCAAATAAAAAAAGCAATACCCTTCTTAAATTCTGGCTATTGTAAGCCACTTTATATATTTTTTCATATAACTGCTTTATTTTATCCCACAAAATTATGAGCGTCTTTTCTGAAAAAAATTTTTCTTCCATACCTTTTATTTTATAACTACCTTCTTCTCATTTTTCTTTAATAAAAACAGAATCTTCAATGCCTCCAGAACTGATTTTGCTTTCAGGC
>CANRQE010000047.1 GCA_947632705.1 uncultured Coprococcus sp. | reverse complement strand
TGCATTCATCAGTGTCTCCGGAATATACTGTCCACCGTGAATACCAAAACGCCCTTTTGACATTATTTCTTCCTCCTTACTCTTTGTGTTCATCCATAAAAAAAGGAAATACTTCTCCGAATCCTTCATGCTTTTCTATAAACTCTTCCTGTGCATATTGCGGCTTTACCGGTATTGTTTCATTGTCGCTGAATTCATTGGAAAAATAGATAATAAACAACACAATCCCAGAAGCAAACATAGCGCCAAATATAATTCCAAAAACAATTGAAAACCCTAACGTACCCATGTTTTATCCTGCCTCCTTTTCGAAAACCGGATCAATTTCTCCGATCTGAATCTTTCTCTGTCCTTCTTATAATTCTGGAACAGGGATATCCCAAGTAACAACACAAACAAACACATCAGGCCAAACCCACACAAAATATATATAACATTTATCCCGGAAATCAAAAGCAAATGTATAAACCATGAAAAGAAAATACTACTTGCAATTCCTGTAAGTGCGCCGATTCCTATTACCTTATTTTTATCAGCCGGTATGCTTCCAGCAATTTTCCCCGTTTGACCATTAACCAGAACCGTATATATTTCATTCTTATACCAAAAGGTCAAAAACCATACCGGAAGCAAAGCATATTCTATATCTTTCACATAATATTCCGATACCTGCTGCGGCATTTTATCAGGAAACATTTTCGTTGAACGCCATATGGCGGAATCAATATATTCTCTGCATTTCCTGACTGCCAATTGTTCTGCACCTTTTGCCGTCATTCCTGCTTTATCTGCATAGAATCCGGACAGATATCCCGGTTCAAACGGTTCTAATAAAGTCAGTCCGGTAAAAGGATACAACTTACGGATCAAGGTTGTATCTATCTGTGTAGCAGCACAGATCAGAACTTTATCATAATCTGCTTCTATTTCCCGAAAAAATTTTTTTTCATAAGGAACATTCATTGCCATATTCAACGCTACCACATTTGCCCTTTTTCTGATATGAATTGAATACATCCAATGTGGAATATAAATTCCATGAAGCTTATCTACAGTTAGTTTTTTTATTTCTTTTGGAACAAATAGTTTTTTCCGAAATTTTTCCTTAATCAGCTTAACGGCCTGTTTTTCATCGATTGCAAATGGCAGGATACGGTCTGGTCTTAACTCTTCTGAGATTCTGTCAAATATAATGGTCGGCTGTCCACAATAGGAACAAAAGGTGGAAGCTTCATTACCATTGATCATCAGACTTGCACCACAGGTTGTACATGAATATAATCTGGTAGTCATATATTCCGTTTTCACGCCAAAACTACTTTCCTCTGCCTGTTCCCTTGCCATAGCATCCTTGGGATGACGGACTCCACCGCACTGGCTGCATTTCATCAAACCCCGCTTTGGGTCGAACAATAAAGCTCCGCCGCAATTCGGACAACTTAAAATCATCTTTACTCCTCTCCACGAAGCTTTGCAAGCGCTGCTTTCTTATCCGGGCTTCTCATAAATGTTTCACCGATCAGAACCGCATCCGTACCGTTTTCTGCCAGCCTTTTAATATCCTCAGCTGTCCTGATTCCGCTTTCTGAAACATAAACAATATCCTTCGGTACCAGCTCCCTGAGCCGTACACTGTTCATAACATCGACTGTAAAGGTTTTTAAGTCCCTGTTATTGACTCCGATAATCTCTGCACCGCACCGTATAGCCCTGTTCACTTCCGTACTGTCATGTGCCTCCACCAGTGCTGAAAGCCCCAGACTATGTGCAAGCTCCAGATACTCTTTTAGCTGTTCATCATCCAGAATGGCACAGATCAGCAGTATTGCCGAAGCACCGATGACTTTTGCCTCATAGATCATGTATTCATCAACCGTAAAATCCTTTCTTAACAGGGGAATCCTTACCTGCTTACCGATTTCCGTCAGATATTCATTTCTGCCCTGAAAATAAAATGGTTCCGTAAGAACGGATATTGCGGAAGCACCGGCTTTCTCATATTCCTTCGCAATTTCAACATAAGGAAAGTCTTCTGCTATCACTCCTTTGGATGGAGATGCTTTTTTCACTTCACAGATAAAGGAAATCCCCGGCTTTCGGAGCTGCTCCCTGAAGCAAAACTTCGTATATGGTTTAGTACCATTTTGGGTTTCTTTCTTCACAATGTCAAGTGCTTTTCCCTTCATTTCCTCCAAAGAAATGCTCCGTTTAGAAGCGGCAATCCGTTCTCTGGTCTTTGCCGCAATGTCATCTAAAATCATAAACCACCTCAAACCTGATATTAACTGTTGGTTACTGCAATAAATTTTTCAAGTGTTTCCAACGCTTTGCCGCTGTCCAACGCTTCTGCAGCAATCCGAATCCCTTCTTCTATCGGTATCTGCTTTACAAGATGCAGTCCCGCGCCGGCATTCATCAATACTGCCGTTCTCTTTCCGTCGCGTATCTTTCCGCTTAAAATATCTCTTGCTATCTGTGCATTCTGCTCCGGCGTTCCTCCTGTCAGTTCGGAAGGATCACAGGTTGTAAATCCATAATCCTCCGGGCATATCGTATATCTGGTCAATTTTCCGTCTATCATCTCGCAAATCTGTGTCTTTGCTGCCGCAGTAATCTCATCCAGTCCGTCTTCTCCGTGCACAGCCATTGCACGCTTAACTCCCAGATTGACAAGTACCTGTGTCAGCGGCTCCAGTAATTTTTCATCATAGACGCCGAGCAGCTGTAGGTTTGCATTCGCCGGATTGGCAAGAGGGCCAAGAATATTAAAAATGGTCGGTATCTTAATCTCTTTTCTGACCCCTCCCACAAACCGCATTGCGGTATGATATTTCTGCGCGAACAGAAAACAAATGCCAACCTCCTTCAAGGCTTTTTCACTGATCTCTCTGTCTGCCATCAGATTCACGCCCAAAGCTTCCAGACAATCCGCTGCTCCACATTTGCTGGAGGCCGCCCTGTTTCCATGTTTTGCGATCTTTCCGCCTGCTGCCGCAACAATAATGGATGCAATGGTTGAAATGTTAATCGTTCCAGCACAATCTCCGCCGGTTCCCACGATTTCCAATTCCTCTTCCACAGGAGAATCAAATTCTGCACAATGCTTTCTCATGACAGACGCACATGCAGTAATCTCGTCTATTGTTTCTCCTTTCATATGTAATGCCGTCAAAAAGCTTGCCTTTTGTGCATCCGTTGCTGTCCCGCTCATAATCTCATCCATAACGGCTGCCGCCATATCGTAATCCAAATTTTCTCCGTTACTTACCTTTGCAATTGCTTCTACTATCATTTTTCATTCTCCTTTTCCTATTTATTTTAAAAAATTCTGTAACATCATTGTCCCCTGTGGGGTCAGAATTGATTCAGGATGGAACTGTACTCCATACACCTCATAATCCTTATGTTTTACTGCCATGATCTCGCCGTCATCCGTTTTCCCCATAATCAGCAGTGTTTCGGGGAAATTGTCCGGGGCTGCCGCCAGTGAATGGTATCTTGCCACCTCAATCCGCTTTGGCAATCCTTTAAAAAGCTTACAATCCGTGCTGATATTTGCAATAGACATTTTTCCATGCATAAGCTCCTTCGCATATGTGACCGTGGCGCCATATACCTCGCAAATGGCCTGATGTCCGAGACACACGCCAAGAATCGGCACTTTTCCCGCAAAATACCGGACCACATCCTCACAGATTCCTGCATCGTGCGGTCTGCCCGGCCCCGGAGACAAAATAATATGGGCCGGATGCATTGCAGCTATCTCCTCGCAGGTACATTGGTCATTTCTAATCACCGTAATATCCGGCTGGATATTTCCGACCATCTGATACAGGTTATATGAAAAACTATCATAATTATCAATCAGAAGAATCATGGTTCCACCTCCTCTGTCTGAGAAGCAAGCAATGCATTTGTCACTGCTTTTGCTTTATTGATGCATTCCTGAAATTCATTTTCCGGAACACTGTCCGCAACAATACCTGCACCGGAACGGACAAAGACTTTATTTCCTTTCTTATATGCAATCCTGATTGCAATACAGGTGTCTAAATTCCCCGTAAAATCAATATACCCGATTGCACCTCCATAAATACCCCGCTTATTATTTTCCAGCTCATTGATAATCTCACACGCCCGGATCTTCGGCGCACCGGAAAGGGTTCCGGCAGGGAGCACGGCGTCTACGGCTGACAGCTCATCCATATCATCCCGGATTTCTCCCCGTACCGTAGAACCAATGTGCATGACATGGGAATATTTCTGAATTCCCATATACTGCTCCACGGAAACCGTTCCGAATTTACTGATCTTTCCGAGATCGTTTCTGCCCAGATCCACCAGCATGTTGTGTTCGGCCAGCTCCTTCTGATCAGAAAGCAGACTCCTGATCAACGCCTCATCTTCCTTTTTCGTCCTGCCCCTTGGTCTGGTGCCGGCAAGCGGAAAGGTATGCAATACTCCGTTTTCAAGCTTTACCAGCGTCTCCGGGGAGGCGCCTGCCACTTCAATGGTGTCTCCGCTGAAATAAAACATATACGGAGACGGATTTGTACTTCTTAACATCCGGTAGGTATGGAAAAGACTTCCTTCCATCTGCGCTTCTAAACGATTTGAAAGAACGACCTGAAAAATATCGCCTTCAAAAATATACTTTTTTGCCCGCTCTACCATCCGGCAATAGGCTTCCTTATCAAATAACGGCTTGAATTCTGTTTTTAACACCGGTTTTTCAACCTCTGCCCTCTCACCGTACAATACCAGTTCTTTCATCTCCCTGATATCCTGCAGCGCCTTCTGATATCCCTCTTCCGGCTGTCCGGTTCGTGCATTGGCAATCAATAACAGCTTCGACTTCACATTATCGAATACAATTACCTTATCAAACAGCATCAGATCAACATCCTGAAATCCTTCCTCATCCTCTGCGTCTAACACCAGCTTTTTCTCGCTGTATTTGATATAATCATATGAAAAATATCCTACGAAGCCTCCTGTAAAGGATGGCATGCCTTCCATTCTCGGACTGGTATAATCCTTCAGAATCTCCCTGATTAATATTTCCGGATGAATGTCTCTCGCCTCTTTAATCAGCTTTCCGTCCGCATCCTTCAGGGCTATATATCCGTTGGTGCAGGTAAAATCAAGAATCGGATGATATCCTAAAAAAGTATATCTGCCCCACATCTCCTGATTCTCCACACTTTCCAGAATATAACAGTGTTCATCCTTTTTTTTCAGCTTTTGCAGCAGACGGATCGGAGTTGTCATATCCGACAGCATCTCATAGCATACCGGTACAAGCTTATATCCTTCCTCCGCATACTGTTTCACTTCTTCTAATGTTGGCCTGATCATTCTCTCACCTGTCTTTCTGTCTTATTCCATTCAAAAAGCACCGCCGGAAATTACATAAAAAAATCTTATCCTAATTAAATCATAGGACAAGAAATAATTCCTGCGGTGCCACCTATCTTCATCAAACCTGATGCACTCATTCATATACCTTCATATATGTACCTTCTATAACGGCAGGTCCCCGTCTCCCCTACTTGTTATCCGTTCGGTTTGCCCTCACAAGTCCATTCATTGTGATTCCCATCCCTGCATTCTCAGCATCTGCAGTTCTCTGTACATGTTCCTGCACAATTACTATTCTTGTTCATCGGTTTTTAATATGCCTATATAATGCGCCTGTTCCAAGTTTTTGTCAACCTTTTTTTATTGTATATTCTTGTAAACTGCAAACTTTTTTCTGCCGGTTCGGACTTCCTGTCTATGTTTCTATTGTTCGTTTTATCACATTATTACTCATTTTGAACGGTAAAATCCGGTTTTCAAAACACAATACCTGTTGTATAATAAATGAAAGAAGATGGCATGCATTTTGAAGCGGAATTACAAAAACCGGAAACAGCAATCATGCAGCCTCTATAATCAGATTTTATCTTCATTGACACTGTATTTTGCAAAACATATAATATACGCATAAAAAAGATACGCCGGCAGGCTCTGACTGCCGGCAGTTTGTACCAACCGGGAGTGCAAAATGGTATTTTCAAGTTTAACCTTTTTATATATTTTTTTACCGATTGTCCTGATCCTGTACTATCTTGTTCCGGACAGATTCCGAAACTTCTTTATATTGATCAGCGGGCTGTTTTTTTACGCATGGGGCGAACCGATCTATGTATTTGTCATGATTGCTTCCACCCTGATTGATTACTTTGCAGGCCTTGTAATTTTCCGTTTCGGACATAAACAGCATATCCGGAAGCTGGCGCTGCTGGTATCCGTCGTTATGAACCTGTCTCTTTTGGGATTTTTCAAATACAGCAATTTTATTGTAGAAAATATCAATGCGGTCTTCGGAACACAATTCGGCGCACCGACTACCCTGCTTCCAATTGGGATCAGTTTCTTTACCTTTCAATCCATGTCTTATACCATAGACCTGTATAGAGGCAATATTGACGTACAGAAAAATCCAATTACATTTGCGGCATTTGTAACCTTATTTCCGCAGATTGTGGCCGGCCCGATTGTCCGTTACGCGGATATTGCCGCAGAACTGAACGAACGTAAATTAAATACAGATACCCTCTGGGAAGGCGTCCTGCAATTTGTGACCGGACTTGGAAAAAAGGTCCTGATTGCCAATAATATCGGTCCTGTCTGGGATGCGGTAAAAGCCATGGATCTTCATTCCGTTTCCGTTGCCACTGCCTGGCTGGGAATCGGTGCCTATACGCTGCAGATTTATTTTGATTTTTCCGGTTATTCGGATATGGCAATCGGACTTGGCAAGATGCTGGGCTTTCATTTCCCTAAGAACTTCAACTATCCGTATATGTCAAAGAGCATTTCCGAATTTTGGCGGAGATGGCATATGACACTTTCTGAATGGTTCAAAAGCTATGTATATTTTCCTTTGGGCGGCAGCAGGAAAGGTCTGCCCCGCACAATCCTAAACCTTGCCATTGTATGGCTGTTAACCGGTATCTGGCATGGAGCAAGCTGGAATTTCATACTCTGGGGCGTCTTATACGGTGTGATCATCATTCTCGAAAAGCTGGTAAAGGAATGGAGCAAACGAAGAAACCGGACCTCCATACCGGAAAGGCTGCCTTCCTTCCTGAAACATCTGTACGCCATGATTCTTGTCATGCTGGGATGGGTATTATTTGACACGGACACCTTGGGACAGGCTTTCTCCTACATCGGAAAAATGTTCTCCTTTGGTTCCGCATTGACAGACGATTATGCGCGCTATCTGCTTGTCAACTATGGGATATTGTTTGTAATTGCGATCATCGGCTGTACCGTTTTCCCAAAATGGTGCGCAGAGCAATGTAAGAAAAAAATGCCTGCAGTATTTAACTGCATGGAAATTATATTTATGATGCTTGTCATGCTTGTTGCTACCGCATATCTGGTAGATGCAGGCTATAACCCGTTCCTGTATTTTAACTTTTAATACATTGACTGCAACAAAAAGAGAGGTAATGGAACATGTATAAAAAAATTGGAATCCTGTTATTTATGATACTTCTTTTGTTTTTTCCCGTGATAACTCTGCTTACCCTTCCGAAGGAAGCAAAGCCGTTTTCAGAAAACGAAAACCGCTATCTGAGTGAATTCCCGAAGCTTAACCCTAAATCCGTTGCCGAAGAGGAGTTCATGACCGGCTTTGATACCTGGCTTTCCGACAGATTTTTTGGCAGAGAGCGATGGATTTCCACCAAAAATAATATAGAGGAAGCTCTTGGCAAAACAGAAACTTCCACCGTTTATACGAAGGACGACCGGATGCTTCAGATCCTTTCTGAATATGACAGCATCGGCGCGCCATACAGCGTGGAAACCATAGACAAAAATCTCAATGTCATCCAAACATTTGCAGATGCTTATCCTGATACGCCGGTTTATTTTATGCTGTGTCCGACCTCTGTGGGTATCTATGGACAAGAGCTGCTTCCGGAAGCCGTAAAAAATGTTACAATAGATGAACAATCCATGATCAGCGACTGCTACAACAAACTGGATCATGTCACTGTCATTCCTGTTGCAGAAAGCCTGTATGCTGCAAAAGATGAATATATCTATTACCGGACCGACCATCACTGGACCTCTCTTGGTGCATATAAGGCCTATGCCGCCGCCGGCGAAATACTCGGATATACGCCTTATTCTCTGGACGATTTCTCCGTTACTACAGGAAGTACCGAATTTCAGGGGACTCTGTTCTCCAAAACTCTGGATCAGTCCGTCACAAAGGATACGATCGACCTGTATACTCTGGCAGAAAATCCTATAGACTTTAACTTAACCACCCTGTCCGGCGGTAACTCTGCCAGCTACGACTCTATCTTTTTCCCGGAATATCTGGAAGTAAAGGACAAATACAGCACCTATACCGGCCAGAACATGGGCATCGTTACAATTACCGGTGCGGGTACGCAAAAAAATCAGCAGGAAGAAAAATCCCTGCTGATCATCAAAGACAGCTATGCAAATTCCATGATACAGTTTCTTGCAAATAACTATACCACAATTACAATGCTCGACTTGCGCTATCTGAATCAACCGTATTCCAGTCTGATACAAGTGGAGGATTATGATCAGGTTTTATTCTTGTATAACTGCATTACCTTTTCTGATGACGGGGATCTCATTAAGCTAAATCTGCAATAACCGGTCACTGATTACCCTGTATCCCCTGTTTCTGCAGAATTTGCTCCTGAAGATGCCGCAGCCATTTTTCCTCGCCTTCCCACAATTCCGAAATCTGTTTCGGATATTTCGGCAGCAGTTCCAGCCCTTCTCTGACCAGCTGTAACGCCCGGTTTGCATCATGCTCCACATAATACATGTAATATGCATAGATCCTCTTATCATTACTGTCCAAGCCTTTTTCTAATTCTACTTTTACTTTGTCAAAATATTTTCTCGCCATCTCCTGTGCATATGGATTCATCTGACAATAATAGCTATAATAAAATACTACATTGGCACAAAGGGCTTCCTGTCCCGCAACACTGACCGTATATCTCTCCCCAAACCATCCTGCAATGGGTATCATGGCGTCTATATTTCCGGTATGTAACGCCTGTATCATACGAAGATTCTGATACAGTCCTCTTGCATGGTCACTTCCGGAAAGCTGTAACTGTTCCAGAGGAGGAAGAACAACATTACTGACTCTGCCGGTCGCCTTCATCTCACGAATCTTCTGATTATAAAACTCCATGATCCCATGATTATGATTTGTAATTGTTTTTAAAGTAATCAGGACATAGATAATTGTAAAGAACAATACATAATAGAAAATATTTTTTAACAGCAATAACCCGAAGCTTAACCGGTCATAGGAAACGCCTCCTGTCTCTCCTTTTTCGGGTTCTTCCTTCCGCCCTGCCATTTTTTCTTATAGCATGAAAAACCTGTATTCATCATATCATATAGAATATCTTCAAACAAACAGCTTTTTTGCGTTTTTACAAAATAATCGTGTATAATAACTGTATCAATAAGCTTCTTTTATAAACAGATGTGAGAAAAAAAAGGAGGTACCATATGTCTGTTTTATCTGAAATAGAACCTAAAAAAGTATTCGAGTATTTCGAAGCCATCTGCAACATTCCCCATGGCTCCGGAAATACACTTGCCATCAGTAATTATCTGGCAGATTTTGCAAAAGCACATGAGCTGTACCATGTACAGGATTCTTCCAATAATGTGATCATTTATAAAAAAGGGACCGACGGATATGAACAGTCTGCCCCGGTCATCCTGCAGGGCCATATGGACATGGTCTGTGTAAAAGACGAAAGCTGTACCCTGAATCTCGAAACGGACGGTTTATCCCTCTGTCTGGAAAAGGGCCTGCTGCATGCCAATGGAACCTCTCTGGGCGGCGACGACGGCATTGCTGTCGCCATGATGTTAGCTCTGTTAGACGCTGAAGACATTCCGCATCCCCCTTTGGAAGCTGTATTTACCGTAGACGAGGAAATCGGCATGTTAGGAGCAGCCGCCCTTGATTACTCCCTGTTATCCGGAAGAACCATGCTGAATCTGGATTCTGAGGAGGAAGGATATCTGCTGGTAAGCTGTGCCGGCGGCGCCACAGCCATATGCCGCCTTCCCGTCCGCCTTGAAACCCCGCCAGAAAATATCCGGCAGAATTATACACGGATGCGCATCCGTATATCCGGTATCTCCGGCGGACACTCCGGTATGGAAATTATAAAGCAGGGAGCAAATGCAAATCAGCTTCTCGGACGGCTCTTATACGATGCGTCAAAACAAACGCCCCTCTTTCTGTGCCGGCTGGAGGGCGGTTCCAAGGACAATGCAATTGCAACAGAAGCCTTTGCCGATGTTTATGTGGAAAAAACAAACGGGACTGACGCCATTTATGCATGTACACAGACCTCTGAACGAATCTTCCGGCACGAATACCGATATACAGACCCTGCCATATCAATTACACAGGAATGCCTTCCTGATACCGGGACGGAAGATATTCCGGCGGCCGAGGAGGCGATTTCCGTCATGGATCTGACATCAACCCGCAATGTGATCGCGATGCTTTTCAATCTGCCAAACGGTGTTATAAAGATGAGTCAGGATCTTCCGGGACTTGTCCAGACTTCTTTAAATTTCGGTATTTTAAACACGGACCTTTTACAAAAACATTCCGGTATGGTTACCTGCAGCTTTTCTGTCAGAAGCAGCACAGAAAGTGAAAAGGACGCTCTGCTTGCACAACTGGAATGCCTGACGCAGGCTTTCGGAGGATCTGTGTCCGTCAGTGGAAACTATCCGGCATGGGAATATAAAAAAGATTCTGAACTTCTGCCTCTGATGACAGAAGTCTATCAGGAGCTTTTCGGTGCAAAACCCGTTGTACAATCCATTCACGCAGGAGTAGAATGCGGACTTTTCTGCGAGCACCTTCCGGGGTTAGATTGTGTCTCTTATGGTCCGGATATGAAGGATATCCATACCAGCAGAGAAACTCTGGATATCGAAAGCGTAAAGCGGACATGGAACTATACTTTGGAAATCTTAAAGAGACTCAGATAACGTGCTTGCCTGTAAACCGTTAAATTATGACTATGTCAAAGCATTACAGCAGAGAAAAAGCCCCAACCCAGCGACTCATATTGTTCGCCAAATTAGGACTTTTATAGTGGGCCGCCGGGGGCTCGAACCCCGCACACCCTGATTAAGAGTCAGGTGCTCTACCAAATGAGCTAGCGGCCCTTATATATCAGTTTTTCGACTGACAACAGAGATTATATATCAATGTTTTGATATTTGCAAGAGTTTTTACCATTTTTTTGTCATAAAATATGCAATGGCGTTTTGTACATTTTTACTAATCTCTGTGCCGCCTTTAACGCCCTTTCGCTGCCTCCGGTATTATTTCTCTTCGACTTTGGTTTCTTCCTGCGGTTCCTGTTCCGTCGCTGCAAAAGGGTCCTGTTTCTTTCGTTTTTCCGACGTTCCATTCATATTCAGGGTATCCCGCACTTCCGCATAATTTCTATAGGTATTGACCGCCACCTGATTCAGGCGCTTTTTCGAATATATAAGTGCTGTCATTTTTCTTTGCAATTTATTATATCCCATATCTGCCACCTATAAACATTTTCTATATTTATTTCTTATTATTATCTTATGCAGCCTGCCATAAAATTCTATTATTGAATCTGATTTTTTCCTATGGTATGATTTGGGCGGAGGTAGAAGCAAATGAGATTGAGAAATGTAAAAGGCTCACGCGAAACAATTGCCGCAAATGATTATGTAATCCATGAAGAAGAACAGATGAAAGGACACTGGCAGGAATTCTTTGGAAACAATCACCCCGTCCATATTGAAATCGGTATGGGAAAGGGGCAATTTCTCATTGAGCTTGCAAGAAGAAATCCGGACATCAACTATATCGGTATCGAAAAATATTCGAGTGTACTGCTTCGGGCAGTGGAAAAACGGGAATCGGAAGAAGACATGCATAATCTGTATTTTATCCGTATGGACGCCGAATACATTGAAAAGGTTTTTGACAAAAACGAAGTATCGTGTATCTACCTGAATTTTTCCGATCCATGGCCAAAGGACCGGCATGCCAAGAGGCGCCTGACCTCTGCACGTTTTTTTCATTTTTACGACAAAATTCTGATTCCGGACGGCAGAGTTATCTTTAAAACGGACAATCGTGTACTGTTCGATTACTCACTGGAACAGGTTCCTGCCGCCGGCTGGAAATTAGAAAATTATACCTATGACCTGCATCATTCTGAATATAACGAAGGAAATATTATGACAGAGTACGAAGCGAAGTTTTCTGCAATGGGCGTTCCGATCAACCGGCTTGTGGCATACAGAGAACGCTAGGACTCCTTCCTCTGCTCCACTCTCTCGTCAGACACTACCCTGCCTGTATCAATTGTAATAATCCGTTTTGTTCTCTGGGCAATCTTTTCATCATGTGTTACCAGTACAATCGTTTTACCCATTTTATTGACTTCTGCTAAAATATCCAGAAGTTCGCTTCCCGTGTTTTGGTCTAATGCACCTGTCGGTTCATCCGCCAATATAATTTTAGGATTACATACAAGTGCTCTTGCTATCGCAACCCTCTGTCTCTGCCCTCCGGAGATCCGACCCGGATATTTATCCTTTAAATCCAGTATTCCTAACATATCCAGAACGTCACATACCCTATGACTGCGTTCCTTCCTTTTCACGCCCGTCGCCTCTAAAGGAAGTGCTGCATTTTCCATAACCGTACAATGGTTGATCAATGCAAAATGCTGAAATACAAAGCCGATATAATCTCTCCTGAAACGCCATAATTCCTTCTGGCTCAGCTTCGAAACATCCTGATCTAAAAACAGAAACTCACCGCTGCTTGGTACATCCAAAAAACCAAGGATATTTAGAAGTGTCGTTTTACCGGAACCGCTCCTTCCCATAACGGACACAAACTCCCCCTCTGATATGGAAAAGGAAACCGAATCCAATGCATGCACTTTATA
>CANRQE010000046.1 GCA_947632705.1 uncultured Coprococcus sp. | reverse complement strand
GGGTGTTCGTTTCGATAATTGACGGCATCCAACTTAAACTGTTTGCTGTGATGGGGTTTCTTGCGTGACATAATGAGATCCTCCTTAAGGTTATTATAACAAAGGTTGTGAGGAATGTCTCATTTTAATTTGTGCTAATTATATGCTAACACTAGATTTAAGTATTGTAAAAGAAGGAGAGTTTTAATAGATACATAGTGGAATGTAAAGATTCCACAACACTGTCAAAAACTTGTGATTGTCAATAGTTTTAATAGATACATAGTGGAATGTAAAGGGCTTCCTATGCCGATCATCATTATTCTCGTTGTTGGGTTTTAATAGATACATAGTGGAATGTAAAGTTCCATGTCACAGTCAAAAACTTGTGACTGTCAAGACAGTTTTAATAGATACATAGTGGAATGTAAAGTCTGGCAGCTGGCAATCGGTTTTTGTGTCTGCTGTGTTTTAATAGATACATAGTGGAATGTAAAGGCAAGATCACTTTCGCTTAATGTACATTTATAACGGTTTTAATAGATACATAGTGGAATGTAAAGTAAGATCTGCTTTACTCTTTTTTTCATACTCTTTATAGTTTTAATAGATACATAGTGGAATGTAAAGACGAAAGGAAGTGAATTCCATGTCTGATCAGGATAAAGTTTTAATAGATACATAGTGGAATGTAAAGTACAATGTGGCTCTCTCCTGTTGCCTTATCAGTAAGTTTTAATAGATACATAGTGGAATGTAAAGCCGATATATCAGCTGATGTAAAAGGGATCGTCCGGGGTTTTAATAGATACATAGTGGAATGTAAAGTCCATTCAAAGATATGTTCAACCAAATCACCGATAAGTTTTAATAGATACATAGTGGAATGTAAAATTCCATTCATTTTCTTCTTGGTTTCCAAAGTATCGCAACAAAGTATATGGAAAAATGCTGGATGATGAGTGAGAGATAATAAGTACGCTGTGCAAACAAAAAAATATGAATATTATATTGGGGCAGTGGACGTTAAAAATTTACGATAAATATTTTGAGTTGTAGAATTGGTGGAAAAAGCATTCTGATCAAATTGGATATTGTGTTTAGATAATCGGATAATCTTATAGATATAGCATTACAGGATTATATAAGAGAACAAACATAAGAATCAAGAAAAGAAGATTTTAGAAATACTGTCCTGTGAGGTGGAAACGGAGAGTTATTGGACAAACACGGGGATAAGCGATGTTAGAAAACTAAACAAAATTATGCTGTATTTCCTAGCGCAAACATATACAATAAAGTAGCTGGATGATTTAGGAGGGGTTACAATGAAGACCATTTATGAGAGAATAAAAAATTTGAGAAACCAGCTTCACATATTACGGGAATATGTTGCTAATTTTTTAAGAATCAATCGAGAAAAATATATCCAGATGGAAAATGGAAAAAGGAAGATTACTGCGGAAGATATTTCTTAACTTAGCATGTTATTGGAGTAACAGCAGATGTATTATTAAATGATAGAGAAATGAGTGAGCCAGCAACCATTTTTACGCATAGTTTTGAAAAGTTAGATAAAAGCGATTAATCGAAAATTATGAACTTGATTAGATTCAAAGGACAATTGAAGGTGCAGAAGGAAAATGATTAATTTTAAAAAGCTGCTAAAAAACAGATTTATAGAGAAGCCATATTAATACCCCCCATTCCCTCAAAATCACTTGCAACCCTCCCCCATACGTTATAAAATATGACTTGGATACATGCCGGAATCTGCTTGTAAATTGGCGGAACTGACGCCGGTGTGTATAATTCGCAGGGGGATCACCGCAAATGGCACCAAAGTATGTAATGATACATGACATAATAGAAGAACATAACGCAAGAATGCAGAATCTGAGGAAGTATTATCCATTCTTTGTATTGGCAGAGACGACATTTGCCCAATATAAAGAAGGAAAATATGCGGACTTGGACATGGGATATATTACCATGGCAACCTTGCGTTTTTTTATTCAGGAAAATAACTTCAACGAGCGGGAGATTACCTATCCGGAATATGAGGCATTTATGGAGCAGCTTTTAAGCCGGGATTTCGATGTGGAAATTGCACAAGGCGATAAGGCAGATCTGATCAGATACATATTTGACAAGATTAAAAATGACGGGAAGGCTTTTGAGTTCCCGTTTTATGACCCGGATAAAAGAAAAAAGAAAATTGGTCGCGTGAAGCTTTTGGACAGCCGGATTGCAGATGGGAAAGTCTGGTATTATATAACGGCGGAAGGCATTGAATTCTATCTGGATACCAAGGAGATCAGGGATGAGAGCAGGATCAGTATAGAACAGGTACTGTTGGAAAAAATGATTACCGGTGAGAATTTTAAAGGTGGAATTGAGGTAGTCAGACGCATAAACAGTCAGGTAAACCGGCTGATTCGAGAAAAGGATGAAATCGTGGATATGCTGTCCTATGACGTATTCCGGGGCGCCGAAGAATATAAAAATTATATGGATACCGTTGGCAAATGGTTTGCAGAAGAACAGAAGCTGTTTGCGAAAAACAAGGCGCTGGTGGACAAAGCAGTTGCGAGGGCAAGCTATGACAATATGAATAAGAGCAATTCAAGAATTATGGAGGAAATCAGTGAGCTGGAGCTGGAATTAAAACAGACAATCTTAAAACATGGAAGTCTGATTGCCAGCACGATGGAGCTGCAGGATGTATCGGATAATATCATTCAAAAGGCAAAGCTGAAAAAGCTGCGGCCGGCCTTTGACTTTAACGGACAGCTTCAGAAGATTATTGCAGAAGACAGACCGGACAAGCTGTTTATAATTCTGGCACCTTTATTTGCTCCAAAGATTGAAAAAACATTTGCCATGACCTCCATTGATCATATGCTGACTTTGCGGCCGGAGGATGAGTCGAGGACCACAAAGGTAAAGAAGGAAGTCAGGGACCCGGATTTCCGTTATGAAGATGAGATACTGGATGAAAAGATTGCAGCGAATTTCGGAAAGATGTTTTTTGAACTGATGGATCAAATTGAAAAATGGGACAGCCTGAGCCTGAAAGAGTTCAATGGGATTCTGGAGATCAAGTTTGGCAGGGAAATATATGAAAATATTGATTATTATTCCTTCCTGACCCATCTGGCACAGAAGCGGGAATACGACATCCGGGCAATGCAAAAGAAGCAGGAAACAATGCTGGAGGGAATCGTTGCAGAGGCGCTCCGTTCAGATACAGTGGGTAAAACGGATCAGGGAGCATATGCGCCGGCGTTGTCATTTGACAGATTTTTAAATCTGAAATTTTCCCTGACATTTGAGCCGGAGGAAGAGATTCAGATCGGCGAAGATATGTATGTGACAAATATTCTTTTCCGGAAGGAACAGTAGATAAAGGAAGAAAGGAAACGCATTATATCCATGGATAGCAGAAATTTAGACAAGGCAATTGAGATATATTCAAAATTGATCTCAGGAGAGGATATTTCCAGAAAACATCTGGAAAACGGTGCCCTCTATGATGAATACTACGGCAATGCGGAGGTTTACGACATTGTTGGTACGATTATGAAGAAGTTAAATTTGGCGATTTATGAATATCAGGACAGTCTCTACATTACGGCGGGAGAGGGAAACCGTGTGTTCGGCTATACAAATGATGATATGAAAAAGCTGCTTGGGCTGCGGCTGAATAAGGAACTGTATCTGTGCTATTTTCTGATGTATATGATTCTGTTGTATTTTTATAAGGATTCAGAGAGCTATCAGTTTAAGGAATATATCAGGCCTGAAAAGGTTGTGGAGGAGACGACAAAGTATTTAAACGGCATTACAAAGGATCTGTCAGTTTTGGTTACGGAGGAGATTGAGCAGGACAGCTTCAGGGCCGTCGCCCTTATGTGGGATGAGCTTCCGGCTGTCAGCAGTACGGCGGATGGAGAGACCGCAAGGGCGGCGAAGAATTCCAGAGCGGGTTATGTGAAGCTGACCTTTAATTTCCTGACTGCACAGAAATTGTTTGTGGAGACCGCCGACAGATATTATCCGACAGACCGGTTTAAGGCATTGAGCGAGAACTATTTTGAGGAATACAGGGGAAGACTGTATCAGCTTCTGGGAGGTGAAGAGGATGCCTAGTATCAATCGTATCAGAGTCAACAATGTCAAATACAATTTCGGAACCCAGCAGTATGATGACTTCTCCATGCGGATGTATGGAAAAAACACCCTGTACGATCTGGCAAACGGCGGCGGAAAAAGTATTTTGATGCTGTTGTTGCTGCAGAATCTGATTCCGAACTGCACGCTGGATGATAAGCAGCCGGTTGAAAAGCTGTTCCGGACCGGAGGCGGCAATACGGTCATCCATTCCCTGATCGAGTGGAAGCTGGATGCTGCACAGATTGAGGATGGTTACCGTTATATGACTACCGGCTTTTGTGCAAGAAAGGCCAAGGATGCAGCCGATGAGGGAAACGGAGAAAAGGATACGGCGGCCATTGAATATTTTAATTACTGTATTTTTTACCGGGAATACAATCAGAACGATATTGTCAATCTGCCCCTTTCAAAGGGCAATGAGAAGATTACATACAGTGGCTTGCGGACGTACCTCAAGGAGCTGGCCCATAAGGATCTGGGACTGGAAATTAAGGTATTTGAAAAAAAGGGCGAGTACCAAAGATTTATCAGCCGGTATGGCCTCTATGAAAGCCATTGGGAGATTATCCGTGGAATCAATAAGACGGAGGGACATGTCAGGACATATTTTGAAACCCACTATAAGACAACCCGGAAGGTGGTTGAGGATCTGTTAATCGAAGAGATTATCGAAAAAGCCTTTCAGACCAAGACAGGCAGAAACGGGGAAGAAGATACGATGGCCCAGACCCTGCTTGACATAAAAGACAAGCTGAATGCTTTGGCGCAGAAGAAGCGGGATATTGCAGGCTTTGATCATCAGATAGAACTGATTAATGTTCTCGAGGCGAAGGTAAATTCCTGTATGGGGCTTTATAAGGAGCATGATGAGATTGCCGCAAAGCTTGCGGACGTATATGTGACCGGACAGGCATTTGCAGATACGGACAGAAAGCATATGGAAGAACTGGCGGCGGATAAGGATGAGCGGTATGCACGAAAGGAAGGGCAGAAGCGCCGCTTGGAGAACCTGAAAATTACGAGGGATCAGTACCGCTTAGAGGGACTGCAGAAAAAAATAGAGGAGCAGCATGTCAGAATACAGGAAAATGAAAAGAAGATACAGGACATCCGGCATTCTATCCATTTGAAAGAGAGTATCAATGATTACCTTGGTTATCTGGAGGATGAGAGGCAGCGCACGGAGAATCAGCTGATTGTGGAAAATATTATGAAGCATGTCAATGCTGACAGTGAAAAAATGGCGGTGTATGCGTGGAACAGAAAGAACAGGGACGATATCAGGCTGAAGGAACTGCTTTGTGCAAAGACAGAGACAGAGAAGGCCCATGACGATGCCCGGATGGAGCTTACCTATCATACAAAGCTGCAAAAGGAAGCGGAAATCACATTGGCGGTTTCTGACAGCCGTATGAGGGATGCGAGGGACAAGATTGCCCGGATGAACGAGGAGTTAAGCGCTCTTTCAAAGGAGACGGCTGTGCTTGTAATCGGAGATTCAGGGGAAATGTATCAGACCTCCGAGCAAAAAATACAGGAGCTGGAAACGCAGGCAGAGGCATTGGAACAGGAACTGGAAGCAGGCCGGAGGGATTTGTATGAGAAAGAATATATCCTCCGCATTCTGGAAAAGGAAATGGAGCAGATGCAGGCAGAGTATGAACAGCAGAAGCTCTATGCAAAGGAATACAGACAGGCTTCCGCACAGTTTCAGAATATTCTGTCAATCTATCATGTTGAAGAACCGGCGGAGATTGCAGATGCTATTAGTGCCAGAATTGAGAGTGCACATGAGGAGATCAGAAAGCGCAGACAGGAGATTGAACGATATAAGGACAGAGAAAAGTATTTGTTGTCAGGCCGGCTCTTCGGGCCGTCTGAGGGCGTAATAAAGGTCATGGAATATATACGGACCAGACACGGGCATATGGCGATGCATGGGGCAGATTATCTGTCCGCCCTGCCAAAGGAGAAACGGGCGGAACTGCTTGCCGTCAATCCGGCCCTGCCGTATGGGATTGTCATGAAGCATTTTGAGGATATCGCAGATGATATTCATCTGGGCAGTATTGATACCGGAAACGAATGCGTATGTATTTATGACATAGAGCATTTGTCTGAAAAAACCGTGATTTCCGGTGAAAATATGGTGCTGGTCGGAAGAAATGCCGATTATTTTTCCAATGAGGCAGTGCTTGAAAAGCTCAAAGAGGAGACCGGTGCGGCTATTATGGAATCGGAGCAGGAAATTGCACTGATTCATGAAAAACTTGCAGCATATCAGGAGGATTTGAAATTCGTTCATGAACTGGCGGATGAGAAATTCATCGGAGCAGAGGAAAAAGAGCGGGAAGCAAAGCAGAAGCTGATTCACAGGGAAGATGAAATACGGAATCTGAAGGCGGAGACAGAGGCGCAGGCAGGCAGTCTGTCAGAGCAGCAGAAAGAGCTGGAGAATCTGAGAAAGCAGCATACGGATCTGTCTCAGGACGCAAGGCTTTTGTTTCATATGGATGCACTGACGGAAAAGCTTCGGCAGGAGGAAGAATGTCTGCAGACAGCAAATGCGGATTATTCCAGCGCGGAGAGCCGGCTTGAGGAACTGAAAAGTGAAATCGTCAAGTGGGATACAACCGTGAGGGAAACAACCGCCAGACTGGAGACCATTGCACATAATATAGAGGAAATCCAGCTCAAATGGAACCGGTATTTTGAACCGTATTATCACGAAGAAAATCCGGCCCGCATGGAGGTTCTGACCATAGAGGATGAGAGACTGGAATCCGAATTTATGGCATTGTATGCAATAGCCGAGCAGGAAGCGCCGGATGTGGAGGACAAAAAGAAGCTGATCGAGGCTTTGTCACAGTCCATGCAGAGGACTAAGAGAAGTATTGAAAAGCGGGGAATTACATTGGATGAGCTTGCGGCGCTGGCTAAAAGGGATGCTCTGTATATGACAGATGAGGCGTCCTTACGCGAGTTGGATGAGGAGCTTTCAAGGCTGACACTGGTTTCGGCAGCTCTTACACAGCAGGCCGGTAATGATACGCAAACCTACAACAAGCTGCTTGGAAGCATTGAGTATGCAATTGCAAATGTAAACCGTATGTATGGCGAGAACAGTTATGAAAAGGAAGAGATTTCTTTTGCAGAGGCAGAGCGAGCCATTGAAAACGGAGATAAGATTTTAAAAGAGCTGGAGAATCAGTATCAGAGCAGCCTGCTGGAATATGAAACCTGTTATAGAGAGCAGGGCTTTATGCTCGATCTGTATAAGGATGTCAAGCGGATTGTTGATACAAATGATCTGGATGTGAGCAGGGGGAAAGTCCTGAATGAAGAGAAAGAGCGGCTGCGTGAAATATTTGAGACAAGCCTGATGCAGTTTGATAAGAGCAGAAAGAGTCTGGACAGGGCGAAAAATGACATTGTCAGATTTAAGGGTCAGACTGCGGAAGCATTTAGCGAAATGGGTGTCTTTGAAATGGCAAATACAATCCGGACGGATGTAACGGTTCCGGACAGCTATACGGATGCAAAGCTGCTTTTGGATAACCTTTTGCAGATTATTGCATTTATCAATCTGGAGAAAGAACGGGTTGAGAAGGGAATTGAGGATATGGTTGCCATCAAGGATAATTTTGAGAACCAGTGTATCCAGCGTTGTATGGATGTGAAGACGGAACTGGAGAAGCTGCCAAAGCTGTCAAGAATTACCGTTGGCGACGAGCTGATTCAGATGGTAAATCTGTCGATTCCGTATGTGAAAGAGGAATTCCTGAAACAGCGGATGTCAGAGTATATTGATGAGCTTGTGAAAAATGCAGATAGCTATGAGGATGAAAGAAAAAGAATCCGTTATATCAGAGACAGTCTGGCATTGAAAAAGCTGTTCGGTGTGGTTGTAACGGATATGAATGCAATCAGGCTGAAGCTCTATAAAAGAGAGCGTATCAGGGAACAGAGCCGGTATCTGAAATATGAGGAGGCGGTCGGAAGCACCGGCCAGTCCCAGGGTATTTACATCCAGTTCCTTGTTGCAATTATCAATTATATTGCGGGGATGTATTCCTATGGACCGGAGGATGAAATGTCCACAAAGACGATTTTTATCGACAATCCGTTTGGTGCTGCCAAGGATATCTATATCTGGGAGCCGATCTTTGCCATGCTGGCAGCAAACCATGTGCAGCTGATCGTACCGGCCAGAGGTGCGACGCCTGCCATTACGGGAAGATTTGATGTGAATTATGTTCTGGGACAGCAGATGGTCGGCGGCAGACAGCAGACCGTTGTCATAGATTATACCAGCAAGACCAATCAGGAAGAACTGGAATATCAGGAATTGACCTATGAACAGGCAACATTTGACTTTATATAATCAAACAAAAGCTTACCGGGGTTTCCGGTAAGCTTTTGTCTGTTTTATGCTTATCCTATCGTCCGCATCTGTTATTTCTACTGATGATAGGTGCTTAAGAACCGTTCTATTCTGTCGGTGGCAGTCTTTAGGGTTTCCATATCAGGCAGATATACGATCCTGAAATGATCGGGTGCAATCCAGTTGAAGCCTGTGCCGCAGGTAATCAGAATTTTGGTTTCATGTAACAGATCAAGGGCAAATTGTTCATCATTTGTAATATGAAATTTATCCGGATTCAGCCTTGGGAATATGTAAAATGCAGCGCTTGGCTTCACGACGGAAACGCCCGGAATATTTTTCAATCGGTTATAGATATATTCTCTCTGTTCATACAGTCTTCCGCCCGGAAGCAGCAGCTCATCTGCACTCTGTGTGCCGCCAAGAGAGGTCTGTACAATGCTCTGCGCCGGAACATTGGAACACAGCCGCATGGAAGAAAGAAGATTCAATCCCTCGATATAACTTTTTACATATGATTTATTTCCGCACAGGCACATCCAGCCGATACGGTAGCCTGCAACCCTGTGGGATTTGCTGAGACCGTTAAAGCTGACGGTAAACAGATCCGGTGCCAGAGACGCCAGCGCTATATGTTCTTTTCCGTCCATGACAAGGCGGTCATAAATCTCATCAGCGAACAGGATCAGTTCATTTTCCCTTGCAAGCTGGACAATTTCTAACAATAATTCTTTTGGGTATAATGCACCCGTCGGATTATTCGGATTGATCACAACAATACCCTTGGTGTTTGGAGTGATCTTGCTCTTCATGTCCGCGATGTCAGGATACCAGTCTGCCTGTTCGTCACAGAGATAGTGCACCGGAGTACCGCCGGCCAGAGTTACAGCACCTGTCCAAAGCGGATAATCCGGAGCAGGAACCAGGATTTCGTCTCCCGGATTCAGAAGTCCCTGCATGGACATGGTAATCAGCTCACTGACGCCGTTTCCGGTATAAATGTCGTCAATCGATACGTTTGGTATATGCTTTAACTGGCAATACTGCATGATGGCTTTTCTGGCGGAGAACAATCCCCTGGAATCGGAATAGCCTTCCGTGCTTCTTAAGTTCAGGCTCATATCCTTGATCACCTCGTCCGGCGCATGGAAACCAAAAGGCGCAGGATTGCCGATGTTTAATTTTATAATATCCATACCCTCTGCAACCATCCGGTTCGCCTCGTCCATAACCGGTCCCCGGATATCATAGCAGATGTTATTCAGCTTTGTCGATTTTTCAAAGATTCTCATGCTTAACCCTTCTTTCATATTACTATGTATTTACGATACACGGTATGCAGAGTCCAATAAAAAAACCCTAAGCAATATAGAATATTGCTTAGGGCGAATAATAATCTCTATCCGTGTTACCACCTAAATTCAGGATAAATCCTGCACTCTGCCGACAGTATAAACTATCGCCGCTCCTGTAACGTGGAGCATCCGTTAATTACTAATACAGATCACGCTTTCAAGCTGGACTGCTTTCATAATTACAGCTCGGGGACTGCTTCCCTGAAGTGTTCTATAGACTTACACCAACCGTCTACTCTCTGAAAAAACAGTGGTTCAGGTACTCTTTCCTGTCATAGCTTTTCGCATTTTTATAAAGCATAGCATCCCATATATAAAATGTCAATGATAAATTATGAGACTAAATTGTGTGAATTGTTTGGACTGTTTGCACAATAATGACTGAAAATGAGCAATTTAATCATAAAATGCAAAAACAATTCCATTAAAATCTGAAAATATTCAAAAAACAGTATTGACAAAAAGGAATAAAGTCGATATAATAAAGTTACCTTCAAGGAAGGAACTGCGAAGCAGTCATTTTCATGGAGAGTTTCAGGAGTTCGAAAGGAGGAGATTCCGTTGGATACAATTGAAGAACAGTTTTATCATGATGGCAATACATGTTTGGGATGTAGTTTCCACACGGAATGCCTTTATTGATATATCTTGAGTCAGTCCGCCATGGGTGCTATGGTTAGCACAGATTGAAGTATCGGACGCAGGTAGTATGATACCGGATATGTTCCATCATGATTGTTCGAAAAAGGGATGCAGTCAGTGTTTCAAGGGCATTGGGGTTGCATCATTATAAGGCACTTTATGTAGGAAGGATGGTACGACTCAGTACCTTGACAGTTTTGGTTCGTTTGATGATTTCCTTCAGATTTGATTTTGACTAAGCTGGTTTGTAACAGCATTCAGATGATAATAGATTTTCTATAGAGTGACAGGAAGCATGGCAGGTGTGGAAACCTCATATATTTTGAGTATACTTCAATATTGATTATAATTGAATATTTTAAACCGGACACGATTCAGTGTCCGGTTTTTTAGTATTTATGCAGAAAAGGAGACAAATGTATGCTGTGTGAAGATATCAGATATTTGACAGACAGAGCTTTATGGGAAACAGAAAATCTTATGAGATGTATTCCCGATGAGCTTTGGAATAAACGGTATGATGGGATACCCATGTGGAAATATCTTTATCATACATTATATTCTATGGATAGATGGTATATCAATCCCAATGATCCCGCATATCAGAATCCGGAATTTCATACGGATAGTCTGGCTGATTTAAATGTGGTTCCTCCGGAGGATGAATCTATAGAACGGGAAAAATTGGAAACTTACTTCTACCAAATACAAGACAAAATACGAGGTTACATTGCACAATTGGATGATAAGGCGCTTTCGGAAAATCCCGTAAATTGTGAGATGAGCAGATTTCGCCTGATTCTCGGGCAGTTTCGGCACTGGCATCGCCATATGGGTATTATTTATGGATTTGTGATTGCAGATGCGGGGAAATGGCCGTATGTATTGAATATGAATGGGGAATATCCCGAGCATCCTATGCCGAATTATTTTTAATTTTTATGTCTTTTGCTGTTCCTTCCGGATAAATCTGATGATATCGTACGAAAAAAGGATATTTATGATTCCTGCTCTTTAATTTATAATGGGAATCATCCCTATTGCGGATGGAATAAGGCAGGAAAGGGAAGAGCGGGCAAGACCATGGGAATGAAAATTAAAATTCCGCATTTTCGTGGAGTATTAAATAGATAGCTGGATTGGAGAAAATTATGGGAGATAAAAAACAAAAAACGGAAAAAACAAATGTCATGCGGCTGCTTGAACAGAAAAAAGTGCCGTATACTGCGCATTATTACGGGGATACAGATGCAGTCAGCGGCGTGGAGGTTGCGGCAGTACTGGGAGAAGATCCTGCCCGGACATTTAAGACATTGGTAACTACGGCAGGGAGCGGTGAGCATTATGTATTTATGGTGCCTGTGGAGCGGGAACTGGATCTGAAAAAAGCGGCAAAGGCAGTGCAGGAAAAAAATATTGAAATGCTGAAGGCAAAGGAACTTCTGCCACTTACCGGTTATATACATGGCGGTTGTTCACCTGTCGGAATGAAAAAGCGGTTCAGGACGGTGATTGACAAATCTGCCGAAGCCTTTGATACCATCTTGTTCAGCGGCGGTAAAATCGGTTATCAGGTGGAAACGACGCTGGAAAATTTAAGGAAGATTATTCCCGTTGAACCGGGAGATCTCTGTACTGATCGTGATTTGGACGAAAATCTGGTCTGAGGCAGGAACGCCGGCGTAATGAAAGTGATGATTGGGCAATTTTATCGGATGTATTATGATTGAAACGGATATGCAAAGGAAGGACGATTCAGATAAGGTAAATAAAAAACCTTTCTTTGAATTAAGCACATACCATAATTTTAAAATATCCCTTTGATAAATATTTCAAGCCCGATAACGATTAATATGATTCCACCCAATATTGTTGCCTGATTTGCAAATCTTGTTCCGAATCTTTTTCCGATCACTAATCCGGACAGGCAGATGAGAAAGGTAACCAATGCAATGATCAATGCACATACCAGCGCCATAAGCAAACCATATTCTGCAATTGTGAAGCCGACTGATAACGCATCGATGGAAGTAGCGACACCCTGTACCATTAAAGCAGCAATGCCGGCCTTTGGCTTTTCGATTTCATTGCTGCTGTTTTTAACTCCTTCTGTTAACATTTTTCCGCCAATCAGCAAAAGCAGTATTAGCGAAATCCAGGGAACCAGTGCTTCAAAAGCTTTAAAATACCGAAGAAAGGAATGTATGCAAATCCAGCCTGCCATTGGCATGATTGCCTGAAATATTGCAAAGATGCCTGCAATTCCGCACATTCTCTTTTTTTTCATTGCAGGCTCATTTAAGCCATTTGCAAGTGATACTGAAAAAGCATCCATTGCCAGCCCGACGCCAAGCAGTACGCTGTTAAAGAAAAATAATAAATCCCATTTCATCTTTGGTCCCTCCTGAATTTTGAAATATAAAACCCAAGTAAAGCGGTAACACTATACTTGGGTATATATCAAAAAAAACAGACTCCACGTATAGTTTCTGCTATACATGAGTCTCGCAATTTAAAACAAGCCAGGCCAAAGGGCCAGTATGTTGACTTGTTACGATATACGCTTGCTACTCCCTCATGGGATTTTATTGATAAATACTACCATTGAACACAATTCTTGTCAACAAATTCTTTACAACTTCAAAATCCGCACTATAATAATGTACGGAATAAAGATTAATCGGG
>CANRQE010000045.1 GCA_947632705.1 uncultured Coprococcus sp. | reverse complement strand
ATTTCCACGAACAAAGGAGTGCTGACCGATAAGGAAGCAAGAAAACAGAATGTAGGCGGAGAAGTGCTCGCGTTTATTTGGTAGGCATTGAGTACTTATTGAGAGCAAGTCGAAGACGCAGCTCGAAATTAGTACGAAAGCCCATCCCGAGACTTAACGAGGGCGAGCATAAAATGCGAAGCACGAGTTTAGATCGAGTGGATGCGTATATTTAGTAGTCGATAAGAGCAGAATTTTTCATATATTTTTAAGGAGGAAGGCAAAATGTCACGTATCGGAAGAATGCCTATCGCGGTACCTGCAGGTGTGACTGTGGATATTGCAGAAAATAATAAAGTGACTGTAAAGGGACCAAAGGGAACTCTGGAAAGAGTACTTCCTGCGGAAATGGAGATTAAACTGGAAGCCGGAGTCATTACAGTTTCCAGACCAAATGATTTAAAGAAGATGAGATCCTTACATGGTTTAACAAGAACACTCATCAACAATATGGTAATCGGAGTAACAAACGGTTACGAAAAGGTATTGGAAGTAAATGGTGTAGGTTATAGAGCCCAGAAGCAGGGTAAGAAGTTAGTTCTTGCTCTCGGATATTCCCATCCGGTTGAGATGGATGATCCGGAAGGTATTGAGACTAAGGTTGACGGCAACAAGATCATGGTATGCGGTATTGACAAGGAAAAGGTTGGTCAGTATGCAGCTGAGATCCGTGAGAAGAGAGCACCGGAACCATATAAGGGTAAAGGTATCAAGTATCAGGATGAAGTGATCAGGCGTAAAGTTGGTAAGACTGGTAAGAAATAATAAAGGAGTGAGATAAGATGATTAAAAAAGAGTCAAGAAGCGATGTTCGTATCAAAAAGCATAGACGTATTCGTCATCATCTGGCTGGTACAGCTGCAAAACCACGTTTAGCTGTTTTCAGAAGTAATAATCATATGTACGCTCAGATTATTGATGATTCAGTCGGAAATACACTTGTAGCAGCTTCAACCGTTGAGAAATCAATTAAGGCAGAGCTTGAAAAGACAAATGATGTTGATGCAGCAGCATACGTCGGTAAGGTGATTGCTGAAAGAGCATTGGAAAAGGGTATTAAGACCGTAGTCTTTGACAGAGGCGGTTTCATATATCAGGGCAAAGTTCAGGCATTGGCAGATGCAGCAAGAGAAGCTGGTCTGGAATTCTAATAAGGAGGACAAACAACATATGAAGCGTGAAATCATTGATGCTGGTAAGTTAGAATTAGAAGAAAAAGTAGTAGACATCAAACGTGTAACTAAGGTTGTTAAAGGTGGACGTAATTCCAGATTTGCATGTCTTGTTGTAGTTGGTGATAAGAATGGTCATGTAGGAGTGGGAGTTGGAAAGGCAGTTGAAATTCCTGAAGCTATCCGCAAGGGCAAGGAAGATGCAACCAAGAATCTGGTTACGGTTCCTGTCAATGAGCAGGGCAGCATTCCTTATGACTGGGATGGAGAATTCGGCAGTGCTTCCGTATTGCTGAAGTCAGCTCCGGAAGGTACCGGTATCATTGCCGGCGGTCCTGCACGTAGCGTACTTGAGCTTGCAGGATACAGAAATATCCGTACAAAATCCTTAGGCTCCAATAACAAGCAGAATGTTGTACTTGCAACGATCAAGGGTCTGTCAGAGATTAAAGCTCCGGAAGAAATCGCAAGACTTCGCGGAAAATCTGTTGCAGAGATACTTGACTAAGGAGGTATTTGAAAATGGCAGATAAGTTAAGAGTAACATTAGTAAAATCACCAATCGGCTGCGTGCCAAAGCATAAGAGAACTGTGGAAGCATTAGGACTGAAGAAAGTCAACAAATCAGTTGAGCTTCCGAACAATGCTGCAACTCTTGGTATGGTAAAACAGGTCAGCTATTTGGTAAAGGTTGAAGAGATATAAGGATATGAAGGAGGTGCAGGAATGGACTTATCAACATTAAAGCCGGCAGAAGGCTCAAAGCACAGTAGAAATTTCAGAGTAGGCCGTGGACACGGTTCAGGAAATGGTAAGACTGCAGGTAAAGGACATAAGGGTCAGAAGGCTCGTTCCGGCTCACCGAGACCGGGCTTTGAAGGTGGACAGATGCCTTTATATAGAAGAATTCCAAAGAGAGGCTTCAAGTGCATCAATCATAAAGAAATTATCGGAATTAATGTTTCCGCACTGGATAGATTTGAAGACGGTTCCGAAGTATCAGTAGAGACTCTGATAAATGCAGGAATCGTAAAAAATCCACGTGACGGTGTTAAAATCCTTGGAAATGGAGAATTAACAAAGAAACTCAATGTGAAAGCAAATGCTTTTTCAAAGGCAGCTGCTGAGAAGATTGAGGCTCTTGGCGGAAAAGCAGAGGTGATTTAATAATGTTCAAAACCTTTATAAATGCACTTAAGGTAAAGGAAATACGACAAAAATTATTATACACTTTCTTTGTATTGATCGTAATCAGACTGGGCAGTAAGATTACCGTTCCGGGCGTCAGACCGGAAGTAATCAAGGACTATCTGGCAAGTACAGTAGGAGACAGCATGGATTTCATTGCATCCTTTACAGGTGGTTCCTTTGAGGAAATGTCTATCTTTGCATTAAACGTTTCTCCATATATTACAGCATCCATTATCATCCAGCTCTTAACCATTGCGATTCCGGCTTTGGAAGAGATGCAGAGAGACGGTGAGGAAGGAAGAAAGAAGATGACTGTCATCACGAGATTCCTTACCATTGGATTGTCTGTTTTGTCCAGCGCCGGGCTTGCAATTGGCTTTGGTCAGAGAGGCGCATTAGTGGATTACAGCTTTTGGTCAGTTCTTTCCATGATCATCATACTGACAGCCGGAAGCGCAATGGTTATGTGGTTAGGCGAGCGTGTGACCGAAAGAGGTGTCGGAAACGGTATTTCCATTATCCTTTTGATCAATATCGTATCTACGATGCCAAACGATCTGGTCAATATGTATACGATGTTTATGAAAGGAAAAGATCCGGTCAGAATGGTACTTGCAGGTCTTGTGATTGTAGCAGTAGTAGTTGTAACGGTGGTGCTTGTATGTCTGCTTCAGGAGGCTGTAAGAAAGATTCCGGTACAATATGCAAAAAAGATTCAGGGAAGAAGACAGGTTGGCGGTCAATCGACCCATATTCCTTTAAGAGTCAATACTTCAGGCGTTATTCCTGTCATCTTTGCATCCTCGATTCTTTCCGTACCGTTGATCGTCATCAATTTGTTCGGCGTGAAGGCGACCGGATTTGGAGCAAAGGTCATACAGTGTCTGAACCAGCAGTACTGGTTTAATAGAAGCCAGCCATGGGCAACGGTCGGTTTACTGGTATATATCCTACTCGTATTCTTCTTCGCATATTTCTATACCTCGATTACCTTTAATCCGATGGAAATTGCAAATAACATGAAGAAGAACGGCGGATTTATTCCTGGTATCAGACCGGGTAAGCCAACACAGGATTATTTAAATAAGATACTGAATTATATTGTATTTATAGGTGCAGTCGGACTGATTATTGTAGCCTGCATTCCGATTTTCTTCAACGGATTCTTTGGCGCACACGTTTCCTTTGGTGGTACATCCATCATCATCGTAGTCGGTGTCGTCATAGAAACCATCAAGAATCTGGAATCGCAGATGCTGGTAAGACATTATCAGGGATTCCTTTTAGATACCTAGGAAGAGATTTGTTTATAGATCTAAACAATAAAAAACATGAATGGGAGTATACATTTTGTATACTTCCTATTCGTGCATTAGAGGCATACAGAAAGGTCTCCGGTGGTTTTTCTGTATTTGTTCATTTGTAATGGAGGATTAGTATGAAGATTATAATGTTAGGAGCCCCGGGGGCAGGAAAAGGTACACAGGCAAAAATGATTGCTGAAAAATACGGAGTACCGCATATCTCAACAGGAGATATTTTCAGAGCAAATATTAAAAACGGAACAGAATTAGGTGCAAAAGCAAAAGAATATATGGATAAGGGTCTTCTGGTACCGGATGAACTGGTAGTAGATCTGGTTATTGACAGATTTAAGGCAGATGATTGCAGAAACGGATATGTTCTGGACGGATTTCCAAGGACAATTCCACAGGCAGAGGCTCTGGATAAGGCCTTAACAGCAATTGGGGATGCCGTTGATTATGCAATTAACGTGGAGGTACCGGATGAAAATATTGTAAAAAGAATGTCAGGCAGACGTGCCTGTGTAGGATGCGGCGCAACTTATCACGTTGTATATAATCCGACCAGGGTAGAAGGAAAATGCGATGTCTGCGGTGCGGATCTGATTTTAAGAGATGACGATAAGCCTGAGACAGTACAGAACAGACTTCAGGTATATCATGAGCAGACACAGCCTTTGATCAATTATTATGAGAAAAAGGGCGTGCTCAGGGAAGTAGACGGAACTGTTGATATGAAGGATGTCTTTGCTGCGATTGTTGAGATTTTAGGTGAATAAAATGGCTATTTCCATAAAATCCCAATATGAAGTTGAACTTATGAGAGAAGCAGGAAGAATTCTCGCCCTTACGCATGATGCGTTGAAAAAGGCCATAAAGCCGGGAATCACGACCTACGATATTGATCGGCTGGGAGAAGAAATCATCCGGAGCTATGGCTGTATTCCTTCCTTTTTAAATTATAACGGATATCCGGCCTCTATCTGTGTATCCATAAACGATGAGGTAGTACACGGTATTCCCTCCAAGGAACGTTTCTTAAAGGAAGGGGATATTGTCAGTCTGGATGTCGGCGTTATTTACAAAGGATATCATTCGGATTCTGCAAGAACCTATGGCGTAGGCGACATATCAAAAGAAGCAGAAACTCTGATACAGGTTACAAAACAGTGCTTTTTTGAAGCGCTTGCCGTTGCAAGACCGGGAAATCATATCCGGGATATCGGCGCTGCGGTGGAGGCCTATGCGGACAAATGGGGATACGGCATTGTGGAAGATCTGGTTGGACACGGTGTGGGAGCCAGACTGCATGAGGACCCGGAGATCCCGAATTATGTAACAGTCAGAAAAGGACCAAAGCTAAAGCCGGGAATGACAATTGCAATTGAACCGATGATTACGGCAGGCACCTATCAGGTCAGATGGCTGGAGGACGATTGGACCGTTGTTACAATGGATGGTTCGCTGGCGGCACATTATGAGAATACAGTTCTGATCACAGAAGGAGAACCTGAGATATTATCCAGAGCAGACGGCGTGGATTTGTAGAATGAGAGAATTGATTCAGTTACTCATAAGTTTTATAGGAGGATTAAAATGTCAAAAGCAGATGTAATTGAAGTCGAAGGAACCGTAGTTGAAAAATTACCAAACGCAATGTTTCAGGTAGAAATAGAGAATGGGCACAAGGTTCTGGCCCATATCAGCGGAAAATTGAGAATGAATTATATCAAGATTCTTCCGGGAGATAAGGTAACGATTGAATTATCTCCGTATGATCTGACGAAGGGAAGAATTGTCTGGAGAGATAAATAAGAGACCGGAATTCCTGAAAGGATCAAGCAAAATAAGGAAATTAGGTATTGCATTTTATAACAGGAAATGTTAGAATGCTTATTTGTAGCGGACTTTTTTTGAAAGGAGAGTTTCTAATGAAGGTTAGAGCATCAGTAAAGCCTATATGCGACAAGTGCAAAGTGATCAAGAGAAAAGGAATCGTCAGAGTTATCTGCGAAAATCCTAAGCACAAGCAGCGTCAGGGTTAATATACGAAACCTGTCACTGTTCGCTTTTCGTGTATGCAGGTATCAAAAAAAGAAAGAGATATAAGATGATAGCCCATCTTTGAATGTATCTTTTCTTTTAGCGGCGACACATTTTATGTGTTGCATTCTTATTTTGAAGCGGCTGTAGTGTGGTTTTCCATACTAATAAAAATATAGAAACAAGATGGTATGAGGACTGTCAGTGTATGCATTTCACCCTGTTGCAGACGGAACAGGATATGCTGATATAATCACCTAACAAGAAGAATTTTACGGAGGTTATTTAGAATGGCTCGTATTTCAGGTGTTGATTTACCAAGAGAGAAGCGTGTCGAAGTTGGTCTTACCTATGTATATGGAATAGGTCTGCCTTCCTCAAAGCGAATTCTTAAGGAAGCAAATGTGAATCCTGACACACGTTGTAATGATCTGACTGATGATGAGGTAAGAAGAATCAGCGAAGTGATCAATGCAACACAGACTGTTGAAGGAGATTTACGCAGAGAGGTTGCACTTAATATTAAACGTTTACAGGAGATTGCCTGCTATCGTGGCAAACGTCACAGACAGGGGCTTCCGGTTCGTGGGCAGAAGACAAAGACAAATGCAAGAACACGTAAGGGTCCGAAGAAGACAGTAGCGAATAAGAAGAAATAATAGTTAGGGAAACCATAGGAGGTTTGAGTTCATGGCTAAGCAAGTTACTAAAAAAGTGACGAAGAAGCGTGTTAAGAAGAATGTTCAGCATGGACAGGCACACATTCAGTCATCATTTAATAATACAATCGTTACATTAACAGACGCTGAGGGCAACGCACTTTCATGGGCAAGTGCCGGTGGACTGGGATTTAAGGGTTCCAAGAAATCGACACCATATGCTGCACAGATGGCTGCAGAAACTGCAGCAAAGGCAGCTATTCCATATGGATTAAAAACTGTTGATGTAAAAGTAAAGGGACCGGGTTCAGGAAGAGAAGCAGCAATCCGTGCTCTTTCAGCATGCGGTATTGATGTGGTAAGTATTCAGGATGTTACGGCCGTACCGCACAACGGATGCCGTCCGCCAAAAAGAAGAAGAGTATAATTAGGAGGTACAAGATAAGATGGCAGTAGATAGAACCCCAGTTCTTAAGAGATGCAGATCTTTAGGCATGGAGCCGATGTATCTCGGAATTGACAAGAAATCAAAAAGAAAATCAATCAGAGCAAATAGAAAAATGAGTGAATATGGACTTCAGCTCCGTGAGAAGCAGAAGGCGAAGTTCATTTATGGCGTATTAGAGAAGCCTTTCCGTAATCTTTATGCGAAAGCAGAACAGATGAAAGGTTTAACAGGACCGAACCTGATGACATTACTGGAGTTAAGACTGGATAATGTTGTTTTCAGATTAGGTTTCGCAAGAACAAGAAAAGAAGCCAGACAGATTGTTGACCATAAGCATGTTCTTGTAAACGGCAAGTGTGTCAACATCCCTTCCTATTTAGTGAAGGCCGGCGATAAGATTGAGATCAGAGAGAAGAGTAAGTCCTTACAGAGATATAAAGATATCATTGCTGCAACGGAAGGTCATACTGTTCCGGGCTGGCTGACATCTGACAGAGAAACCTTAAGCGGTGAAGTTGTCGAGAAGCCAAGCAGAGAGCAGATAGATGTGCCTGTAAACGAGACCCTGATAGTCGAGTTGTATTCTAAGTAATCATTGATGTGCTTGGGATGCCGCAGTTTTATACCCATAAAGGAGGGGCTTAGATGTTTGAGTTTGAGAAACCAAAAATTGAAATAGTTGAGATTTCAGATGATAACAAATATGGTAGATTTGTAGTTGAACCTTTAGAGCGAGGATATGGTACCACACTTGGTAATTCATTACGCAGAATTATGCTTTCTTCATTACCGGGTGCCGCTGTCAGCCATATCAAGATTAAGGGCATCTTACATGAATTCAGCTCAGTTCCGGGAATGAAGGAAGATGTGACGGAATTGGTCATGAACATCAAAGAGCTGATCATAAAAAATAATTCTCTTACAAACGAGCCAAAGCAGGCATATATTGACGTAGCAGGTGACCGTGTTGTCAGAGCTTCCGACATCCATGTAGACGGTGACATTGAGATTATCAATCCGGATCTTGTCATTGCAAATTTAAGCGGGCCGGATGCAAAGCTGGATATGGAGCTGACGATCAGCAACGGACGCGGTTATGCGGGAGCGGACCGTAATAAAGAAGCGGATGCACCGATTGATGTAATTGCAATAGATTCTATCTATACACCTGTAGAAAGAGTAAACCTTACTGTAGAAAATACACGTGTCGGTCAGGTTACGGATTATGATAAGCTGACATTGGATGTATTTACAAATGGTGCTTTGGCACCGGACGAAGCAGTCAGTCTTGCTGCAAGAGTATTGGTAGAGCACTTAAATCTTTTTGTGGATTTATCCGAAAATGCAAAATCCGTAGATGTTATGGTTGAAAGCGTAACGGATGAAAAAGAAAAGGTCCTCGAAATGAATATTGATGAGCTCGAGTTGTCAGTTCGTTCTTACAACTGTTTAAAGAGAGCCGGTATCAATACCGTAGAGGAATTGATCAATAAGACGCCGGAGGATATGATGAAGGTTCGTAACCTTGGTCGTAAATCGCTGGACGAGGTATTAGCAAAGCTGAAAGAATTGGGGTTGTCCCTGAATTCCAGCGACGACTAATACAGATACCACTCACGCCGAATAATAGTAAGCACAGTGAAGACCCGTGTCAGGGGTAAGGAGGAAAAAATAAGATGGCAAAGTATAGAAAACTTGGAAAAGCAAGCGCACAGAGAAATGCGTTACTTCGTAATCAGGTAACACAGTTATTATATCATGGCAGAATCAGAACAACTGAAGCAAGAGCAAAGGAAGTAGTTAAGATTGCTGAAAAGCTGATTACGCTGGCTGTTAAGGAAAAGGATAACTATGATGAGGTTACCGTGATGGCTAAGGTTGCCAAGAAGGATAAAGACGGTAAGAGAGTGAAAGAAGAAGTAAACGGAAAGAAAGTAACCGTTTATGATACCGTTGAGAAGAAGATCAAGAAGGATCAGCCTTCCAGACTTCATGCCAGAAGGGAAATGCTTAAGGTTTTATATCCTGTAGTCGAGGTTCCAAGCGAGGCAGCAGGTAAAAAAGCCGGCACCAAGAAAGTAGACTTAACACAGAAGATGTTTGATGAGTACGGCACAAAGTATGCAGGACGTAACGGTGGTTATACAAGAATCATCAAGATCGGCCCGCGTAAAGGCGATGCTGCCATGGAAGTCATTCTTGAGTTAGTTTAAATTTGAAATTTCATAAAAGGGCTGCCAGATACTGTGTGTATCTGACAGCTTTTTTCTATATCGCCATTCATAGTTTGATAAGAGTGATTGTCTGCAGCGAACCGTTTTGTATTACATACATTACATTTATCGGATTGAAAACACTCTGAGAGGTTGGTATTTATTTTAGAAAGGAAAACAGATGAGTCTGATTGATGTCCGGCATTTGACCCATACATTTTATATAAAAGATACAGATGGCAATGTGATCAGGGAAAGAAACGCAGTAGAGGATGTGAATTTTCAGGCGGCAAAAGGGAAAATCATTGCAGTTATCGGGAAAAACGGATCCGGTAAATCTACGTTTGCAAAGCACCTGAATGCACTGCTTGTACCGACTGAGGGGACGGTTATCATTGCAGGTAAAAATACGGCGGAAGAGAAACAGCTTCTTTCTGTCAGAAAAACGGTTGGGATGATATTTCAGAATCCGGATAATCAGATTGTGGGAAATTCTGTCGCTGAGGATATTGGCTTTGGACTGGAAAATCTGGGCGTAGAATCCGGACAGATATGGGAGACCATATATCGTACACTGGAACAGACCGGACTGTCTGCCTATATCCGCCAGAATCCGTCCGCACTCAGTGGCGGACAGAAACAGAGACTGGCTGTGGCGTCTGTAATGGCAATGAAACCGGAGTGTATTGTGCTGGATGAAGCAACCTCCATGCTGGACCCGGCCGGAAGCAGAATGATTCTGAAGCTGGTACGGGATATGAACCGCAAATACGGAATGACTGTTATTATGATCACGCATCATGCCTCTGAAATCGTGTGTGCGGATTACGTCTATGTTATGAAGGATGGAAGGATAGGCTTAGAAGGTTCGCCGGAGTCTGTTCTGTCACAGACAGATCAGCTTTGGAGTATGGGAGTGGAGACCGTATTTCCGCAGCGCATCTGGCATACGCTTACCAAATCTTTGACTGACCGGAAGCTGCAGGAACAGGCAGTGCTTTCTATGGAAGATCTGATCTGCAGGCTCAGAGATAACAGGCTGGGAGACAGGCTCATAACCGGTGAAGCGGCCATACCGGGATTACGGGAGATGCCCCGCAAACCGTCCGGTACGGAGATGCTCATTCAGGCGGACCATCTGGGATATACCTATTGTTCCGGAGGACAAAAAAAACAGGCTTTGACGGATGTATCTTTTCAGATCCGGAAGGGAGAACTGATTGCTGTTGCAGGACAGACCGGTTCCGGAAAAAGTACGCTGCTTCAATTATTAAACGGATTGCTTCGGACGAATGAAGGAAAGTTGATCGTAAACGGGATAGATGTGATCAAAGAAAAAAATCTGAAAAAGCTTCGGCAGAAGATCGGATTTGTCTTTCAATATCCGGAGTATCAGTTATTTGAGACCTCTGTCCTCAGGGATGTCATGTATGGTCCGTCGAATTTTGGATTTGACAAAGAACAGGCAAGGCAGATGGCAATCGATGCACTGAAGCTTATGGAACTGGATGAGGAGATATATGAACAGTCGCCACTGGAGCTTTCCGGGGGACAAAAGAAGAGAGTGGCACTGGCAGGTATACTGGCATACAGACCGGAGATTCTGATCTTAGATGAACCGACGGCAGGACTGGATGCAGAGGGTAAACGGAGACTGTTTACCCTAATCAGGCAATTGAATCGGGAACAAAATATTACGGTGATCATGGTTTCCCATGACATGAATGATATATATGAACTGGCAGACCGGTTGTTTGTGCTGCATCAGGGTCGGATGGTATATGACGGTCCTCCGGAAAGGGCTTTGTCGGATACTGATTTTGTAAAACGGTATGCTCTGGAGATGCCGGATGTACTTTCCCTGAAGCTGGCCTTGTCGATATCATAGAGGCAGGAGGAGCTTGCGGCGGCAGGCGCCTGATATACTATGGAGGCAGGGAAGGCTTGCAAGCAGGAGATCTGACATCTACCTGGGCAGGGAAGGCTGTAAATGGCAGCTTTTGAATAAACGTAATTTGCGGAGAGAACTATGTTAAAGGATATTACGATTGGTCAGTATTATAATGTAGAATCTGTGATACACAGACTGGATGCACGGACAAAACTGATTCTGACAATCTTATATGCAATTTCACTTTTTATCTGTAACGACATATGGATGTTTTCTTTTGCGGCTCTGTTTTTAACGATCTATATCATATTGAGCCGGGTGCCGTTCGTGCATATGGTAAAAGGGATGAAAATGATCTGGTTTTTTATCCTGTTTACGGCTGTCTTTAGCCTCTTTGGGGGTCGCGGAACAGTTTTGTGGGAGCTTGGATTTCTGCATATTACGGATGACGGGCTTGCCATGACCGGAAAGATTATAGTTCGCTTGTCCTTTCTGATCCTTGGCTCGGCGGTTATGACATATACAACGATGCCTATGTCTCTTGCGGCCGGACTGGAATCCCTGCTTGGGTTTCTGAAGATATTTCGTGTACCGGTGGCGGAGCTTGCCATTATGTTGTCGATTGCACTTCGTTTTATCCCCATTTTCATGGAAGAACTGGATAAGATTATGAAGGCCCAGATGTCAAGAGGAGCGGATTTTGAAAGCGGGAATATATTCAAACGGATCCGGGCCTGCGTCCCGGTTTTTATCCCGTTGTTTGCATCGGCAATCAGACGTGCGGAAGAGCTGGCGGAAGCAATGGATGCCAGATGTTTTCATGGAGGAGAGGGAAGAACCCGGATGCATCCGCTGCAGTATGGCATGCGGGACTATGTGACATATTTTATTGCCGCATGTTATTTTGCAGGGATGATCGTATACAGAATTGGATTTACGGTATAAAAAGAAATCGTACTTATATGAAAATTTTGCGGATTCCCTTTTTGTAAAAAAAGTCCGCACCGAACAAACGGCACGGACAAAATTTCGGCGATGATGGTTTATTTACTCCATAACAAGACGGAATCCTCTATAATATTTTGTAATTCATCATAGCTCATGGATTCTATTCCTGTATTGTCTCCCGTATAGTAAAATACATAATCGATGGTGTCTGCACCTTTATCCGCATAGCACAGGACGCATTCTGTATATGTGTCTTTTCTGGTGATCAGTTCATCCAGCTTGGTGGTACGAAAATAGAAAAACAAATAGCTGGTTTCTTCGCCATTGGCGGTGATATCTACCCGTTTGGCCCTCATACTATGATGTCTGGCTCCGGACAGTCTTCCTACAAGGCTGCCATCCACCATGTTAACAGAGATATTATCTTCATATGTTACAGTGTTTTCATATTTGCCCAGTATAACCAAGGTTGACAGAATGACTGCTATCAAAACTGCAATAGAAATAATTGCGATCAGTATCTGTCTGATTTTAAGCTTTTTTCTGACGGTGCGAAACGATTCCGCTTTCTGGCGTTCGTGTTCGGGATTATCAGGAGTTAAGGACAGAGTATCTTCATTTGACAGTTTGTCATAATAGTTTTGGCAATCAGGACATTCTGATAAATGCTGTTCTACGATTTCTTTACTTTCTTTGCTGCAGGCATCATCGGCATATAATGGCAGCAGATCTTTGATCAGATTACAAGGGTAATTCATTTGACGTCCTCCTTAATTTTCATTTTAGCCCGGTAATATGTAACTCTTGCCCAGCTTTCGGTTTTTCCAAATAACGCTCCAATTTCTTTGAATGACAATTCCCCAAAGGTACGCATCCAGAAAATTTCTTTGTATGGCTCATCCAGAGCGTGAATCAGTTGATGTAATTGCAAAGCAGTTTCTTTTTCAATGAGTTTCCGTTCTATTCCAGCATCAGATTGCGTTTCTTCTAATGGATAGTCAGCCTGTCGTTCTTGTTTCCTGACTGCCGTATAATAGGTGTTTTTTGCAATCTGACACAGCCAGACACTCAGTTTGCATTCTCCCCGGAATGTGCCGATACGCTTTAATGCCTTAAAAAAAGCTTCCTGGGTAATTTCCTCTGCAAAGGCTTCATTTCTGCAAAGAGACAGTATATACTGGAATACAAGATCATAATAATCCGAATATATCTTTTCAAAATCCACCCTTTAGACACCCCGCTTTCTTTTATAATTTACCGGTATTTATGCTGCAAAACGCTTTGCTGCATATCTTTCACAGCTAAGACTGCGCAAAAAATAATTGTTACATATCTTCCATAATTAAGACTACGCAGAGTGGAATACGTTACAATTTTTTTGTATTATACCCGTTTGTAAGGATAAAAACAATAAGATGTACGACAATAGACTGTGGAGAAGAATGCAGCCGATGCTTTGCATTTTATAAGGAAGTATGCTATTATCATAGCTGCTACAGAAGGAAA
>CANRQE010000044.1 GCA_947632705.1 uncultured Coprococcus sp. | reverse complement strand
ATACGGGAATCCGCAGACGAACCAGAATGCATATGGGAATCCGCAGACGAATCAGAATGCATACGGGAATCCGCAGATGAACCAGAATGCATATGGGAATCCGCAGACAAACCAGAATGCATACGGGAATCCGCAGATGAATCAGAATCCGTATGGAAGTCCACAGATGAATCAGATGCCGTATGGAGGCATGCAGATGCCGGACCCACAATCCGGAAACAGGAAGAAAAACAACAGCGGTCTGATTGTGATCCTGTGTGTCTGCATCGGTTTAGTAGTAATCGGTATAATTGCAGGATTTATTTATGCAGCTAAGAAATCCAAAGACGACCGGGAACAGGATACAGACCGGGTAACCGAACAGACCGTCAATACCGAAGATACGGAAGTATCTGAGGATACAGAGGCAGTTGAGAAGACAGATGCGGCAGACAGTTCGGAGACGTCTGACACCACACAGCAGGATGCTTCTTCCGAAAATACTACGGAGGATACGGAAAATACAGAGGATACGGCTTCCGGAAATGAAGAGAAGGAAGAATATCTGAAGGTGCTGGATGAATACTTTGCATGCTATTCCAATCAGGACATGCAGGGAATGATCTCGTACTATCCGGCTGAAATCGGAACCAAGATATGGGACGACTCTCTTACCATGATGGGGGTTGATACTGAGGAGGACTACTGGAAATTACTTGAGATGTACTATGGTGAGGATTTTACGGTTACCTATGAGGTGACAAGTGATGAAATGATGGAGACAACGACCCTGGAGATTTCGTTTAATGTCACTTACGGTACGGATATGGAATTTGAAAAGGCAAGAAAACTGACCATAGACGAGACCTGCTCAGGCGGTCTGCATACGGAGACAGTAACAGAGTCCCTGTGTATGGCAAGTATTGACGGAACCTGGTATATCATAGGGGCATTGCAGTAGCGCAGAAACAAACGGATGAGTAGAGTATGAAAACAATCATAGCAAAAGCAGATACAGGCAGAGAGGAAGTATTTGCCCTTGCAGGAACCATCCTGAAAAAAGGCGGGCTTGTGGCGTTTCCTACAGAAACAGTCTATGGGCTGGGCGGAGATGCATTAAGGGCTGATGCTGCACACAAAATATACAGGGCGAAGGGACGGCCTTCGGACAACCCTCTGATTGTCCATATTGCAGATACCGGAAGTGTGTATGAACTGGCATCCGGAGTGCCGAAAGAGGCAGAGCTGCTGATGGAGGCGTTCTGGCCGGGGCCGTTAACCATTATTTTTCATAAGAAACAGATTGTTCCGGATACTACTACAGGAGGGCTGGATACCGTTGCAGTGCGGATGCCTGCCCATCCGGCGGCATTGAAGCTGATCCGGGATTCCGGAATCTGCATTGCGGCGCCGAGTGCCAATCTGTCCGGCAGACCTTCACCCACAACAGCCCGGCATGTCATAGAGGATATGAACGGCAGAATTGATATGATCTTAGACGGCGGACCGGTCGGGATCGGAATAGAATCTACGATTGTAGACATGACGGAAGAGATTCCGACAATATTAAGGCCGGGATATATTTCTCCCGGTCAGATTGAAGCTCTTTTGGGAAACGTCAGGCTCGATCCCGCGCTGGAACATCCGGAGGCTTTGTTAAGACCGAAGGCGCCCGGCATGAAATATACGCATTATGCGCCAAGAGGCGAGCTGACCATTGTTGAAGGAAAGACGGACCGTGTGGTGGAAGAGATTAACAGGCTGACTGACGCACATGAGGCGCAGGGCCATGTTACGGCGGTAATATGCGGTACGGAGAACAGATACAGATACCATTCCGCCCATGTACTGGATGCAGGCAGCAGGAGTCATGACATTACCGTTTCGTCAGCGCTTTACCGGCTGCTGCGGGAGTGTGATACTTTGGGCGCAGAATATATCTACAGTGAGTCTTTTATAGATGGGGAAATGGGATATGCCATTATGAACCGTCTGATGAAGGCGGCAGGACACAGAATCATCAATGTAGAGGAGGATCGGATATGATAGCACTTGGATGTGACCATGGCGGATATGGACTGATGCAGGAGGTCATCCGGCATCTGGAGGAAAGGGGTATCCAATATCAGAATTTCGGATGTTACAGTGAGGAATCGGTTGATTACCCGGTATACGGGAAGGCGGCGGCACAGGCAGTTGCAGACGGAAAATGCGAGAAAGGAATCATCATTTGCGGAACCGGAATCGGGATTTCCATAGCTGCAAATAAAATACCCGGAATCCGGGCGGCTTTATGCCATGACTGTTTCAGTGCGCAGGCTACGAGAGAGCATAATGATGCCAATATGCTGGCTATGGGAGCACGGGTCATCGGTCCGGGACATGCACTGAAAATCGTGGACATCTTCCTTGATACTCCTTTTTCCAACGACGAGAGACATGTCAGAAGAATAGCCCAGCTGGAAAAATAATAGCAGCGCCGATTCATATTTTTTCAAATTATACACAAAATAAGACGGATACGGATCATGTACGAATCAGATCCTGTCCGTTTTTTTGTTTTTTTTGAACGAAATATAGATCAGGACACAGGATTTCTATCTGAAAAAAGGCAAAATATGGAAAAAATATTCCCGGGGATTGGCAAATATATCTTGAAAAGAGAAGTGTATCAATATAAAATAGAATAGATTGAGTTTATCCAAATTTATAAATATAGAATTTGCTTAGAATTCAAAATAAATAAAGGAGGAAGTTGGATATGCTGCAGGAAACCATGCAAACAGTACAGGATGCAGAAGCAAAGGCGGACGGAATCATAAAGAAAGCCAGAGAAGACGGTGCAGATATGGTTGCCCAGGCGAAAGTAAGGGCTGAGGAAATCCTCAGACAGGCCGGAGACGCATCCAGATCGGATCTGAAATCAGCGGAAGCCGCTCAGAAGGAAAATGAAGAGAAGATGACGAAGAAGGCCTTAAAGGATGCTGATACTGAGATAGGTTCCTTGAAAAAGAAAGCGGCAGATAAAGAAAAAGCTGTCGTTGATATGGTGATCAACGAACTGATCTGACAGGAGATTTCCGGAGAAATCCGGGAAACTCCGGAAGAAAAAAGATGCATAGACGTGCGTCTTACAAAAACATAGAAAGGAGGAGCTATATGGCAGTATTGACTATGAAAAAAATCCATATCTGCGCCATGAAAAAGGACAGAAAGGGAGTGCTTGAGAAGCTGCAGTCCATGGGCGTAGTGGAAGTCAAGACTGATGGTGAGGAAAACGAAGCATTCAAAAAAATAAATACGACAAGCCAGAGATCCAAATATGAAAAGCGGGTGCAAAATACCGATCAGGCTTTGGAAATCCTTCAGGAATATGCCCCTGAAAAGACATCCCTGTTTTCGGCACTGGCCGGAAAAAAGGATGTGGATGACGATAAAATGGATGAGATTATAGAAAACAGAAGAAAGTATAATCTGATCGTAAAAAATATCCATGACCTGAAAAAGGAAATATCCAACTGCAATTCTGCAATTTCAAAATGTGAGCTGGCAATTGAAGGGCTGATGCCATGGAGAAATATGGATATACCGATCAATACCACGGGAACAAAGACTACGGATGTATTGATCGGAAGTATGGGACCGGGACTTACCGAAGATATGCTCTATGCAATCGTCGAAAAACGACAGCCGGAGTTGTCGGGCTACAGCTTTCAGGTTATTTCATCAGATAAAGACCAGACCTGTATATTTGCAATCTGTCTGAAGGAGAGTACCGCAAGGCTGGAGGAGGCCATCCGTGCGGAGGGCTTTACAAGAATCTCCTATTTCTCAAAACGGACGCCCGAAGGTAAGATTGAAAAATACCGGAAAGATATTCTTGCATATCAGGAACGTATCGAAAAGCTTCGCGGAAAGCTTGTTGAGTTATCAGGAGAAAGAGAAAACATCCGGCTTTTATCAGATTATTACAGAATCCGTGCGGACAAATATGAGGTGCTCGGAACGCTGCTGCAGTCAAACAGTACCTTCCTGATCGAAGGATATATTCTTGAGCAGGATGAAGAAACCGTAAAGGCAGCGCTGAATCAGGAGTTTTCACTTATGGTTGAAACGGAGGATGTACCGGAGGACGAGATACCTCCGATCAAGTTAAAGAATCCGAAGGTCTTTGCATCTGCAGAAGGAGTATTGGAATCCTATGGTCTGCCTGCAAAGGGTGAGATGGATCCGACTACGCCGATGTGTATTTTTTACATCTTTCTGTTTGGGCTGATGCTTTCGGATGCCGCTTATGGACTGATTGTGTTTCTGGCATGCTTTATCGTATTGAAGAAGTTCCCGAAAATGGGGGAATCACTTGCAAAATCCATACGATTATTTATGTATTGCGGTCTTTCCACTCTGTTCTGGGGAATTTTGTTCGGAGGCTATTTCGGAGATCTGATTACGGTAGTATCCAGAACATTCTTTCATCATGAGATCATAATACAGCCAATCTGGTTTGCACCGTTGGATGATCCGATGAAGATGCTGATCTTTTCCCTGCTGTTTGGTCTGATCCATTTGTATGGCGGACTGGCACTGAAGGGTTATATGTGTTTGAAAAAGAAGGATTTTGTCGGATTCTTCTCAGATGTAGTGTCATGGTATATGCTGATTACAGGATTGATCCTGATGCTGATGCCGACAGATTTATTTGCATCTATTTCACAGATGTCCTTCCATTTCCCGCCGGCAGTGAAAACCTTAAGCTATGCGCTTGCCATTGTGGGAGCCGTAACCATTGTTCTCATGTCGGGCAGAAGCAATAAGAATCCGGTACTCCGGTTTGCGCTTGGATTATATGACATCTATAATCTGACAGGATGGTTGTCGGATCTGTTATCGTATTCCAGACTGCTGGCTCTTGGTCTTGCAACCGGTGTAATCGCACAGGTTATTAATCAGATGGGAAGCATGATGGGAGACGGAATTTTAGGAGTGATCGTATTCATTCTGGTATTTCTGGTCGGCCACACCTTTAATCTGGCCATCAACCTGCTGGGCGCATATGTGCATACATGTCGTCTGCAGTACGTTGAGTTTTTCGGAAAATTTTACGAGGGCGGAGGCACAGCCTTTGCACCATTTAAAGAGAATACAAAATATGTAGATATTAAGGAGGATTAATTATTATGAGTATGGGTACAGTTTTAGCAATCACAGGAGCCGTATTGGCGGTTATATTGGCAGGTATGGGTTCCGCTTATGGTGTCGGCGTTGCAGGTCAGGCTGCAGCAGGCGTTGTCAGTGAAGATCCAAGTAAATTTGCCAAGGTACTGATTCTTCAGCTGCTTCCTGGTACACAGGGTATTTACGGACTGCTGGTGGCGTTTATCGCACTTTCCAAAATCGGCCTTTTGAGCGGAAATCCTGCAGAACTTTCCGTAGCATCCGGTCTGATGATTCTCGCAGCATGTCTGCCGATCGCTATCGTTGGTCTGGTATCCGGTATGCATCAGGGCAGAACTTCTGTAGCATCCGTCGGGATTGTTGCAAAGAAGCCGGAACAGTTCGTTAAGGCTATGCTTTTCACGGCCATGGTTGAGACCTATGCCATTCTGGCATTACTGATATCAATTCTTGCTGTCAACGGCGTTCCGGTATAATTCCTCATGGAACCGGATAAGAAAAATCAGGAGGAATGGCTATGACAGGATTAGAAAAGATAGTAGAACAAATTCTTGAAGATGCCAATGCCGAAGCGGAAAATATCCTGAATGCAGCAAAACAGGAAGCGGATTCCATCATAAAAAAAGCGGAAAATGATGCTGCAAAGCTCAAGGCGCAGTCAGACGAGAAGATTGCGATTGAACAAACAGGGGGAGAAGCAAAAGCAAAGTCTTCATCCGATTTGAAGAAGCGGCAGGCAATCCTTTTGGCAAAGCAGGAAATGATCAATGAAGTGCTTGACAGATCCTATGATGAAATCCTTCATATGGACGACAGGCAGTACTTTGATATGATAGAAAAGATGATAGAGAAGTTTGCACTGGCAAAAGAAGGGGAGATCTGTTTTTCCCAAAAAGATATGGACAGACTTCCGGCAGGCTTTGATAAAAAGGCAGATGCAATCGCAAAGGCAAAAGGAGGCGCCCTGCAGGTATCGGAGGTTCCGGTACCGATTGAAGGTGGTTTTATACTGACCTACGGAGGCATTGAAGAAAATTGTTCATTTAAAGCATTGTTTAACGCAGAAAGAGAGAAGCTGGCAGACAAGGTACATGCATTCCTGTTTGCATAGGAGGTAGAGAATGTCTGAAAATTATATTTATGCGGTCGCCAGAATCAGAGCGTTAGAGATGTCCTTATTTTCACAGACAACCATTGAACAGCTTATGGCAGTAAAATCTTATAAAGAAAGCCTGCAGTTTTTGACGGAACATGGATGGGGAGACAGTGAAACCGATACGACGGATGCCGATGCAATCCTGAACAGGGAAACCGAGAAAACCTGGGATGTCATTAAAGAAATGGTAGACGATATGTCAATCTTTGACGTGATTCTGATACCGGATCTGTTCCATAATCTGAAAGCGGCTATCAAAACGGTCGTGGAAGGTGAGGTCAGTGCAGAGGTCTTTTATAATAATGTATCTGTCAAGGGCAGCGACATGATTGAAATTATAAAAAGTAAGAATTTCAGCGAACTGCCGGAAAGCATGCAGAAATGCGCCGAAGAAGCATATGAGTGTCTGGTGCATACAGGAGACGGCCAGATGTGTGATGTGATCATTGACAGGGCCACATTGGAGGCCATCCGGAAAGCAGCAGAAAAAGCAGATAATCCTCTGCTCAGGGCATATGCGGAAACAACGGTGGCAGTTGCGGATATTAAGATTGCCGTACGTTCTGAAAAGACCGGAAAGTCCATGGACTTTATGAAAAGAGCAATGGCTCCTTGTGAAACAATCAATGTAGACAGACTGGCAAAAGCAGCGTTGTCAGGAATGGAGGATATCATCAGATATCTGGAGGAAACAGCCTATGCAGGAGGTGCAGAAGCACTTGCATCCGGTTCCTCCGCCTTTGAACGCTGGTGTGACAATCAGATTATAGAAACCATACGTCCACAGAAATACAACTCCTTTTCCGTGGGACCGTTGGCGGCGTATATTCTTGCCAGACTGAATGAAATCAAGACAGTGCGAATCATACTGTCGGGAAAACTGAACGGACTGGAAGACAGTGCCATCAGAGAAAGGATCAGGGAAATGTATGTATAAAATAGCAGTTTTAGGTGATTATGACAGCATCTATGGATTTGCTACGCTGGGACTTGAAACCTTTCCCGTATCCAATCCGGAACAGGGTGCTGTGCAGTTAAAAAGGCTGGCGGAGGATAACTATGCGGTCATCTATGTGACGGAGGCTCTGGCAGCAGATATAGAAAAAGAAATCGCAAAATACAAGACGCAGATCAGACCTGCCATTATACTGATACCGGGGGTATCCGGTAATAACGGCAAGGGAATATCAGGAGTCAAAAAATCAGTTGAACAGGCAGTCGGCTCGGATATTCTGTTCAGCGGAAATTAGAAGGGAGCGTGATTGTTAACGTGGCTATCGGTAAGATAAAGAAAGTTGCTGGTCCACTTGTTATCGCAGAAGGCATGCGGGATGCAAATATGTTTGATGTGGTAAGAGTCAGTGACAGCCGCTTAATTGGAGAAATTATAGAGATGCACGGGGATGAGGCATCTGTACAGGTATATGAGGAAACATCCGGTCTGGGTCCGGGCGCACCTGTAGAGTCAACGGGTATGCCGTTGTCTGTAGAATTGGGACCGGGACTGATCAGCAGTATCTATGACGGTATTCAGAGGCCTCTGGATGATATCATGAAGCTGTGCGGAAACAACCTGCAGAGAGGCGTTGAGGTACCGTCTTTAAAGAGAGATATCAAATGGACATTTGTTCCGACTGTCAAAGCGGGTGATTCCGTCACAGCCGGAGATGTAATCGGAACGGTACAGGAAACCGTGGTTGTAACACAAAAAATTATGGTTCCATATGGGATAGAAGGAACAGTCAAGGAAATCAGATCCGGTGATTATACCGTTGAAGAAACGGTGTGCATCATTGAGACAGCGGACGGAGAAAAAGAACTGACCATGATGCAGAAATGGCCGGTACGAAAAGGACGTCCATATGTGGAAAAGATTCCGCCTCAGATGCCGTTGATCACAGGACAGAGAGTTGTAGACGCATTCTTCCCGATTGCAAAGGGTGGCGTGGCCGCCGTTCCGGGGCCATTCGGCAGCGGAAAAACAGTCATCCAGCATCAGCTGGCAAAATGGGCAGAGGCGGATATTGTGGTATATATCGGATGCGGAGAACGTGGAAACGAGATGACAGACGTTTTAAATGAGTTCCCTGAGCTGAAGGATCCAAAGACCGGTCACTCCCTGATGGAAAGAACCGTACTGATTGCAAACACATCGGATATGCCTGTTGCCGCCCGTGAGGCGTCCATCTATACAGGTATTACAATTGCAGAATATTTCCGTGATATGGGATTTTCCGTTGCGCTGATGGCGGATTCTACCTCCAGATGGGCAGAGGCTCTTCGTGAAATGTCAGGACGTTTGCAGGAGATGCCGGGTGAGGAAGGTTATCCTGCGTATCTCGGAAGCCGTCTTGCACAGTTCTACGAAAGAGCCGGTATGGTAAAGACCCTCGGCAGTGAAGGCAGAATCGGTGCGCTATCCGTAATCGGAGCCGTATCTCCTCCGGGTGGTGATATTTCAGAGCCGGTATCCCAGGCAACCCTGCGTATTGTAAAGGTATTCTGGGGACTGGATTCCGCACTTGCCTATAAGAGACATTTCCCGGCAATCAACTGGCTGACCAGTTACTCTTTGTATGTAGACAATATGGGTAAATGGTTTGAAGAAAATGTCGATGAAAACTGGATGACAGACAGACAAAAAATGATGACGCTCCTTCAGGAGGAGGCGGAATTGGACGAAATCGTTAAGATGGTAGGTATGGATGCCTTGTCTGCAAGCGACCGGCTGAAAATGGAGGCAGCACGTTCCATTCGTGAAGACTTTCTTCACCAGAATTCCTTCCACGATGTAGATACCTATACGCCGTTAAGGAAGCAGTTTCTGATGATGGAGCTGGTACTGGCGTTCTATGAGAAGTCAGCGGAGGCTTTAAAGAAGGGTGCAACGATCAAAAACATCCTGAACATGGAAGTCCGGGAAAAAATCGGACGTTACAAATATACATTGCCGGAAGACATGGATACAGAGTATGAGAGTATATCCAAGGCTCTGCATCAGGAATTAGAAAATATTATCGGGAAGGAGGACTAAGTCATGCCAAAGGAATATAAGACAATACAGGAAGTAGCCGGCCCTCTGATGCTGGTGCATGGAGTTGAAAATGTAACCTATGACGAATTGGGAGAGATTGAACTTGCAAACGGAGAAGTTCGCCGGTGCAAGGTACTGGAAATCAACGGTGACAATGCTCTGGTTCAGCTGTTTGAGAATTCAACAGGTATCAACCTTTCAAACAGCAAGGTAAGATTCCTCGGAAGAAGCATGGAGCTCGGCGTGTCAGAGGATATGCTGGGACGTGTATTTGACGGACTTGGCCGTCCAATCGACAATGGCCCGGAGATCCTTCCGGATGAGAGAAGAGATATCAACGGTCTTCCAATGAATCCTGCAGCAAGAAACTATCCTTCCGAATTTATACAAACCGGTATTTCAGCCATTGACGGACTGAATACACTGGTTCGTGGACAGAAGCTTCCGATCTTTTCTGCTTCCGGTCTTCCGCATTCCAACCTTGCGGCACAGATTGCCAGACAGGCCAAGGTACGGGGAACAGATGAGCAGTTTGCGGTAGTATTTGCGGCCATGGGTATTACCTTTGAGGAATCTAACTTCTTCACGGAAAGCTTCAAAGAAACAGGCGCAATCGACAGAACCGTCCTGTTTATCAATCTGGCAAATGATCCTGCAGTAGAGCGTATCGCAACGCCGCGTATGGCGCTGACTGCAGCAGAATATCTGGCATTTGAAAAAGGTATGCATGTCCTTGTTATTCTGACGGATATCACGAACTACGCAGACGCCCTGCGTGAGGTTTCCGCCGCCCGTAAGGAGGTGCCGGGACGTCGTGGTTATCCGGGTTATATGTATACAGACCTTGCAACCTTATATGAGAGAGCCGGACGGCAGAAGGGCAAGAACGGCAGTATTACCATGATCCCGATCCTGACCATGCCTGAAGATGATAAGACTCATCCGATTCCTGACCTGACAGGTTATATCACAGAGGGACAGATCATCTTAAGCCGTGAGCTGTACAGAAAGGGCGTTACGCCTCCAATTGATGTTCTTCCATCCCTGTCACGTCTGAAGGATAAAGGTACAGGCGAAGGCAAGACCAGAGGCGACCACTCCAGTACGATGAACCAGTTATTTGCGGCATATTCCCGTGGTAAGGATGCAAAAGAGCTGATGACCATTCTTGGTGAGTCGGCGCTTTCCGATATCGACCTTTTATATGCAAAATTTGCAGAAGCATTTGAAAAGGAATATGTATCACAGGGATATGAAACAGACCGTTCCATTGAGGAGACCCTGAACATCGGGTGGAAGCTGTTATCCATCCTGCCTAGGGCAGAACTGAAGCGTATTGACGATAAATGGCTTGATATGTATTACGGCAAATTCTAAAAGGAGGCGGTAAAATGGCTTCTACACAGGTAAATCCTACCCGAATGGAGCTTACCAGACTCAAGAAAAAGCTGGTGACTGCTTCAAGAGGACATAAGCTGTTAAAGGACAAAAGAGATGAGCTGATGCGACAGTTCTTAGATCTTGCCAGGGAAAATATGGCACTCCGCGAAAAGGTGGAAGCCGGCATCAAGGCGGCAAATACCAATTTTGTCATTGCAAAGGCGGGCATGTCAGAGCAGACGCTTCATACGGCGCTGATGGCACCAAAGCAGGAGGTGTCACTCGAATGCAGTGAGCGAAATGTCATGAGTGTTGATATTCCCGTGTTTGAATATAAGACGAAGAGTGCAGATGAAAATGATATCTATTCCTACGGGTTTGCTTTTACTTCCGGCGACCTGGATGATGCGGTAAGATCCTTATCCGATATTCTTCCGGATATGTTAAAGCTTGCAGAGATTGAAAAATCCTGCCAGCTCTTAGCGGCAGAGATCGAGAAGACCAGAAGGCGTGTCAACGCTCTGGAGCACGTCATTATTCCGGAGACCCAGGAAGGAATCAAGTATATCAGTATGAAACTGGATGAAAATGAACGAAGCACGCAGGTTCGTCTGATGAAGGTAAAGGATATGATGTTAGAAGAAGCACATCACTATAAGGAAAAACAGTTTGCATAAGGAATATTTCAAATAATGCAGTCTCAATTGGGGCTGCATTTTTTTGTGGCACAATACGGAGCTCACACGACGACCTCAAAACAGATCAGGCTGTTATGATCTTCGTCAAAGTCATTATAGAGATAAATCTTGCCCTGATTTTCATCCAGAAGCTTTTTCATTTTAAACAGACCCAGCCCCCTTATCTTATGATCCTCAATTTTGGGTTTTGTAGAATATCCTTTTGTAAAAAAGTTTTTACGCATTTCAGGAGTAAGTAATTCACCCGGATTTGTTATTTTAACAATTATGCCTGTGTCCTTACAGTCCATGTATAAGTGGATCCTTCCATGCTGACCGGTTGCTTCAAAAGCATTGTCTATCAGAATTCCAAGCACTTCGATTAAATCATATTCCTGTAATTTTGTTGTAAGATTATAATTTAAAATATGAATTTGAAAGTCTATTCCAGATTCTTCTGCCTGACAGGCTTTACTGAATAAGAAGCCGGCAATCAGCTTCATATTAATTTTAAGCAGAGAGGCGCAGCTGGCTGATTCTATCAGATAATCGGAATAAGAGCTGAGTTTTTGGCTTAAAGAGTCATAATCAGGACAGCTTGCAGGCAGCATTTTGATTGCCTGTATCTGATTGTCAAAATCGTGCTGCTTCATGCGTACATGGGTAATCAGCTCATTGACAATCGGCATATACTGTGAGTAGGCATCCAATTGTTTATTTTTTTCAATGATCTCTTTCTGACTGTGTAATATCTCCAAAAAAGACAAAATCAAAACGATTACGGAAATAAAAAATATCGTCAGGTATTGGAAGAACATTTCCGGTGAAAATTTGCTCAGTAATATAATCACTAAAAAAAATACAAATATATTTAAAACAATGGATTTTACAATCAGGGATTTTCGGGTAATAAAATGATAAATGACCTTTACCGGAGCAAATCTGTAAATTATAAGTTCTATGATTACCGTTAAGAAAGAACCCAGATATGTATTTTCGTTTGCTGTGAAAATTTCTGCTGCAGGCTTCATAAACAGAATCAGCAATAGCTGTATGATGCTGCATAAAATAAAGCTGATGATATATAAATAGATTGTCTGAATGACGGATTCTTTGAAAATAATATAAACGGCAATGGCCATAAAACAATAACCTAAAATATATGACACGATATCATACCGGATCAGGACATCTGTCAATGTATTTAACAGTAAAACCGGGATTGTATAAAGCATTCTGATTCCGGTTTCCGTCATTTTTTTGTCAATGAGAGCTGAACACATAATATATATTATGAGTATATCGATCATATTATAAGAGAGTTCTTCTATAAAATTAATCATCCGAATCCTCCATTTTAGTAAGAAGTATATTCTTATAAGCTCTGCCTACAGGAATTTTACTCTTGCATTGATTCAGCTTTACTATTTTGGTGGTTTTGTCATAGTTCAGAATATAGCCGGGGTTGATATAATAGCTCTTGTGGCATCTTACAAGATTGGAAAAAATATTGATCCCGGTTTTTTTAATTCTATAAGAGCTGACTCTGTAGATACCTTTCGTTGTACAAATCAGATATACATGTGATTGGAACTGAATATAAATAATGTCTTCCAAATATAGCTTGAAGTAAATACCATTTGTGTCATATAGCTCTAAACAGGCATTTTGAAAAAAGGGTGAGCTCAAGACTGCATGAATGGCATTGATCACATCTTTATCAGAATATGGTTTTACAATATAATTATAACAATGAAGGTCATTGACTGCAGTGTAGATTTTATCCGGCAAAGCAGTTATAAAAATGATAGGAGTAAATTTATACTGGATTTTGCGCCTGATGTGAAAAGCCAGATCCAGGCCGGTTGATGTTTGGGCGGCACAGTCTGCATCTTCGGTTAATTTTATATCTAAAATAAATAAATGATATTCATTCAAATCGATAGATTCTAAAGCTGTTTCGTAACTGTCCGCCGCTGTTACCATAGAGTTCGGATATGTCCTTTGAATCAGCTTTTTCAATGCATTTTGTTGTATTTCATCATCTTCCACAATCAATATATGAAACATCATAATCCCTCAAACACAAAATTATAATAAAAATTATAGCCTGAACATTCGGGGTGCGCAACTGTAAAATTGTCGTTTGTGTCAAATCAGACGCCGTTCAGGAAAATATTATGCATAGCTATTTAAAAAAACAAAAAAGAATGTTATAAAAATAATGGGGAGATATCAGCCCCGTATGGCTATGTGAAATTAAAGGGGAGAAGAGAAAAGTACTAATCCATAGGATTCCTGACAGTATAATACACAGTCCTTGGAGAGGGACTATAAATACTGCTACTTTATAATGCGAGGAGAAAAAAATGGGAAAATTTAACATACTGTTTAAAAAAGTATATGGGGAGTTCCTGCTTCCATATGGTTTTATCAAGTTAAAAGGAAAATACCCATATTTTG
>CANRQE010000043.1 GCA_947632705.1 uncultured Coprococcus sp. | reverse complement strand
ATCATGGGCTTTACTAAGCCGATTGAACAAAGTTATCAAGGTACATGTTTATGTATCTAAAAATATTATACGAGGAGAGATCGCTATGAAAAACATGTTGAATTTTAAAAACTTTACGGCAGACGAACTGACGGATATTCTGAATCTGGCCCTTGATATGAAAAAAAATCCGGACAAATATAAGGATGCGTTAAAAGGAAAGAAGCTGTATACCCTGTTTGAAAAAACCTCAACCCGGACCTTTCTGTCCTTTACGACCGGTATTACGGAGCTTGGCGGTACATATTACAACCAGCTTTGGAAGGACTCCAATTTCGTATTGGGCGAACCGGTATCGGAGATCCGGTATGTCTGCAGAAATGTAGATATCATTATGGCCCGGCTGATCAAAAACGAGACCGTAGAACTGTTCGGAAGAAACGTAACGGTTCCGTTTATCAACGGCTGTGACAATTCCTATCATCCATGTCAGATCCTTGCAGACGCACTGACCATACTGGAAAAATTCGGTACCTTAGACGTCAATTTCATGTTTATCGGCGCCAAGAACAACGTTTTTAATTCACTGGTGGAATTCTTCTCCAAGATGAAGAAAGGCACCTTATACGGTCTTACCCCGCTGGTAAACAATACCGTCTGCGGCGAGGATTTCTATGAAGAAGCCAAAAAGACCGGCCACTACATAGAACTGGACCCTGCCATGACCATGGAGGAGGCCAAAGGATATGCAGATAAAATGGATATTCTCTACACCGATACATGGGTAGACATGGAATTCTTCAACAATCCGGAATATAAGGAACAAAAAGAAGAGACCCTTGCTAAAATGATGCCGTATCAGTTAAATGAGGCGTTTACAGCTGACAGCAAGGCAATCGTTCTCCATGATATGCCGATGCATGTCGGTTTTGAAATCTCCCAGGGTGTTGTGGACAAAAATCTGGAACACATTCTGGATCAGGCAGAGAACCGCCGACATGCCGAAAAAGCCGTTATGTATACTCTGCTGAAATCCGTATAAACACTGCAAAGACAGATTACCGATCTTGCAAAATTATATTGCCAATCTTTTCTCCACAGGCTATAATATACAAGGAGACGGAAATCGTGATTTCGTCCGATATATTAGGAGGTACTCATGAAACACCTTATAGATCCAATGGATTTAAGTCTGGAAGAGATTGACCATATTCTGACACTTGCGCAGGACATTATTGACCACAAAGAAAAATACAGTCAGGTATGCAGGGGCAAAAAGCTTGCAACCCTGTTTTTTGAACCAAGTACAAGGACAAGGCTCAGCTTTGAAGCCGCCATGATGGAACTGGGCGGTAATGTACTTGGTTTTTCTTCTGCCAATTCGTCCTCCTCCGCCAAAGGAGAAAGTGTGGGCGATACGGTCAAGGTTGTCAGCTGCTATGCAGATATTATTGCGATGCGTCACTTCAAAGAAGGTGCACCGATGCTTGCTTCCATGAAGTCAGACGTTCCGATTATCAACGCCGGTGACGGAGGCCACAACCATCCGACACAGACTCTGACCGACCTGCTGACCATCAAACGGGAAAAGGGAAGACTGTCCGATCTGACCATCGGCCTGTGCGGAGACCTGATGTTCGGACGCACCGTGCATTCCCTGATTAAGGCAATTTCCCGCTATGAAAATATCCGGTTCGTCCTGATATCCCCGGAAGAACTAAAAATTCCGGATTATATAAGAACAGAAGTGATTGAATCGAATAATATACCATATATGGAAGTTACCTCCATGGAAGATGTCATCGGTGACCTGGATATTTTATATATGACAAGGGTACAACGGGAACGGTTCTTTAATGAAGCCGATTATATCCGTCTAAAAGACAGCTATATACTGGATAATTCCAAGCTGGCACTGGCAAATCAGAATCTGTCCATTCTGCATCCGCTTCCCCGTGTAAACGAAATTGCCGTAGAAGTGGATGATGACCCGAGAGCCTGCTATTTCCGTCAGGCGCTAAACGGCAAATATGTGAGAATGGCACTGATCATGACATTATTGGGATTGGAGGCAGACGAATGAATATAGACAGCATTCAAAACGGTATCGTATTAGACCACATCACGGCCGGAAAGGCACTCCAGATCTATAATGATCTGCACCTCGACAAACTGGATTGCTCCGTTGCTATCATCAAAAATGTAAAAAGCCGGAAAATGGGAAAAAAAGACATACTGAAAATAGATCAGAGCATTGACATCAATCTGGATGTACTGGGTTACATTGACCCTGATATTTCTGTCAATATCATCAAGGACGGCGAGCTGATTGAAAAAAAGAAGATTGAACTCCCGGAACGTCTCGTCGGCATAAAAAAGTGTACAAATCCGAGATGTATCACCACCACAGAACAGGGAATCCAGCACATTTTCAAGCTGACCGACCGGGAAAACCGTATTTACAGATGTATCTACTGCGAAGCAGATAAATAGCTTTTACTTTACAATTTCATTTTTTGTGCTATAATCTATAACGTTGTTTGTACATACGTACAAAAAAATGAGGTGCAATATGGAACAATATGTCATCAAAGGCGGTATCCCTTTAGAGGGAGAAGTAACGATTGCCGGCGCCAAGAATGCCGCATTGGGAATTCTTGCAGCGGCAGTTATGACCGACCAGGAAGTTATAATAGAAAATGTACCAAATGTCAGAGACACCAGAGTCTTACTTCAGGCAGTGCAGGGCATAGGAGCAAGCGTCAGATACATTGACGAACACACCGTATGTATATGCGGCGGAACCATTCATGACAACGCATATCTGTGCGTGGATGATGAATTTATCCGCAAGATCCGTGCCTCCTACTATCTGTTAGGCGCCCTGCTTGGCAAATACAAACATTCCCAGGTAGCATTACCTGGCGGCTGCGACATCGGTGCCAGACCGATTGATTTACATATCAAAGGATTTCAGGCCTTAGGAGCTAAGGTTGATATACAAAACGGAATGATTTCCACACATGCCGAGCATCTGATCGGAAATCATATATACATGGACGTTACCTCTGTAGGCGCTACCATCAATGTTATGATGGCTGCCGTACTGGCGGAAGGAAAAACCACAATTGAGAATGCAGCCAAGGAACCGCATATCGTAGACGTTGCAAACTTCTTAAACAGCATGGGCGCCAACATCAAAGGTGCCGGTACGGACGTCATCCGGATCCGCGGCGTAAAGGAATTGCACGGAACCACCTATTCCATTATTCCTGACCAGATAGAAGCAGGAACCTTTATGGTTGCGGCTGCTGCAACAAGGGGAAATGTCCTGATTAAGAATGTGATTCCAAAGCATCTGGAAGCAATTACATCCAAGCTGACTGAAATCGGTGCCGCCGTCATTGAATATGACGACTCTGTCCGGGTGATGGCAGATAAGCGTCTGCGGTCTACCAATATCAAAACCCTGCCTTATCCGGGATTTCCTACGGATATGCAGCCACAGATGACAGTCACGCTTGCTCTTTCAAGCGGAAGCAGTATCGTAACTGAAAGTATTTTTGAAAACCGCTTCAAATATGTCGCTGAGCTTGCCAGAATGGGTGCCCATATCCGGGTGGAAGGCAACACCGCAATTATTGACGGCGTAGAAACCTTCTCCGGAGCCAATGTCTCCGCCCCTGATCTTCGTGCCGGCGCGGCGCTGGTCATTGCGGCACTGGTAGCCGGTGATTTCTCCGTCGTATCAGACATCAAATATATTCAGCGCGGATATGAAAAGTTTGATGAAAAACTTCGTGAGCTGGGTGCCAATATTGAAAAGGTAGAAACCGATAAAGACATACAAAAATTCAAATTAAAAATCGGATAATAATCAGAATGGAATCTGCCGGCGGCAGACTCCATCTTACATATGCAATACACAAAAACCGGGAACAATCCCGGTTCTTTTTATGTCCGGCCCACTCCGGCGTTTTCTTTTCTCATTGTAACAATTTGCTTTTAGAAATGCGTATTTACATAACATTGTTTATTTTTTTCACATTTTTTAATCCAAATATTTCAAGTTTGGCAAAAAATTGGCTTATTTTCTAAAAAAATTAAGATTTTTTTCTAAAAAGGGGGTGTGTTTTTTATCGAATTATGGTAAACTAGATTTGTTTATGGACTTTTTACGCATTTTATGCTACGGGGGCGTTATAAGAAAATGAAATTACAGAACAAGAAAGCAACAATATTATGCACATGCATACTCTTTGCATGGACGATTGTTTGTACATTGATCGTTTGTACCTGTCTAGAGGAAAACAAGGCCGATGCATTATCGGATTTTACAACATATACCGCAACTGCAACAGACGCCGGTTATGGAATTGCGAATATCAATCATGAAACAAAGGTACTTGCAGCATCCAAGGTAACAGGCTGTATCACCTACGGTACCGTCGGCGTCTATTTCAGAAAAACGCCGGGCGGTGAGCAAATCCGCCATAACGGTTCTGTTATCATGTTAAACGGCGGACACCCTCTGGAAGTTCTCGACACCTCTAACCCTGCATGGTACAGAGTGCGGCTTACCTATAACGGTACCAGTTATACCGGATATGTAGCTTCTCAATATGTATATATTTCTTCCTCCCCTGCATCCTCCGATGCATCGTTTGAAAAAATGATTGCAGACTTTCCGGAGAGCTATAAGCCGCAGCTTCGCGAATTACACAAGAAACATCCAAATTGGATTTTTAATCCTGTCAAGACGGGACTGGACTGGAACACTGTGGTAGCCAATGAGGTCAATACCAGCAAAGCAGTCAAAAATACTGTACAGGGCACCGGAAGCAATCCGAAATACAACTGGCGTTCCACGACCGTCGGCTTTGACTATGCAACGGATAAATATAAAGCCTTTGACGGTTCCACCTGGTTTGCTGCTTCAGACGCCCTTGTAACCTATTATCTGGATCCCAGAATTTACCTGTATGAGCGTTCTGTCTTTGCTTTTGAAACATTGACCTATGATGCTTCCCAGACAAGGGAAGGTGTAGAAGCAATTTTATACGGTTCTTTTATGCAGGGGAGCAATAAACCTTCCACTGATCCAAGCTATACTTATGCCCAGCTGATCGTAAAAGCCGGAACGGAAACAGGTGTGAGTCCATACCATATCGCATCAAGAATCAGACAGGAGGTTGGTTCCACCAATGGCGTTGTTACAAACGGTAAGCACGCCCAGTATCCGGGCATTTACAATTTTTATAATATCGGTGCTTTTGACAGCTCCTCCGGAGATGCACCGACGAAGGCATTGAGATGGGCAAGTACGCCCGGCTCATACGGCAGGCCATGGAATACCGTATACAAATCCATTCGCGGCGGTGCCTTGTTTATCGGAGAAGAATATATTTTCAAAGGACAGAATACTTTATATACCCAGAAATTTAATGTAACGAATAAATCAAGTCTGTACTCCCATCAATATATGACCAACGTACAGGCTGTGGAAACGGAAGCGGCTAAGGTATATACTGCATATTCCAATGCCAAAATGCTGGACAACCCGATTGTTTTTTCAATTCCGGTTTACAACAACATGCCAAATGCCGTGACAAGCCAGCCTGCAGATTCAGGCAGTCCGAACAACTGGCTGAAATCACTCACGGTGAGTGGATATTCATTGAACTTTAAACCGGCAACCACCGGCTATACCTTATCTGTGAAATCAGATGTCAGCAGCATTACGATTTCAGCTGCTGCCGTTAACTCAGCCGCTAAGGTTTCGGGAACAGGAAACGTCTCACTGAAAACCGGAACGAACAAAATTAATATTGTCGTTACAGCTCAAAATGGCAGCAAACGAACCTATACGCTGACTGTCACAAGAGCATCTTCCGGTAATACAGGAGGCAACGGGAATACATCTGCCAAGCGGGGAGACATGAACGGAGACGGTAAGATCTCCGCCATAGACATCGTATATGTCCAAAGACTGATTGTTGGAGTGGATAAAACCAATACCACCAATCTTGCGCTTGGCGATATCAATAAAGACGGAAAAATCTCGGCAATCGATATTGTCTACATTCAGAGACATATTGTAGGGATTGAGACAATCAAGAACTGACGAAAAGTGCATTGCAGAAATGAAAGCAATGTAAAATGAAGAATAAATATTTTGGAGGTTATCAACATGAATAAAAGAAAAGCCGGCATTATAACACTGCTTATCATGTTTATCTTATATTGTAATCTGGAGGTCTTTTCTTCCCATGCTGCAGGCGTATCTGTTTCCGTCGGAGTCTCTTCCGGTTCCGTCAATGTTGGAAGCAGCGTAACCGCAACCGTTTCGGTCAGCGGTTCGGATCTGTCTGCATATACCATCTATGTCAGCTACAATGCGAGCGTACTGCAGTTCAACTCCGGCGGAGGAGCTGCCTATGTCGGCGGAGGCGGCGGAAGCCTGACTCTGAGCGGTACAGGTTCCGGTTCCACCTCCATTTCCTTTACGGCAATTGCCAGCGGTACATCCAGTATCTCTGCCGGCGGCGGAGAAGCATATAATATTAATCTGGAATCCCTCTCCATTTCAGGAGGCGGCGCCAGTGTAACCGTCAATGCTCCGACAGAAGCTCCGACAGAAAAGCCTACGGAATCTAACGGCAATGGCGGCGGCAACAACAACGGAGGCGGTAATAATAACGGAGGCAGCAATAACAACGGAGGCGGCAACAACAATACAACACAGTCCACAACAGAGGCAACCACAACGGAGGAAGAAGAAAAGTCTGACAACTGCTTTCTTTCAAGCCTCACTTTAAGCAACGGAGACCTGTCTCCTGCTTTCAATAAAAATACGCTCTCCTATACTGCATCCGTTTCAGATGAGACAGAAAGTATTGAGATTACGGCAATACCGGAGGATGAGAATGCGCAGGTTTCCATAGAAGGAAATGATAAGCTAAAGCCCGGAAAAACCCAGAAGATTACAATTACCGTTACTGCCGAAGACGAAGAAACCCAAAAAACTTATACTATAGAAGTGACCTGCGTAGATACCAATGTCTATATAACTGTTGACGGCAGGAAATACCATTTTGCCAGAGACTATCAGGATCTTAATATCCCGGAGGGCTTCAAAAAAGGCAGCAGCACTTACAATGATTCCGAAATCGTCGTATATCAAACGCCAAATGAGCTTCTTGAATGTGTATACCTTGAAGACGAGTCCAAAAAAGGCGGATGGTATGTTTATGATAAAGAAACAGGAACTGTTCTTCCTCTCGTTTATACCAGTCCGGCCTATATTCAGTATGTGATACTGGTGCCGGATGAAACAACTGAAATACCGGAAGGCTATATGCCATTTACCTATCAGCTAAACGGCTCTGATATCACCGCATACCACAAATCAGAAAATGATACAGTAATACTGTTTTACGCCATGAACACCGACACCACAGCCAACTGGTATTATTATGATACGATTGAACGGACAATCCTCATATATACAGAGCCTGTGGAGGAAGAAGAAGCTGTCGCAACTCCAACAGACGCGGAATCACCGATGATGCAGTTTTATCACGACAACGAATTTCTGATCATGATTATCGCCGCTGCATTGGCGGGCGTCATGCTGATTACAATTATTGTGCTGATCTGTGTTTTGGTTCACATTAGAAAGAAATATGCGAGGGCTGCTGCAAATGCAGCATATGCATTGCCTGAAGCCGACAATGCCGTTATGGAACCGGTAAATGCAGAACCGCCTGCTGATATATCAGGCAGTGATCCGGGAAGTAACACTGCAGCGAACGAAACGGCAAACAATGCACCAGAGGATGATGCACCTGCAGCCGAAGCACCGGAACCAAATTCTCAGGCAATACAATTTAAGCCGATCATTAACACGATCCATATGCCGCCGTCCAGGAAAGCCGAACATGCACCGGAAGATGCGGACGTGGCCGACTCAGATAAAACCGATGCGAATGAGACGGATGCGGACATGGCCGATGCGAATGAGACGGATGCGGACATGGCCGATTCGAATGAGACGGATGCGGACATGGCCGATTCAGATGAGACTGATGAGAAAAAAAAATCAGATACTAAGGATCAGACGGAAACAGCTTCCGCAGATACTGCTGTGACCGACAATTCGAAAGAAGCATCTGAAGATTCTTCTAACGAATAATCCTGAATCAGACAGGCATAAAAAGCCTTCCGGAAATCCTGTGTTTCCGGAAGGCTTTCCTATTTGTATTTTTATCCGTATAACGATAACCATTAATTTTACAGACTGTTTTTAAGCGCCTCCACTTTGTCCAGCCGCTCCCACGGCAGATTCAGGTCTGTCCTGCCGAAATGTCCGTAGGCTGCTGTCTGTTTATAAATTGGTCTTCTCAGATCGAGCATCTGTATGATGCCTGCCGGACGCAGATCGAAATTCTGACGGATAATCTCTACCAGCTTTTCATCGGATACCTTTCCCGTTCCAAAGGTATCTGCCATAATGGACGTCGGTCTGGCTACGCCGATTGCATAGGATAACTGTATCTCACATTTGTCTGCAAGTCCTGCTGCAACAATATTTTTTGCAACATACCTTGCGGCATAGGCGGCAGAACGATCAACCTTGGTACAGTCCTTTCCGGAAAAAGCGCCGCCGCCGTGTCTGGCGTATCCGCCGTAGGTATCCACAATGATCTTTCTGCCTGTCAGTCCACTGTCTCCGTTCGGTCCGCCAATCACAAACCGGCCTGTAGGATTGATATAGAATTTTGTATCGGCATCTACCATTTCCGGCGGTAAAACTACATCAAATACATGCTTTCTGATATCCTGATGAATCTGCTCCTGACTGACCTCCTCTCCGTGCTGGGTAGACAGTACAACTGCATCCAGTCTGACAGGTTTCCCGGTTTCATCATATTCCACACTGACCTGTGTTTTTCCATCCGGTCTTAAGTATGGCAGGGTTCCGTTTTTCCTGACCTCTGTCAGTCTTCTGGCAAGCTTATGCGCCAGAGCAATCGGATATGGCATATATTCCGGCGTCTCATTGGTTGCATATCCAAACATCATTCCCTGATCACCGGCTCCTATTGCCTCTATATCTTCATTACTCATAGTGTGCTCTCTTGCTTCCAGCGCTTTATCTACCCCCATTGCAATATCGGACGATTGCTCGTCGATTGCGGTAATCACCCCGCAGGTGTCACAATCGAACCCATATTTTGCTCTGTCATATCCGATTTCCCGGATTGTCTCCCGCACAATTTTCTGGATATCCACATATGCTTTTGTGGAAATTTCACCCATGACCAATACAAGCCCCGTCGTGATCGCAGTCTCACAGGCAACCCTGCTCATAGGGTCTTCCGCCAATAACGCATCTAACACTGCATCCGAAATCTGATCGCAGATCTTATCCGGATGTCCCTCCGTTACCGATTCTGAAGTAAAAAGCCGTTTTTCCATTTTAACCTCCTATTGTCTTTCTGACCTCTTTGTCTTTATCTGCAGCCTGCATATCTCTTTATAAAAGAAAAATCCGCCTAAGCGGATTGATACACACCAACCCTCTCATTGTTCGAAATGCAGTTATCCTAAATAACAACTGTACTTCGCTCTGGCCGGCACCTTCCGAATAACCGGGGTTGCCATGGCTTCTTCGTCCCTTATGACTCCACCATTCTGAATAAGAGCGTCTATATTTTTATTTACTTACATACCTACTGTAAACGAATCTTTGTATTAAGTCAATAGGAAATTATGAATTCCCCAAATTATGAGCAGATGAAGCGGATAAAACAGATAAAATGCATATTTCCATCCCTGTTTCCCCTTTTTTCCGTTATACATATAAATCAGCGGAAGGGCGAACAGTGCATACAGCTGGCTAAGTCCGAAGGTAAAACCATATAAAAGACCCGTTATAACTGTCACCTTCCCTGCCTGTATCCATTTGTCTTTCTTCTGTCTGATCTGATAAAACGGCTTTATGGTATAAAAATATACGATCAATAATATACCGGTTCCGCCATAGTCAAAGCATAATAAAAATGCTGCGGCCACGGATGCTGCCAATATAAATATCTTCAGAACCGGATTCCGGACAGATATGTTTTCCCCATATGTTCTTTCCGGATCCAAAAGGGCAATCATTCCCAATCCAAGGGTTAACGTGAAAAACACATTCTGCCGTCCGGGCTCCAGAACTTTTCCTGTCATACACAGGTCAAATGGAATCTCCGACAGCACTGCAAATACCGACAGCCGAAGCAGATATTTTTTTATATCGGATGTATGCCGGTACCCCTCTGCCAGCAGAAAAGCAAAAACCGGAAATGCCAGTCTTCCGATTCCACGCATGATACCGTTATCATAGAACAAGATATATCCCATATGATCACAAAGCATACAGGCTATGGCTATAAGCTTTAACAGATTCCCACTCAGGCAATGACAATTTTCTTTTGACCTTTCCACACTGTTTCCTTTCAACAGAAAAAATCATAAGAAAACCCTGTGAACATGTTTTCTTATGATTTTCGTCTTTCTTCTCTATGAATATCAGATTCTCTTTCTCAGAGCCTTAGACAAAGCATCCAGCTCATCGTTATCTGCTTTTCCCGGCACCCAGGTTACATTGACCGTATCATTGACAAATCTTGGCACCAGATGCATATGAAAATGGAACACCGTCTGACCGGCTGCCGTACCGTTATTCTGAATAATATTCAGACCGTCCGGCTTCAGCTCTGCCTTCTGCGCTTTTGCAACCTCAGTCGCAATGGTAAATATCTTTGACGCGGTATCCGCATCCATGCTGTATATATCATCATAGTGCTCTTTTGGTATAATTAAAGCATGACCTTTATTTGCAGGATTTACATCAAGTATTACTCTACATATGCTGTCTTCATAAATCGTTGCTGATGGAATCTCTCCATTTGCAATTTTGCAAAAAATGCAATCGTCCTTACCCATAAAAGTTTCCTCCTTAATTGCTTCTTCCATTTTACCCTATAAACCATTTTTTTACAAGTCTTCATTTCAGAGGGGTCTCTTTAGAGGCCTGTGCCTCCCGCCTTTCCCGTTACAGGAATGATTTATACAGGGCGTTCTTTCTGTCCCGCCCCTGTGGAAAAAGCGTTCTGGCCTTTAGAACCTCTTCTCCGCTTATCCCTGCAGCCAGCAGGGTATCACTCACCTTCCGGGCAATCTGATTCCCATAGCAGTCAAATACGAAAGACCCCGGGGCATAGGTCAGACCGTTCCCCTCTCCGATCCGGTTCACGCCAATAACATACGCCTGGTTTTCAATGGCCCGCGCACGGAGCAGTGCTTCCCACTGCGCTGCCCGTTCTTCCGGCCAGTTTGCAATTACCAGAATTGCATCATATTTCTCTCTCGCTGCAGTAAAAATTTCCGGAAATCGTAAATCATAACAGATATAACCGCCAATGCGCAGATTCCTGACATCTGCCTGACACAATCCGGTGCCTGCGGTATACACCTCGTCTTCATGACTATAGGAAAACGGATGTATCTTTGCATAATCCATGATCAGATTATCGCCCTCGACAATCGCAAGCTTATTCCGGTAAATTTGCTCTTTGTTCCCGTCAAAATACGGACTGCCATCCGCCATCGCAGCTTCAATATATCCAAATGCAATTGCCATATCATATTTTCTGCTTGCTTTCATAAAAAAAGAGATACTGTCAGGAATCTTTCCATTTTTATATCCCTCTGCAAAAGGCTTGGGATTCATTGTAAACCCCGTCAGCGTCATTTCCGGAAATACCAGAAGTTCCACCCCTTCTGCATGTGCATCTGCCAGAATAGCTTCACATCTTTTCTTCGTTTCTTCCCGATTTTCAAATGCAATATCCAGTTGTGTTACTCCAACCTTTAACATATCTGACCCCTCCCGGATTTTTATTCATGATTTTCCCGAATACTATAACTATAGGTTGCATAACCGTAATTTTATATTGCAGGTTCCCTGTATTTTCATAAACCCTGATATAAAACCCTTTCCTTATCCCTCATTATATATGAGCACAAAGGAACCGTCAACGAAAACCCCCTCTGCCTTATTTCAAAACAAAAGAAAATAAAATATTTTATTTATTAAATTTTTGAAAAGTCATTGAATATTTAAACCACATGTGGTAGTATTTATTTCACTGGAACGTAGTTTTAAAAACTACATATTATAGTTATTAACTAAACTTTTTATGTTGTCATTACATATTTATTTTTTTCCTGTTCAAACTATTACTAACCTATTTTTGAAATGGAGATGTTTTTATGCATAAACTAATGACATACTTAAAGGAGCCGGGAAGTGCAATTACCCATCTGATCGCTATGATGATGGCAATTCTGGCCGCTTTCCCGTTAATTGCTAAGGCATTTGCCGATGGCAGCATAACCTGTACAATTTCCTGCGCCGTTTTTATTTGCAGCATGATTCTGTTGTATGGGGCAAGCGCTACCTTTCATTCGCTGGATATTAATCCAAAAATCAATAAAATACTAAAAAAACTTGATCATGCCATGATCTTTATATTGATTGCCGGATCGTATACTCCCGTCTGTCTTCTGGTATTACCGGATAACGGAGGACTGGTTCTTCTGGGCGTGATATGGGGAATTGCTTTGCTGGGCATAATTTTTAAGCTCTGCTGGGTCACATGTCCGCAATGGCTTTCCTCAATTATGTATATTTCCATGGGCTGGATGTGCGCCTTTACCATGAAGCCACTGTTTTATAATCTGAGTAATGCAGCGTTTTTCTGGTTATTTATCGGAGGACTGATCTATACTCTGGGCGGAATACTCTATGCAATCAAGCTTCCGGCCTTTAACGCCAGACATAAGAATTTTGGAACACATGAAATCTTTCATCTGCTTGTAATGGGCGGAAGCATCTGTCATTTTATTTTTGTTTACGGATATCTGGCATAATATACAATTCTTTTACTGTATTTTACTGTAAAAAATTTATGACTGCACCGTTTTTTGCAAAATGTCAACCATTTTATTTAATAATTGGTTGACATTTTGTTTTTGTAACATTATAATGTTAACCGCAGATTATATATTATGGTTGACATTTATAAGGTTTCCTTTTTCACCCATACTATATTTAGAAGGTATACCGTCAACAGCCTGTTTTCAAATCAAGGCATAAGGCATAGCTGCCATGACTGTTTTTCTTCCAGACTGCACATAAAAAGAATGCAGATAACCATAGCCCTGTTATCTGCATTCTGCTTGTGTCTGATAAAAAGGATCCGTCTGTAAAACATCCGTATATCAACACGATAAATTCTATATGATTCCCGGAGGAAATATTATGAAACGTTCATTTTCAACCAAAGAGCTTGCTTTCCTGGCAATGTTTACTGCAATTCTATGTGTATCAGCTTATATCAGTATTCCGACACCACTGCCTGCAGCAGCGCACATTACCCTGTTAAATTTTATGATTCTCTTAGCTGCCCTGATTTTTCCGCTTCGGGACTCTGTGATTATGATCAGCTTATGGCTGATTATGGGACTATTCGCTCCCGTCTATATCGGCGGTGCAATGGGAATTGGCTACCTGTTTGGTATATTTGGCGGATATACCTGGTCATTTCTGATTGCCGCTATCTTCATCGGTCTAACAAAAGGAAAAACCTGTCATCGTATACGCTATACCATTGTTTCCATTCTTGCTGCCATTTTGATCGACATCATCGGCATGTTCTGGTGGAAGTTCAGTGGAAATCTTTCCTGGAAGGTTGCCTTCTTCTCCGGATTCGCTGCATTTCTTCCACTTGACCTGATCAAAGCAGTCGCAGCCGCACAGCTTGCACCTGTCTTCAAAAGACTGCTGCCGGACGTTTAAAACTGCCGTCGCTCCATCCTGTCTCTTACTTTATGGTTATACTCTTAGAAGTATATTCGGCCGCATGTGTGACTCCATAAATAGACCGGTACGCACGGACTGTAAAGTAATATGTCTTTCCTGATGTCAAGCCTGTCTTGGTATAGCTGGTTCCCGTTGTAGAAGTCAGCTTCTGCCAGGATCCGCCTGCACTTGTCTTATAATAAACAATATAGCTGGTAGCTCCGGTCACCTTATTCCATTTCACCGTTGCCTGCCTGCTGCCTGCTGTCAGGCTGAAGCTTACCGTTGCAGGAACCGTTGAAGTCTTAAATGTATCATAGTTCGGACTGAGATATGTCACGCCATCCAATACCTTATATGCCCTTACAGCATACCAATAGGATGTTCCTGCCGCAAGATTCCGGTCATACAATAACAGGCTGCCGGTAGATGCAATCTTATCCCAGCCGTGTTTGGCAGTATTATATTTATAAACATAATATCCCTGTGCGTTGCTTACCTTACTCCAGGTCAGCTTAACCGTATAGGCTGATGTCTCGGCACCGATTCCTGCTACTTTATCCAGCTGCGGCATTCCATTTACTGTCGGGTATGTCGCACTCAGATAGTCTCCGGATTTGGTCGTCGTATAAGTACGGACGGCATATTGATATGTCGATCCTGCTGCAAGTCCGGAATCCTTGTAACTGCATGTTTCTGTTTTTCCGATTCTTACCCAGGAACCGTTTTCCCGTCTGTAAATCATATAACCGGTCGCACCCGGCGCTGCGTCCCAGGATATTGTAATCGCCTTATTTTCAGATTTTGTTTTTACATTCTGAACAATCGGCGGCAGAATCTGAAAAGCAACGGATTGGCTTCCGGTATAGTTCCCCTTCCCTTTTACGGTAACGGTTGCGTCCCCCGGATTCATATTCTTTGCATAAGTAACCGTATAATCCGTTCCACTCTTTAAGGTTTTGGTCCCTACCTTGACCGTGACTGCCGGCTTCTTAGCCGTGCCGTCATAGGTATAACTGGTTGTGCCAAGGGTTACTGCCGCTCCTTTCAGACTGACGGCTGTAATCTGAAAGGTCGGTTTCGTCTTCGCAGTTCCGCTGTAATTGCCTTTTCCTTTAATTGTTACGGTGGCGGTTCCCACATTTGTATTGTTTGCATAGGTAACCGTATAATCCGTTCCGCTCTTTAAGGTTTTGGTCCCTACCTTAACCGTAACGGCCGGTTTTTTGGCCGTACCGTCATAGGTATAACTGGTTGTGCCTAACGTTACAGACGCGCCGGTAATGCTGACAGGCGTAATCTGGAAGGTCGGCTTCGTTTTTGCCGTTCCGCTGTAATTACCTTTTCCTTTGATTGTCACCGTGGCGGTTCCGGCATTCGTATTGTTTGCATAGGTAACCGTATAATCCGTTCCGCTTTTTAAGGTTTTGGTTCCTATCTTAACCGTGGCTGCCGGTTTCTTGGCCGTTCCGTCATAGGTATAGCTGGTGGTGCCTAACGTTACAGCTGCACCGGTAATGCTGACAGGCGTAATCTGGAAGGTCGGCTTCGTTTTTGCCGTTCCGCTGTAATTACCTTTTCCTTTAATTGTTACAGTGGCGGTTCCGGCATTTGTATTATTCGCATAGGTAACCGTATAATCCGTTCCGTTTTTCAGGGTCTTGGTTCCCAGCTTTACCGTGACTGCCGGTTTCTTGGCCGTCCCGTCATAGGTATAACTGGTTGTGCCAAGGGTTACGGCTGCATCAGTCAGGCTTGCAGCATTGATCTTGAAGGTTGG
>CANRQE010000042.1 GCA_947632705.1 uncultured Coprococcus sp. | reverse complement strand
CCGGAAAAGCTTAGTTCGAACTTATGCAGGGAAACTTAGCGAAAACAAACCGTAAGGTGCAGTTTGAGCTTAGTTGAGTCGCATAGGTGAGACTGGAAAAGCTTAGTTCGAACTTATGCAGGGAAACTTAGCGAAAACAAGCCGTAAGGTGCAGTTTGAGCTTAGTTGAGTCGCATAGGTGAGACTGGAAAAGCTTAGTTCGAACTTATGCAGGGAAACTTAGCGAAAACAAGCCGTAAGGTGCAGTTTGAGCTTAGTTGATACCATAGTATGCAGAACAGGCTGCCGGTGGCAGGCTTTCTGCTTCGCATAGGTGAGACCGAAAAAGCTTAGTTCGAACTGAATTATATTTTTAAGGAGATTATAAACATGGCAAGAAAGAAGATTATTGCCGGAAACTGGAAGATGAATATGACTCCAAGTCAGGCAGTAAAATTATGTGAAGAATTAAAATCACTGGTTGTAAATGACAACGTGGATGTTGTTTACTGTGTTCCGGCCATTGATATTGTTCCTGTCGTTGAAGCCGTAAAAGGAACAAATGTTGAGGTTGGTGCCGAGAATATGTATTTTGAAGATAAGGGCGCATATACAGGTGAAATATCTGCTGAAATGTTAGTGGACGCCGGCGTGAAATATGTCATTATCGGACATTCTGAGAGAAGAGATTATTTCAAAGAGGATGATGCTTTACTGAATAAAAAGGTAAAGCAGGCAATTAAGGCAGGCCTTACTCCGATTCTTTGCTGTGGAGAATCATTAGAACAGAGAGAAATGGGGGTTACCATGGACTGGATTCGCCTTCAGATCAAATCGGATCTGGATGGTGTTGCAGCGGATGATGTCAAGAATCTTGTAATCGCATACGAACCAATCTGGGCAATCGGTACAGGCAAGACAGCTACCACCGAACAGGCAGAAGAAGTATGTAAAGGCATCCGTGCGTGTATTGCAGAGATATATGACGACGCAACTGCAGAAGCAGTCCGCATACAGTACGGCGGTTCCGTAAACGCAGGAAATGCGGCAGAATTATTTGCCCAGCCGGATATTGACGGCGGCCTTGTAGGCGGCGCATCCTTAAAGGCTGATTTTGGTAAGATTGTAAATTATTAAAGTCAGACAGGTCATCTTTTCGGTGACAGCAGATCAAAGGACACTTTTATACATATCGGCGTATAAAAGTGTCCTTTTCACATTGAAATTATGCGCTTTTATACGGCTGCTTTGGTTTGACGATTCATATAAACTATGATATAATGCACTCGTCTTTTCAAAGTATTAGGAAAAAATGGTAAGAGGACAGCAGGAAATGAAGTATTTAAAGAACTTTTGGAGCCGAAGATTTTTACTGATTGAATTAGTTAAAAAAGGGATAAAATTAAAATACAGACGTTCATATCTTGGTATTATATGGTCTCTCCTTGAACCGATCCTGACAACGATTGTATTGACGATTGTATTCGGAACTTTGTTTGGAATCGACGATCCGACTTATCCGATGTATATCCTGTGCGGCCGTCTTATTTTTTCTTTTTTTTCTACAGGAACGAATGCGGCCTCCAAATCGATCCGGGGAAATGCAGGAATGATCAAGAAGGTATATGTTCCGAAGTATCTGTATCCCATGTCCAGTGTATTATTTAATTTTGTTATTTTTCTGATATCCTTGCTGGTTCTGATTCCGTTAGCCATATATTGCAAGGTTACGCCGACATGGTCATGGTTTTTAACGGTCATTCCGCTTGTTATATTGATTTTATTTACCTTTGGAGTAGGCATGATTCTTGCGACCGTCAATGTCTTTTTCAGAGACATTGAATATCTGTGGGATGTTATTCTGCTGCTGATTATGTATATGTCTGCAATCTTTTATTATCCGGAGAGATTGCTGAACAGCGGATATGGCTGGATTTTAAAATATAATCCGTTATATAGTATTATTCAGGTGTTCCGTGATTGTCTGTTGGGAAATCCGATTGAATGGCTCTATGTGCTATTCAGTTTAATCTGTGCCTTTGTTTCCCTGTTGATCGGAACCTATGTATTTTACAGGAAGCAGGATGTTTTTATTCTGCATATTTAAGGTGGACATATGAGTAAAGAGATTTTAAAAGTAGAAGATGTCAGTATCAAATTTAATCTTAGCTCTGAAAAAGTAGATAGTTTTAAAGAATATATAATCAAATCCATAAAGCACCAGATCAGCTATGATGAATTCTGGGCGTTAAAAAATGTCAGTTTTTCTATCAATAAAGGCGACCGTCTTGGGATTCTGGGCTTAAATGGTGCGGGCAAAAGTACGCTGCTGAAGGTTATTGCGGGGGTTTTTAAGCCGACGGAAGGACATGTAACTGCTTCCGGAAGGATTGTACCGCTGCTGGAACTGGGGGCAGGTTTTGATCCGCAATATACCGGGCGCGAAAATATTTTTCTTTATGGTACAGTGCTTGGTTATAGTAAAAGCTATCTGCAGGAAAAATATGATGAAATTGTTGAATTTTCTGAACTGGGTAAATTTATTGATGTGCCGATTAAAAATTATTCTTCCGGAATGAGAACCAAGCTTGGTTTTTCAATTGCGACAATATCGGAGCCGGAAATTCTGATTTTAGATGAGATTTTGTCTGTCGGTGACGCCAGGTTCAGAAAAAAAAGTGAACAGAAACTGGTTGATATGATGGATGGCGGAACCACTGTGTTATTTGTTTCCCATTCGCTGGCGCAGGTCAGAAGAATCTGCAACAAAGCTATGATTCTGGATCATGGTAAGCTTCATGCAATCGGAGGAATTGACGAGATTTCCGATATGTATGAAAAAATGATAGAAGAGTAAAGACTATGATCAGATAAAAAATCTGATGGAATATAGATGAGACAGAAAATGTAAAGGAGACGAGAATATGAGTAGAAAACCTGTTGTTTTAATGGTGCTTGACGGCTATGGTCTCAGTGATAAGGTTGAAGGCAACGCAATCGCACTGGCCAATACGCCTGTCATGGATAAGCTGATGGCAGAATGTCCGTTCGTGAAAGGAAATGCATCAGGACTGGCAGTTGGTCTTCCGGATGGACAGATGGGTAATTCTGAGGTCGGCCATATGAATATCGGCGCCGGAAGGATTATTTATCAGGAGCTTACAAGGATTACAAAGTCTATTGAGGATGGAGATTTCTTTGAAAATGAGGAGATGCTTGCAGCAATCGAAAACTGCAGGAAACATAATTCCGACCTGCATTTATGGGGCCTGTTATCAGACGGCGGCGTACACAGCCACAATACACATTTGTATGCGATTCTGGAGCTGTGTAAGCAACAGGGATTTTCAGATGTATATATTCATCCGTTTTTTGACGGCAGGGATACTCCGCCGGCGTCCGGTAAGGGCTATCTGGAAGAACTGATTGCCAAGACAAAGGAAATCGGTGTCGGCAAGGTAGCATCCATGTCGGGAAGATATTATGCAATGGATCGGGATAACCGCTGGGACAGAGTAGAGCTGGCATATAAATCTTTGGTAACCGGCGAAGGCGTACTGACAGAGGATCCGGTTGCTGCCATGCAGGAATCTTATGATAAAGAAGTATATGACGAGTTTGTTCTTCCGACCGTTGTAACTGAAAACGGCAAACCGGTATCTCTTGTAAAACCGAATGATTCCGTTATTTTCTTTAATTTCCGTCCTGACCGTGCCAGAGAGATTACAAAAGCATTTTGTCTGGATGATTTTGACGGATTTGAAAGACCGTATGGCCGTATGCCGCTTGTATATGTCTGCTTTAAGGATTATGATGAGGCAATCCCGAATAAGCTGGTTGCATTCAAAAAAGAGTCGGTAGAGAATACCTTTGGAGAATATCTGGCGGCCTGTGGCAAGACGCAGCTAAGACTGGCTGAGACAGAGAAATATGCCCATGTGACTTTCTTTTTCAATGGAGGAGTGGAAGAGCCGAACAAGGAAGAGTATCGGACGCTGGTTCCTTCCCCGAAGGTTGCCACCTATGATCTTCAGCCGGAGATGAGTGCGCCGGAGGTGGGCGTTGACCTTGTGGAGGCTATTACATCCGGTAAATATGATGCGATCATTATTAACTTTGCAAATCCTGATATGGTAGGACACACTGGCGTCATTCCGGCTGCAATTAAGGCGGTGGAACGGGTAGATCAGTGCGTAGGTGCTGCTGTAGAGGCTGTAAAGAAGGTGAACGGAGTACTCTTTATCTGTGCCGATCATGGAAATGCTGAACAGATGATCAACTATGAGACAGGGGCTCCGCATACGGCGCATACAACGAATCCTGTTCCATTCATTTTATATAATTATGAGGAAGGCGTAACGCTTCGCGAAGGAGGATGTCTGGCAGATATCGTTCCGACTCTGCTTGAAATTATGGAGCTTCCGCAGCCAAAGGAAATGACCGGTAAATCCTTACTGGTAAGAAAATAAATTATATATAAAGGAGTGTAGACAAATGAAAAAATTCATTCAGGAATTTAAAGATTTTGCTTTGAGAGGTAATGTAATTGATCTCGCAATCGGTGTGATCATTGGTGCCGCTTTTCAGGGAATTGTAACTTCCTTTACAGAAAGCTTTATTAATCCTTTGATTAACAGCATCGGCGGAGCCAGTGTCGGCGGCCATTTTGAAATATTCCATACCGGGCAGTATATTGAATACGGTGCATTTATTACCGCAGTCATCAATTTCCTGATTATGGCGTTTGTTATCTTTTTACTGGTAAAAGGAATCAACGCGTTAAGTAAGATTGGCAAAAAACCGGAGGAGGAAGCAGCACCTCTTACCAGAAAGTGCCCATACTGCTATGGAGAGATTGATGTAAAAGCTGTAAAATGTATGTATTGTACTTCTGAGGTAGAGCCGGAAGCAACAGAGTGATCGCGGCAGATACAGACAGATGTCGTTTGTGATGCATCCGATAAAAAATGTATAAATAGTAAATAATTGGTTCATACTACAAAAAAAAGGATGGAGGCAGTTATGAACCGATTAGAAATAATAGAAGTAAAGGCACGAGAAGTTCTCGATTCCAGAGGAAATCCGACTGTAGAAACTGAGGTAATCCTTGCATGTGGCTGTAAGGGCAGAGCCATTGTTCCATCCGGTGCGTCTACCGGACAATATGAGGCACATGAGCTGAGGGACGGTGAAAAACGGTATTTCGGAAATGGTGTTACATCGGCTGTCAATAATGTAAACAGCAGGATTGCGGACAGAATTGTCGGAATAGATGTAACAAAACAAAACGAAATCGACCGGATTATGATTGAAGCGGACGGAACGGAAAACAAGTCCAGATATGGGGCAAACGCAATGCTGAGTGTTTCCCTGGCCTGTGCAAAAGCCGCTGCAAATGCACTTGGTCTGCCGTTATATCGTTACATTGGAGGAGCAAATGCAAAAGTCCTGCCAATACCGATGATGAATATTTTAAACGGCGGAAAACATGCGGACAATACCGTGGATTTTCAGGAGTTTATGATTGCTCCTGTCGGAGCGGAATCCTTCAAGGAAGCCATGCAGATAGCCTGTGAGGTCTATCATACATTAAAGATCGAACTGAATGTCAGGGAGTTAAGTACCGGCGTAGGTGATGAAGGTGGCTTTGCACCAAACTTAAGCACCACCTATGATGTACTGGACCTTTTGATGGATGCCATTGTGAAAGCCGGTTACAAGCCGGGAGAGGATGTCAAAATTGCAATGGATGCAGCCGCTTCGGAATTGTATGATCCTTCCACGGAGTTGTATTATTTTCCGGGAGAATCCAGAATGGCAGGAAAAGAGATTAAGCGTAATGCCGAAGAAATGGTCCAGCTGTTTGAAGACCTGGTAGAAAAATATCCGATTTTTTCTATTGAGGACGGTCTGGATGAAAATGATATGAAGGGATGGAAAGTCCTGACCTATCGTTTAGGCAGCAAGATACAGCTGGTGGGTGATGATCTGTTTGTGACAAATACAAAACGGCTGAAAGCCGGAATTCAGGATGGAATCGCAAATTCCATTCTGGTAAAGGTCAATCAGATCGGAACTCTGACAGAAGCTATCGACGCAGTGGAAACGGCGCATAAAGCAGGGTACTCCTCCGTGATTTCTCATCGTTCCGGTGAGACAGAGGATTCCTTTATTGCAGATTTATCAGTTGCACTGAATTCCGGTCAGATTAAAACCGGCGCCCCTGCCAGAAGTGAACGGACTTCAAAGTACAATCAGCTTCTGCGGATTGAAGAAGAACTTGGTAAAAATGCTCAGTATGGACTGAGAAAATAAATATCGGTCTTATTTCTATTATAATATATATGCGGGGAGCTTGCTGCAGCAGGCTGAGAGTAGGCAATGGATGTCTTGACCCATAACCTGATTTGGATAATGCCAACGTAGGGACATAAGGTAGTAAAAAACTGCATTTATGCTTAAATTGGCATAAGTGCAGTTTTTTTGTATACCATGCTATGCAAATGAGGCTGTTTCGGACAGATCCTTTGCGTTATCCATTTCTATTGAAAAGAAAAGGAGAATGAAACATGAAAAAATGTCTGGAAAATGTAAGGAAGAATGTACCGCTTGTACATAACATTACCAATTATGTCACTGTCAATGATGTAGCAAATGTATTGCTTGCCTGTGGCGGTAGCCCGATTATGTCGGACGATATCCGGGATGTAGAGGATATTACAACCATCTGCGGCGGATTGAATATCAATATCGGAACCTTAAATCAGAATACGATTCCTGCAATGCTTTTGGCCGGAAAAAAAGCAAATGCATTAAAGCATGTGGTACTGCTGGATCCGGTTGGGGCAGGCGCAAGCAGGCTCCGTACGGAAACCGCACTACAGCTGATCAGGGAGATTCAGTTTGATGTAATCAGGGGAAATATATCTGAAATCAAAACCCTGGCATCAGGCTCCGGAAACACCAAAGGGGTGGATGCAGATGTTGCAGATGCTGTGACGGAAGAAACACTGGAGCAGGCTATTGCATTTGTAAAGACATTTGCAAAGCAGACAGGAAGCATCATAGCAGTAACCGGTGCAATCGATCTTGTAGCTGACGGAAATACCTGCTATGTGATCCGAAACGGCAGGCCGGAAATGGGAAAAATTACCGGTACGGGCTGTCAGCTGTCGGGCATGATGACGGCTTATGTGACTGCAAATCCGGAGGATAAGCTGAAAGCGGCTGCCGCTGCGGTTGTAGTAATGGGACTGGGCGGCGAGATCGGATATGCGAATATGCAGCCTGCAGACGGAAATTCTACTTATCGGAACCGGATTATCGATGCAATATACAATATGGATGGCGAGACATTGGAACAAGGAGCAAAATATGAAATCAGATAAAAGGACGTACTCTTATAAGCAGGATCTGGCGGCTTTTCTGTTCCTATATGCGGTTACCGACCGGTCATGGTTAAACGGCGATACCTTAACGTATCAGGTAAAGCAGGCCTTAGAGGGCGGAGTGACCTTTGTACAGCTTCGTGAAAAGAATTTGGATGAAGAAGCATTTTACCAGGAAGCTCTTGAAATACAAGCATTATGTAAACAATATCAGGTTCCGTTTGTAATCAATGATAATGTTGCGCTTGCAAAAAAAATAAATGCAGACGGCGTTCATGTAGGACAAAGCGATATGGAGGCTTTGGATGTGAGGAAGCTCCTGGGTGATGACAAGATTATCGGGGTTTCGGCACAGACAGTCGAGCAGGCCGTGCTGGCAGAGAAGCATGGTGCAGATTATCTCGGTGTAGGCGCTGTATTTCCAACCGGTTCCAAGGAGGATGCGGTAGAGGTCAGTCAGGAAACGCTGAAGGCAATCTGTCAGGCCGTACGGATTCCTGTCATTGCAATCGGCGGAATTACAAAAGAGAATGTTAAGGAACTGAAAAAAACAGGCATTTGCGGAATTGCCGTGATCAGCGCAATCTTCGGACAGGAGGATATACAGACGGCTACGGTTTTATTGAAGGAAAATTTGATACATAGTTTAAAGGATGATGAGAACAAATGATAAAGGGTGCAATCTTTGATGTAGACGGAACGCTGCTTGACTCGATGCCTATGTGGGATCATGCCGGTGAAAGGTTTTTGCAGAGTCTGGGAATCACGGCAGAACCCAATCTTGAAAAAGTGCTCTTTTCCATGACAATGGAACAGGGAGCTGCTTATATGAAAGAACATTATCAATTGAAACTTTCGGTATCTGAGATCAGGCAGGGCATCAATCATACGATTGAACAGTTTTATGCATATGAAGCCATGCCAAAATCCGGTGTTGCGGATTTTCTGGCTTTCTTAGATGCGCAGGGGATTCCTATGACCATTGCAACCTCAACGGACAGATGTCATATCGAAGCCGCATTACAAAGACTGAATCTGCTGCATTATTTTAAAAAGATATTTACCTGTTCCGAGGTCGGACGTGGAAAACAGCATCCGCTGATTTTCAGACAGGCAGCAGAATGTATGCACACAAGGCCGGAAGAAACATGGGTGTTTGAGGATGCCTGTCATGCTGCAAGAACCGCTTATCAGGACGGATTTCAGGTAGTAGGGGTCTATGATGAGTCAAGTGCGGACGTACAGGAAGAATTAAAAAAGGTCTGCCATTTGTATGTATCCGGTCTTCAGACATCTCTGCTTATGTCAATGATGTGTAATGGGGAGGAAGGATAAATGTATACAGCGTTAACAATTGCAGGCAGTGACTGCAGCGGAGGGGCAGGTATTCAGGCGGATATTAAAACAATGACAGCCCATGGAGTCTATGCCATGAGTGTCATTACAGCCCTGACTGCCCAGAATACGACCGGCGTCACGGAAATTATGGATGTAACTCCGGATTTCCTTCGTGCACAGTTGGATGCGGTTTTTACGGATATTTTTCCCGATGCGGTAAAGATCGGCATGGTGCATGAAAGCCGCCTGATCCCTGTTATTGCAGAAAGTCTGAAGAAATATCACGCCAAAAATATTGTATTGGATCCTGTTATGGCGGCGACAAGCGGAGACAGACTGATGAATGAAAATGCAGTTGCCAGACTGACAAATGAATTACTGCCGCTTGCGGATGTGATAACGCCGAATATTCCGGAAGCGGAAATTTTAGCGGGCATCCGGATAACCTCTTCTGATGATATGATTCGTGCAGCACAGATGATTGCAGAGAAATATCAGACTGCGGTTTTGTGCAAAGGCGGTCATCAGTTAAACGATGCCAATGATCTCTTATATAAGAACGGTATCTGGAAATGGTACTATGGGAAACGGATTGAAAATCCAAATACCCACGGCACAGGATGTACACTTTCAAGTGCAATTGCTTCTCATCTTGCAAAAGGCGCTTCCTTAGAGACGGCAGTCTCAAAGGCAAAGAATTATATATCCGGCGCCTTAGCCGCCATGCTGGATCTGGGAAAAGGCAGCGGCCCTATGAATCATGCGTTTGCCATAAAGGGTGAATATTAAGAAAAAATCTGTTGATTATCTTTTTTTCTTGTGTTATGATACCTAAAGTTGGTGTTGTCTGCTGGACGGGCACCATATAATGGTAAATGGAGGCGGCATAATGGTAAAGACAATTATAATGGTAGCTTATATTGTTGTATGTGTAGTATTAACAATTATAGTATTGTCACAGGAAGGAAAGCCGGCCAGCCTTACGAATTCTATTAGCGGCGGTGGTTATGACAGTTCTTACTGGAGCAAGAACAAGAAGAATTCGAAGGAAGAGGTTTTGAAGAAAATTACAACAGTTCTGGGAATTTTATTTATTCTGGTGGCATTATTGCTGGATTCCAAATTGTTTTAGGGAATCAAACGGGAATCCAATTGTATGATTTTCGGCATACTTTGTATTGATTGGTGCTTACATATTTGATATGTAAGCACTTTTATTTGGAGGAATTATGGAAGACAACACATTGTTGGAAGAAAAAAAAGAAACGATCTATCAGATCATTACCAGTCAGGAATATGTACCGTTAAAGTTCAAAGAATTATGTTATTTGCTTCAGGTGCAGGAAAAGGACAGGGATACTCTGCTTACCGTGCTGGATGCACTGATAGAAGAGGGAAGGATTATCCGGACAGCAAAGGGAAGATATCAGAAGCTTCCTGCCGATTGCTTTAAGGGAAAATTTATCAGTAATCACAAGGGCTTTGGGTTCGTCAGGGTTGATGGGGCAGATCAGGATTTCTTTGTCCCGGCCGGCAAAACCATGGGCGCCTATCATAATGATACGGTTCTGATCCGGACCGGAAGACCTTCTTCCGGAAAGCGTGTAGAGGCTTCCGTGATCAAAATTCTTGACCGGGGGTTAAAACAGCTTGTCGGCACTTTCAGGATGAAAAATAATTATGGATTTGTGCTCCCCGACAACCAGAAAATAGACGGGGATATCTATATCGCCGGACACAATACAATGGATGCCGTAGACGGTCATAAAGTAGTTGTAGAGCTGCTTCATTATAAAGAGAAGGGTAAATCCGCCGAGGGAAAGATTATTGAGATTCTCGGGCATATTAATGATCCGGAAGTTGATGTGCTGTCTGTTGTAAGAGACATGAATATTCCGGTGGATTTTCCGGATGCCGTTATGAAGCAGGTATCCCATATCAGAGATACCGTATCGGATGAAGAAATGGCAGGCAGAGAAGATCTGCGTCATTTGCAGACTGTCACAATAGACGGTGAAGATGCCAAGGATCTGGATGACGCCATTACACTTTATGAAGAAAACGGTTTATATAAGCTGGGTGTCCATATTGCAGATGTTTCCCATTATGTAACGGAGCGGTCTCCGCTGGATAAGGAAGCTTTGAACAGAGGAACAAGCTGTTATCTGGTAGACAGGGTAATTCCGATGCTTCCGCATAAGCTGTCGAACGGAATCTGTTCCCTGAATGCCGGAGAAGACAGACTGACATTGAGCTGCCTGATGGATATAGATAAAGAGGGGCATATCATCAGCCATAAGATATGTGAATCGGTTATCAGAGTAGATAAAAGAATGTCCTATACGGCGGTTTCCGCCATTGTGGAAGATCATGATCCGGAGGTTATGGAAACCTATCATGAACTTGTTCCGATGTTTGAACGGATGCTGACTGTTTCTGATCTTTTAAGAGCTTTAAGAAGGGAACGGGGATCTATTGATTTTGACTTTGATGAATCCAGAATTACCGTTGACGCCGAGGGAAAGGTAGAATATATCGGACCCTATGAAAGAAGACGTTCCAATGGGATTATTGAGGATTTTATGCTGGCTGCCAATGAGACGATTGCTGAGGACTTTTTCTGGCAGGAGCTGCCGTTTGAATACCGGATTCATGAGGCCCCGGATGCAGAAAAGGTAAAGCAGCTGTCTGTTCTGATCAGCAAATTCGGCTTTTTCTTTAAGGCCTCCAAAGAGAATATTCATCCAAAGGAATTTCAAAAACTTCTGGATAAAATAGACGGAACGGATTGTGAAAATCTGATCAGCCGTATGACGCTGCGGACCATGAGACAGGCGAGATATTCTCCGACCTGCAGCGGACATTTTGGACTGGCCTGCAAATATTATTGCCATTTCACTTCACCAATCCGCCGTTATCCGGATCTGCAGATTCACAGAATCATCAAGGACGTACTGCATGGAAAGCTGGATGAGGACAGGATCAGACATTATGATTCCATATTGCCGAAAGTCAGCGAGGATAATTCTAAAAAAGAACGGCGGGCGGAAGAAGCGGAGCGTGAAGTGGAAAAGCTGAAAAAGGTTGAATATATGGCAGAGCATAAAGGAGAATGCTTTGAAGGCGTAATCTCAGGCGTCACGAACCGCGGCCTGTATGTGGAACTTCCTAATACCGTAGAGGGCTTTATTTCCGTGTCGAATCTGTATGACGATTATTACTGTTATTCAGATGAGGAATATGCTATGATAGGTGAGGCTACCGGAAAGAAATATTCTCTGGGTGACAGTATAAAGATTAAGGTCAAGGATACGGATAAACGGACCAAAACAATTGATTTTGTGATTGCGTATGAAGGAGATGAAACTGTTGTCAAAAGAAAAAGGAAACAAGCTCATCGCAAATAATAAAAAAGCATATTACGATTATTTTATAGAAGAGACTTATGAAGCGGGAGTTGCCCTGGCAGGAACTGAAGTAAAATCCGTAAGACTCGGGCATTGCAGCATCAAGGAGGCATTTATCGGGATTGATAACGGAGAAATATTTATCCACCATATGAATATCAGCCCATATGAAAAGGGAAATATTTTTAATAAAGATCCATTGCGTAAGAGAAAGCTGCTGCTTCATAAATATGAGATTGACAAACTGGCCGGAAGCCAGAAGGTAAAGGGATATACGATTGTTCCGCTGAAGGTTTATATCCGGGATGGACTGGTCAAGATGGAGATCGGTCTGGCAAAAGGAAAAAAACTATATGACAAACGGCAGGAAATTGCGAAAAAGGATATGAAGCGGGAAGCAGAAAAGGATTTTAAAATCCGGAATCTCGGATAAATGCTTAACAGGAACGGATCACAGACCTATATTATAAAAAATATGTGAAATGTTAGCATATTTTTAAAATATGTGTTATAATCTAACAGTCTTATGGCAGTGAATGGTTATAGCGATAGACAGAGGAGGACTTTCCGATGAGTCAGGAAAAAGTTGAAAAAAAGAAATATGAGAAGAAAAACCGCGAAAAAATAAAAAAGAAGCAGAGAGCCAAAAAGATTCTCGGATGGTCTTTGGCCGGAGTGGTCGCAGGCGTCATTCTTGCTGCTACTTTAGGCGTCAGAATCTATAACAGTATTCCGAAATATATAGATGCGGAAAAAGCGAATGCATTTGTTACACAGACATGGGTGGAAAACGGGTATAACACATTGTTTACTGCTACGCCAACAGATGCTGATACACAGACAGATACCTCTGCAGACACAGAGACTGATACGTCTGCAGATACAGAGACTGATACATCTGCAGATACAGAATCCGAAACATCTGCTGATTCTGCAGAATAACGGATTATATACGGAAAACAGCAATCAGGAAACAGAAATCCTGTTATGATTTGTACCATTGATTCCATGCATAATCTTCATGGGGTTGACTGGTTTCGACAGGGGTTTTGAAATTATGGCCGCCATTCGTGGACCAGAACCACGCAAAAAGCTGGAAATTAAATATAAACGCTGAAGACAATTTAGCATACGCTGCCTAAGTGCAGCTGCCGTCTGATAAGGTCCCCGTCCTTATCGGAACGGTATCATCTTACGGGAAACTCTTTTGCCAAAGCTTTGCGGCAGAGGAAAATTTATGAAGCTACCGAATGCCTCAGCCTGTTCGTGGGCGGTGGGATAAGGGAATGTTAAAATACGGACTATGATGGTAGACGCTGTAATGAATGGGCCTTTGGACGCGGGTTCGACTCCCGCCAGCTCCACTTGAAACAGGCAGAAAGTTTTATGCTTTCTGCTAATTTTTTTCTGATATTTCTGATTGACAGGAGGGAAAACTTATGAGAAACAGAACAATCATAGTCTGTATACTTTTGCTTGCAATCTGCATGAACCTGTGCGGATGTGGAAATCATAATACGGCAGACAATACAACGGCTGAGGTACAGGAACAGAAGGAAAAAAATGAAAACAGCGGTGAGAATATACAGACCGAACAGGACGGCGGTTCTTCTTCCGTTACAAATACGACCGGACTGAGTGAGGATGCTTCCGAATATGAAGGAATCGAGGGTACCGGAAGCTACAACTATGGAGAGGCTTTACAAAAATCCCTGATTTTTTATGAACTGCAAAGATCAGGAAAGCTGAGCGGAAACGAACGTACCAACTGGCGTGGGGATTCGGGACTGAACGACGGGGCAGATCAGGGGGTTGATCTGACAGGCGGATTATATGATGCGGGGGATAACGTAAAATTTAATCTTCCGATGGCTTATACAGCTTCCATGCTTGCATGGAGTGTTTATGAGGATTATGACAGTTATACACAAAGCGGACAATTAGACTATATGCTGAATGATATCAAATGGATCAGTGACTATCTGATCAAGTGTCATACGGCTGAAAATGAGTTTTATTATCAGGTAGGTGACGGGAATCTTGACCATGCCTGGTGGGGTGCGCCGGAGGTTATGCAGATGAACAGACCTTCCTACAAAGTCACGGAATCCGATCCGGGCTCTACCGTGGTTGCCGAAGCGGCGGCTGCTCTTGCCGCGACAGCAGTTATATTTGAAAAGCAGGATCCGTCCTATGCAGAGACTTGTCTGACTCATGCAAAGCAGCTGTATGCATTTGCAGACCATACCAAAAGCGACAGCGGATATACGGCCGCAAATGGATTTTATAACAGCTGGAGCGGATTTTATGATGAACTGGCATGGGCAGGAACATGGCTGTATACGGCTACAGGAGACGAGACATATCTGAATGCGGCAAAGACATATTTTATAGAGGCTGATGCGAATTATAAGTGGGCCATGTGCTGGGATGATGTTGCGATAGGAACCGCACTGAGACTGACCCAGATTACAGGGGAAGATACATACCGCACGTTCCTTGAGAACAGTCTGGATTATTGGACAACGGGCTGTAATGGCGAGCGTATCACCTATACTCCAAACGGGCTGGCATGGCTTGACACCTGGGGCAGTCTGCGTTATGCGACTGCACAGGCGTTTATTGCTGCCTGTTATAGTGAAAGTGAACATTGTCCGGCGGATAAGAAGGAAACCTACTGGAATTTTGCAGTCAGTCAGGTGGATTATGCGTTGGGCAGCAGCGGGAGAAGCTTCGTCTGCGGATTCGGAGAAAACTATCCCGTGAATCCGCATCACAGAAATGCACAGGGCTCTTATTGTGACAATATGAATACCCCGGATGCTGCACGGCATACCCTTTACGGAGCTTTGGTGGGCGGACCGGATGCTAATGACGGATATAACGATACCGTTTCTGATTATACCGCAAATGAAGTGGCCTGTGATTATAACGCCGGATATACATGTGCGTTAGCGAAATTATATAGCCGTTATCATGGAATGACCCTGAAGAATTTCGGTGCTGTGGAGCCGGTAGAGGATGAATATGAGGTAGAAGCGTGCGTCAATGCGGCCGGTGATAATTTTACGGAGATTAAAGCGATTGCATATAACAAAACCGGATGGCCGGCAAGGGTAAGCAAAGACCTGACGTTACGGTATTTTATGGATCTGTCCGAAACGGACCCGTCCCAGGTCAGTGTCAATATGGGATATTCCCAGGGCGGGGCAGCCTGTGAGATTGTTCCATGGCATGGAGATATCTATTGTGTGGAGGTCAGCTTTGGGGATAAACTGATCTATCCGGGCGGACAGGATGCTTATCGGAGCGAGGTACAGTTCCGGATCAGTTCTGCGGGTATGTGGAATCCGGAAAATGATCCTTCCTATCAGGGACTTGGTACACAGCAGGGTACGGTCAAGATTGTTGATACGCTGGCTCTTTATGATAACGGCATTCTGGTTGACGGTGCGGAACCATCGGAGGGAGCAGATCATAAGGAATCTGGGAACTCCTCTGAAACGACATCTGCCGATCATCCGACAGAGACTAGTACCGCATCAACAACGGAATCGGTACCAAGCGGCGGTTCGGCGTCCGAGGGTGGTCTGACGGTTACGATGAACAGGGACGGTTCAAGCAATGGCGGAAATATGAGTATCAATCTTGAGATTACAAACAACAGCGGTGAAGCTGTTGATATGACGGGACTTGAGGTGGATTGGTTTTTTACAAAGGACGGAAGCCCGGATCTGATGTTTACCTGTGATCACAGCGCCGTACAGGAAAAGGACGGAGCTTATAAGGATATGACAGGCAGCATTAACGGAAAATTTGATTCAAAAAACAGCACGGACTGTGACACGGTGTTAAAAATCACCTGTTCGTCCGGAACTCTTGCCGAAGGAGCGGTATGGAAGCTGCAGGCGCGCGTCAATAAAGCGGATTGGAGTAATTTTGATTTTACGAATGATTTTACGGACGGACCACAGAAGATTGCAGTCTATTCTTCAGGAACGCTTATTTGCGGAGAAACACCGTAGATAGGGGGTATAGGCCGGTTTTTAGAATGCCCGTTGATTTCTGTCGGCGGCATATCCGCAGAATATAAATTTGTTCTTGCAAATTGGTTTTTTCTGTGGTATATTAAACGAGTTGTGAAAGAAGATG
>CANRQE010000041.1 GCA_947632705.1 uncultured Coprococcus sp. | reverse complement strand
TCTTCTACCGTATAGCTTCCCGCTCCGGCATCAAGCTCCAGTGTGTACTCATCCGTTGTTCCATCATAATCGAAGTCCTTCAGGGTATAGGTATCTGTATTTCCGGCCTCATCCGTAACCGTAAAGGTCAGGGTTCCTTCCGCCTCTTCCTTCGTCACGTCTCCTTTGATATGCTTCTTCAGGACTAGCTTGCCGGATGTGTCTTCCTCGCTGTAGGAATCCTCAAAGACAACGGTTGTCGTTTCTCCCGCTTCTACACTCACATCTGCACTGCTGCCGTCGGCTGCTTCGCTTCCGTCTACCGAATAGGTCACGCTGTCCAATACATATCCGTCGATATCCGTCACTGTCTCTTCTACCGTATAGCTTCCCGCTCCGGCATCAAGCTCCAGTGTGTACTCATCCGTTGTTCCATCATAATCGAAGTCTTTCAGGGTATAGGTATCTGTATTTCCGGCCTCATCCGTAACCGTAAAGGTCAGGGTCCCTTCCGCCTCTTCCTTCGTCACGTCTCCCTTGATATGCTTCTTTAGGACTAGCTTGCCGGATGTGTCCACATCAGTATATTTGTCTTTAAATTCTACTGTCGTTCCATCAGTATCATCTACCTGAACTTCCGCTTTATAACCTCTTGTCTCAGTTGAACCATCAATAGAATAGGTAATACTCTTTAAAGCATATCCATCAATCGTTCTTACCGTTTCTTCTACTGTATAGGTTCCGTAATCTACATCCTGAATGATCAGTGTATACTCACCCGTTACTTCATCATAATCAAACTCAGACAACTTATATTGCTTAGAGTTTCCATTCTTATCTGTAACAGTAAATGTCAGGATCTTTGCCTCCTCTTTTGTTACAGAGCCTTCAATGGTTTTCTTCAGAATAAGCTGCGCTGTTTGATTACTATAGGTATCAGTTAAAGCTACTGTTACCTTATCGTTTCCCTGCAATGTAATGTCATCTATTTCCGTACCTTTACCGTCAGAAGCAGTTATTTCTCCATTTGGATCTGCCGGTTCGGATGTAACTGTATAGGATGTACTGTCCAATACATATCCTGTGATATCTGTAACAGTTTCCTCTACAGTATAAGTTCCCGGTAAAACATCCAGTTCAAGAACATAATCTCCTGTTACCGGATCAATTTTGAATTCCTCCAATGTATATGTATTCGTCTTTGTCGGATCATCCTGATCTGTAACAGTAAATGTCAGAACTGTTTCGGCCGCTTTCTTCAATGCGGTAACGTCTACATTTGCATTTGCCCCGTCAATTGTCTTCCTTAATATAAGCTTAGCTGATGCAGGATAGTTTTCATAATAAATATAACCCTGATGGAAGTAACGGGCAATCCAATCCGGAACTTTCATTGCATCTTTTTCGTTCTCTTTAACCATTGCAAAATAGTATGGATCCTTATTGCAATTGAATCCATCATCTGCTTTTGTTTCATACAATGCATAAACATTATCATATGGAAGATCTTTAATCGTAACCGTTCCGTCTTCCGAAACTTTTATATTGCTCTTTATCAGTTCGGCCTTTGGATTTGTCACCTCTTGTGTGTTCTCATCATACGTACATTTATATAACTCAAACTCAGAATTTAACAGTGCAACCATTTCATCCTCATTGGTCCAGAATTTATACAATGTGACGCTTCCTAAATCAGAAATCGCCCATGCCGCCGGATTCTGAATCTGCTGGTGGAAGGAATCTCTGGAAACTCCTTTTGAAGAATCTACACCATAAAGAGAAAAGCTGTTAAACGAGTTTTCCTCAGTCAGTGTATCATTATTTTCAGTTGAACCGCCCCGATACAGATTAATCGTCATTTCATAGGTAATTTTCAGTGCAGTATTATCCGGTAACGTGAAAGTAATCTTATGATTCTTCTGATCATATACATAGGACGCATCTTCACAAGCAGCCCAACCGCTTTCATCTTTATTCGGATCTCCGGTTCCGGTATATTTATATATATTAACAGAACCCATCTTAAGAATAAGCGCACTTCCGGATTCATCTATACCTTTAATCGTATCGCCGCTTGGCGATAAATCTAAGGCATCCGGATTCACGATAACCGTATATGGAATATCAAGTTTTTTTGTTCCGTCATACTGGTCAGTTTTTGTTACCACATCTGAAGATTCCAGTTCCACATCAATGGAAGCTGAATCTGCAGGAACATTATTCAATAAAAGCTCTGCCTCATTGTGATACGTTTCTTTTCCTGCCTCATATAAATCCTGCACAGCCTCCTTTTTAAGCTGCGTAGAATAAGAAATTACTAAAAAGTATTGATTATTGAAACTATTTGGATCTGTTAAACTTCTGATCATTTCATCACTGAGCTTAACGGTTAATTCCATCTCATTTCCGGTTTGTTTTGTAGTCAGGGAACTCTTTTCATTCCAGTCCCATGGTCCGGAATACGATGTATCCCACTCCCATACATTCGTCCATGAAGCATAATACTGTCTGCTTACCTTCATACTGACAGATTCCGGAATCAAATCCATTTCATCAGGCAATTTATCCTGCAGTACAATCAAATCTTCTATAGAAGGAGTCCCATTGCGATATAATTCGGTTAAATTAATTTCCAGTTCATAATCAATCGCATTTCTATAATCTGAACTTTGTGTTCCTCTTTTTTTCAATATACCCTGTGATTTTTCGTGCAAGTATTCTGCGGAATCATTCTGACTTCCCTTTTCCCCTTCAAACGTGTACTGCACTTCAACACTGTTCTTATAGGTATTCGTCTGCTGTAATGATTCTTCTGTTGCCACGGATTCAAAGGTCAATACGATACTCTGGCCTTTTACACTGTTGATATACGTATCAGTAAACTGAAGTGTCATATCGTTGCCCCATGCTTCATCAGAAGAGGAAAAAGAACTGATCTTATCAGTATCTGTTATCTCTCCGTCCTTCACAACATACGCATCCCCGATTTTCACATTTTTAACAAGCTTCTGAAGATTAAGTGAATCATTCCTGTCTTTTAATATAACATCCGACATTTCTCCATTAGAAGGGATCTGCAGTGTTACCTGCCAGCTGATAGTGCCTGTTTCTTCATCAAAGTCGGAAAAAGCTTTATCAAGAATATCTTCCGGGTCAACACCAATCACGCCCTCATCCGTATAATCCAGAGTATGATCTTCATCAACCTGAACGGTGATCGTTACATCGTTTGTTAAATTCAGTTCGTTTGGCGATGCAGGTAACTCTGTAACATCCGTTTCATAGGTTAAAGTATATGTACCCATACTCTCATCATAGGTAAAATTATCTAATGTCAAGTTATCTAAATCGATATCTGTTGCTGTCAGATACTCTCCAAGCTGATCCTTGATTGCTTTTATACGATCCTGATTGTTTTCACCATCATTTAAAATTCCAAGTTGAACTGTAATCGTCCATTCTATTTTTGTCGGTTTACCGTCTGCATCTTTCTCCGTAACCGTACCTGATTTATTTACGGACGGCTTGTTTAACCAGATATTCCATTCATCATCCGTGGCCTGTTGTTCATTATCACCGTTTGTCTTATAGTCTGCCACTATCTGATTATGCATTGCCGTTGTTGAATTCTGAGACAGTGCATCCAGCTTGTCTTCACATTTCATTGTATACTGGATAACTACTTTTTTCCCTTGATCCAGTTTATAATTTTTTAATTTGGACTGCAGAGCATCCCAGGAGCTATAGGTCTGTGTTGTACCATCAGGCAATGAAACCTGAATCTCAGGACTATCCAGCCAGCCCATTCCACTCGGGTTATCAGTTAATTGTTCCAGTGTAACACTGCCATACACAGCTTCCAGAGTTACCTGATACGGCATACAGAGATTCCCATTATCATCTATATAGGCCGGACCTGTTAAAGCCTTATCGGCATTCAGCTTACTTTCCTGAGTAGATAAATCAACATCAACATTGGGGATTGTTACATCTCCTATCTTAAAGTCTTTGGTCTTTTCAAATTCATCTGCTTCTCCCTGCACATCAACAGTCGCATTTACATCTGCACCACCCTTGATATAGCTTTCATCTGCAAACTTTGGATCCAGTTTAATATTAAACTTTCCATCCTGAATCCACCATTTACCGATATTCCTTCCGTTCTCATCATAAAGATTGGTTTCCGGATAATCGTCCACAGAGATACCATCTTCATTTAAATCTACCGTAAATTCCTGAGTTTTGGAATTATTCTGGATACTCCAGTCAAATTCCACTTTTAATTTATCACCATTTGTAACACTATCTCCGGCCTGCAGCTCCTTGCCATCCACTGACACTTTAAAATTCTTTACAGTCAGTCCATCACCCTCCGCAATTGGCATAGGTGTATCATTTGTCTGTGATACAGCAATCGGCACTGCAGAATCTATCGTCTGTGTTCTATTTTCTGCAGATTGTGCATCCCCCGCTGTTGCAGTGGTCTGATCCGACTCCGTATCAGTTTCAAAACGGACGTTATCTTCTGCGTTTACATTCCCAAAACCCAGACTACCTCCTGAGGGAAGGCATATTGACAGGGTCATCAGAAATGCAAGCAAAAACGCTGCGATTTTCTTCGTCTTCTCTACCATATCATCATTCTCCTCCTTCATAATTTTTCTTTCTTTGTTGTTTTCATATAATTAGGACCTACCTGTAATACCGGAACTGCATATTACGATAAGTCCCCATTCTTTAGTAAACATAATTATAATACAATTTAACCGGATTTAAAAGCCCTTTTTTGTGCAAGTTAAACATTTCCAGAATATTTTCAGGCCTTGAAATCTCCTGATTTTATCAGAGTTTCCGTTGATGTTTGTAATCAATCACCATATCTTCTTTTAGACATCAAAAGCACATACTATATATAGTCCTTTTCGGAAAATCTATATATACTATGTGCCTTATCCGTTTCTGTTTTTTTCTTAAATTTTTTTAAATATTTTATATCATTTTACCGGATTTCTCCCGGAATCCTTTTTTATATCTGTCTTTCTTCAGAATTCTGATCTGCCAGGCAGATTCCCAGCTCCTCAAGCTGGCTGTCATCTACAATATCCGGTGCGTTTGTCATCAGGCAGGATGCATCCTTTACCTTCGGGAAGGCTATGACGTCCCGAATGGACTCCTGTTTCGCCATGATCATAACCAGACGGTCCAGTCCGTAAGCAAGTCCTGCATGGGGCGGAACGCCGTATTTAAAAGCATCCAGCAGGAATCCAAAGCGTTCATATGCCTGCTCCTTTGTAAAACCAAGGCACTCGAACATTTTCTCCTGTATATCGTTCTGATGGATTCTCACGGATCCTCCGCCGATTTCATTTCCGTTTAAAACAATATCATATGCTTTGGCGCGCACCTTCCCCGGATCGGTATCAATCAATGCCAGATCCTCTTCCATCGGCATGGTAAACGGATGGTGCATAGCCGTATAACGGTTCTGTTCCTCGGACCATTCCAGAAGCGGGAACTCCGTAATCCACACAAATTCAAATCTGTCCGGATCAATCAGCCCCATCATCTCCGCCAGATGGCAGCGCAGAGCGCCAAGCGTATCCCATACGACTTTATTCTTATCTGCTGCAAATAAAAGCAGATCACCCGGTCTGCCGTCCAGAGCCTCCATTACCCGGATCATTTCATCCTCTGTCATAAATTTTGCAAAGGAGGACTTGTACGTTCCATCCTCAGCTATGGCAATATAGGCAAGCCCTCTCGCCCCGTATGTTTTGGCAAATTCAACCAAAGCATCTATTTTCTTTCTGGGCATTGCCCCCTGTCCTTTTGCATTGATTCCCCGGACTGTACCTCCATTTGCAAGGGCACCGGTAAATACACCAAAGCCGCAATTTTTCACAATCTCACTGATATCCGTCAGTTCCATCCCAAACCGCAGGTCCGGCTTATCCGAACCGAAACGATCCATTGCTTCCTGCCATGTCATCCGCCTGATCGGAAGCTGTATACAAACGCCGAGAATATCCTGAAACAGTTTCGCCAGCAGTCTCTCATTGACATCTATCACATCTTCCACATCTACAAAAGAAAGCTCCATATCCATCTGCGTGAATTCCGGTTGTCTGTCCGCACGCAGATCCTCATCACGGAAGCATCGGGCAATCTGAAAATATCTGTCATAGCCGGAACACATCAGAAGCTGCTTAAAAATCTGCGGAGACTGCGGCAGGGCGTAAAAGGTTCCGGGATGTACTCTGCTTGGTACAAGATAATCCCTGGCCCCTTCCGGTGTGGATTTTGTCAGCATCGGTGTTTCTATCTCAAGAAATCCCTCCTCAGCCATAAACTGTCTGGCAAGAGTCGCAACCCGGCTTTTCATCATCAGATTTCTCTGCAGATCCGGTCTGCGCAGATCCAGATATCTGTATTTCAATCGCAGCTCCTCTTTGGTCTTGCTGTTTTCTTCTATCGGGAAAGGAGGCGTCTCCGCTTCGGACAGAATCCGCAAGGAATTCGCAATAAGCTCAATATCCCCGGTCAGCAGATTTTCATTGACGGCACCCTCTCTCAGTCTGACCGTTCCTGTTACGGCAATGACATATTCGCTTCTCAGTCTGGTCGCTTTTTCAAAACATTCTGTTCCGCATTGGGACTCTTCAAATATTAACTGAAGGATTCCGCTTCTGTCACGCAGATCGACAAAGATGATTCCTCCCTTGTTTCTGCTTTTCTGCACCCAGCCCATGACTGTAATCTCCGTTCCGACCATAGAACGGCTGACCTCCGTACATCTGTGGCTTCTTTTTAATCCCTGCATTGACTCTGCCATGTTATCTGTCCTCCTGATCCTTCCGATTGCCGCCCAAATATGCGGCAAGTTCATCTAATGCAATTTCTGTCTGTTCTCCCGTCTCCATATTCTTGATCCGGCCACGGTTAGTTTCAAGCTCATTTTCTCCGATAATAATCGTATGGGCAGCATTCAGTTTATTTGCATATTTCATCTGCGCCTTAACGCTTCTGTTCATGTAATCGGTTTCAACAATATAACCTTCCATGCGAAGTGTATTTACCAGCTTATAAGCTTTTGCTTTTGCTGCATTCCCAAAAATGCCGACATACAGATCCACCTGTTTTTTCGGGGGAGGCGCAATCCCTTCTTTTTCAAGAAAATAGAGAATTCTCTCTATACCCATGCCGAATCCGACGGAAGGCTGTTCTTCCTTGCCGTCAATCTCATAGACGAGATTATCATACCGGCCGCCGCCGCACAAAGTAAAGCCCTCGGAATTTACAAATTCAAACACTGTCTTGGTATAGTAATCCAGACCTCTTACGATTCCGGTATCAATCTCATACGGAATCTCCAGCTCCGTAAGCAGTCTCTGTAACTCCTTAAAATGCGTATCACATTCCTCGCACAGATAATCAATGGTTCTTGGCGCATCCTTGACGACCTCTTTGCAGGACGGCTCCTTACAGTCAATGACACGAAGCGGATTCTTCATCATTCGTTCTTTACAGGTAGTACATAACCTGTCTTCATGTTTTTTCAGATAGGCAATAAGCGCATCATTATAGACCTTCTTGCAGGCCGGACATCCGATACTGTTAATGTGAAGCTTCGCATCCTTCAGGCCAAGCTTACGAATCAGCGTGGAAACAAGCGTCATAATCTCCACTTCCGCCATCGGATCACCGGAACCTACAAATTCCACTCCAAACTGATGGTGCTGCCGCAGTCTTCCGCTTTCCGGTTTTTCATAGCGGAACGCCGGTGTCACATAAAACATCTTGACCGGCTGCGGTTCCGCATATAATTTATTTTCCGCATAAGCGCGAATCGCACCTGCAGTTCCCTCCGGTTTTAAGGTTACGCTCCGGCCGCCTTTATCAATAAATGTGTACATTTCCTTTTGTACCACATCCGTCGTTTCACCTACACCACGCTGAAACAAAATCGTATGCTCAAATACCGGCGTGATTACTTCCTGTATATTGTATTTCTCGCACAGATCCCTCGCCGTCGCTTCAATCTGTGTCCGTATTCTCATTTTGTCCCCAAACCAGTCATTGGTTCCTCTGGGTGCCTGTGTAATCATGTCCTGCTTTCCTCCATCTATTCTATAAATATTGATAAATCCTTACTTTCCAGAAAATAGTTCTGTTCCCATGCCCGGAATTTCTTCATGCAAAATCCCATCCAGTTCTTCCAGAATATGGCTGGTACAGATCAGTCTCTGAAATGTCAGAAAAATCTTCATGTCAAAATGTCTGACCTCATCAATTACCATCATAAGCGCCGTATCGGTATCAAAAGCTTTCCGGTAAGGCCTGTCACTGATCAATGCGACAAAAACATCACAGACCCGGATAATCCTTGCACCCACCGGAATTGCTTCTCCCCGCAGCTGGTACGGATATCCTGAGCCGTCATAATTTTCATGATGATAGAGTATCATTTGTGCAATTTCCGTTTCGTATCCCTGATTTGTCACAATATCATAACCCAGTCTTGCATGCAGACGCAAGTACCGCATTTCCTCTATCTTCATTGTGGATTCCTGCCTGCCGTATATGTATGGGCTGATCTGCAGCTTACCGACATCATGAAGCATACCCGCAACTGCGATTCTATGCACCATATCTTGATTCATGCCCAATGCAGCCGCTACAGAAGACGCCAGCTTACTGACACACATCCCATGCCGGATAGCATCACACATATCATGCTCATAATAGGATAATTCTTTTTCATCTTCAAATATTTCCTCTGCATTCATTTCCGTACTCCATCACTGACTTGCGTGCAATCATTTCATCTATGCGTAAAATATATTCATCCACATTTTTCACATTTTCAAGTCTGTCTATTCTGGTACCTTTCCGGTCATTTTGCCGGATCTCCTCCTCACTGTTCTTCCGCACCAGCTTACTGGAGCTTCCGGCGCCCAGACCTATGATATCCGTCCGTTCCTCCATAATCAGAATATTATAAATACATTCAGCGCCCGGTCTGGCAAATCCGATATTCTCAAGATTTCCCGCAATGTTCTTCTGACGATACAGATAATAGGGGTTCAGTCCCATATCCGCGGCACATTCTGTCACGGTAAAAAGCTGCTCTTCTATATCTGCGGCAAACCGGTCTCTGTACCTGTCCATCTCCTGATTCAGGCTGGCGGCCCGCTTAATTGCAAGTGAATGAACGGTCAGGCTGTCCGGTGCCAGTTTTCTGATCCGCTCCATTGTATTGCGGACAGCAGCTGCATCTTCTCCGGGAAGCCCTACGATCAGATCCATATTGATATTATCAAAGCCTGCCTTCCTTGCAAGCAGGAATATCTCCTCCGTCTGGTCTGCCGTGTGCGCCCTGCCGATCAGTTTCAGGGTTTCATCGTTCATCGTCTGTGGATTGATACTGATCCTTGTTACTCCATATTTTTTCATAACCTGAAGCTTCTCTAAGGTTATACTGTCCGGTCTGCCCGCCTCGATCGTAAATTCCCTGACATCCTGCATATCGAATGCCTGCACGATCATATGGCACAGCCGGTCCAGATCCTCCGCAGAAACGGAGGACGGCGTTCCGCCGCCAACATATACAGAAACCGGTTTTTTCCCTGCATACGCCCCCGCCGCAAATTTTATTTCTTTCTCCAGCGCATCCAGATAGTCCCGTACCCTGTTGCTGTATTGTGCAATCGGATAAGAAGTAAAGGAACAGTACAGACATCTGCTTGGACAGAACGGAATTCCGATATAAATACAATACGCCCCTTCCGCATTGACAGAATCAATCATTATTTTTTCTCTATGTGCAATTTCCGTGCAAAGACCGGCTTTTACTCCGGAAGCTCCATAGACTTCTTCATACAATGCTGTAATCTCCTGATCAGTCATTCCTTTCTCTATCGCTTCCATCGCAATCTTGGTTGGGCGAACGCCGGTAAGGCTTCCCCAGGGAAGCACTCTTCCCGTCCTTTCGCTTAACATATGATACAACAGGAGCTTCAGCCGGTTTCTGGTTTCGGATTTCTTTTTATAATTACAGAAAATTTTTCTCCGCACTGCACCGGACTGAACCGTCTGTGGTTTCTTATCACTATGTTCTCCCTCTAATCGCCCGATTCCCATATATCTGTCGCAAATTTGGAGCTCAATTTCCGTTTCATCGAAAGAAGCAATCAGGACAAAGGAAATTTTCTCTTTCCATTCCGGATTTTTCTCCAGTTGTGCAGGTATCACAATCTTTTCTCCCGGATAAAACGCCATCAGTCCCACACGCAGATCGTTATTATAATCTTCTATATTCTGGATTAAACAAATCATATCTTTGTTCCCTTTTAAAAGAACGGATTGTATTTCTTTTCTCTTCCGATATCTGTTTGATTATTATGTCCAGGATAGACTACCGTCCGGTCCGGAAGTACAAGCAGCTTCTCCTGTATGCTTTGAATCAGAAGGCTGCCGTTGCCGGTCGGAAAATCAGATCGTCCGATACTGGACGCAAACAGCGTATCGCCGGAAAACAGAAGTCCTTCCTCAGAAAAATAGTAACACATACCGCCTTTTGTATGTCCCGGTACAGCAATGCATTTCATGACAGTACCGAGAATTTTCAGCTCTGCGCCATCCTTCAGATATTCCTCTACACCCGCCGTCATCGGCGTGCCGAACATCATGGACAGATTTCCGCGACTGCTTTCAAGGATTTCCTTCTCATCCTCAGATGCATAGCTTTTCACTCCGGTTAAAGTTTTTAACTCTTCCAATGCGCCGATATGGTCATAATGTCCATGCGTCAGAAAGATTCCCACACATTTGAGATTTTCACTCTTCAGACTTTTATCAATATAATCTGCTTCATCTGCCGGATCGATTACAATGGCTTCTCTGGTATCCGCATTTGCCACAATATAAGAATTGGTTCCCATATCTCCCAATTCATTTGTAATTACAAATAATTTTGCCATAGCAGGCCCTCCTGTTCTGATAACGGCTTCTCCTATCCTACCGTTCTTTCTATGTCAATAATACTCTCCACATTCCGGATCTTTGCAATAATGGAATTCAGCTGCTCGACAGACTTGATTGCAAATGAAATCGTAATCGTAGCCTTGCCCTGTTTGCTGGTCCGGCTGTTAATACTGGTGACGCTGATATTCGCCTCGCTTAATATCTTGGTGATATCAAACAGAATACCGCTTCGGTCATCCGCATAAATGTTGATTTCTGTCTGATACGTATTCTCCGTTACCGCATCCGCCCGCCACTCGGCATCTATGATCCGGGCACGATCCGCCTCGCTCATGCACAATACGTTAATGCAATCCGTACGGTGGATGGAAATACCGCGGCCTCTGGTAATAAATCCGACAATCTCATCTCCCGGAACCGGGGAACAGCATTTGGAAAACCGGACTGCCACGTCATCCACGCCTTTTACGATAATCCCGCCCTGACCATGTGCAGAATGATAGGTTTTCTTCTGTGCAAATTCCTCCAGAACCTTGCTGTCATCCGGTATTTCCTGATGCGCCTTGTTATATTCTTCAATCAGCTTATTAACAACCTGTCCCTCTTTGATGCCTCCATGTCCGACTGCCGCCATAGTGGCATCCCAGTCAGCAAAATTATATTTTTTGTATACCTTCTCCATATATTCGGGCTTGGCATACTGGGAATAATTCAGCCCCTTGGATTTGCAATACGCAAGAACCAGTTCCTTGCCTCTGCTGATATTTTCTTCTTTAAATTCACGTTTGAACCACTGGTTGATTTTGGTCTTTGCCTGCGTGCTTTTTACGATATTCAGCCAGTCTCGGCTCGGTCCGTTTGAATTTTGTGACGTAATAATCTCTACCTGATCGCCGTTCTGCAATTTGGTATCAATCGGTACCTGCCGGCCATTGATCCGGGCGCCCACCATCTTATTCCCGACTGCACTGTGTATCATATATGCAAAATCAATCGGCGTCGATCCGCTCGGAAGGTTTTTGACATCTCCTGCAGGCGTAAAGCAATACACCTGCTCGGCAAAAAGATCCAGATCTGTCTTGATGAAATTCAGGAATTCTCTATTGTCATCCGTATCCCTCTGCCATTCCAGAATCTGACGCAGCCATGATAATTTCTCTTCCTCTTTCTGCATTACGGTTCCGGAAACATTTTCTTTGTATTTCCAATGCGCCGCAATACCATATTCCGCCGTTCTGTGCATCTCATAGGTCCGGATCTGAATCTCAAACGGCAATCCCTCCGGTCCGATCAGCGTCGTATGAAGGGACTGGTACATATTGGATTTCGGCATTGCGATATAATCTTTAAACCGCCCCGGAATTGGTTTGTACATTTCATGTATGATTCCCAAAGCAGAATAACAGTCTCTGACCGTATCTACCTTAATCCTGACGGCAAAAATATCATAAATCTGGTCAAGCGTCTTATTCTGGTTCTTCATCTTTTTATAGATACTGAAGAAATGCTTGACCCGTCCATCGATCTCCGCCTCTAAGCCTGCATTGTCAATATGCTTCTTAACATCATCGACCACCCGCTTGATATAAGCCTCTCGCTCATATAATTTGGCGTCAATCTGGGTCTTCAGATCATGATAGACATCCGGCATCAGATACTGCATGGACAGATCGTCCAGTTCCACCTTAATCTTGCTGATACCGAGCCGGTGTGCGATCGGAGCATAGATATCCATCGTCTCCCTTGCCTTTTCGATCTGCTTGGCAGGGGACTGATACTGCAGGGTTCTGAGGTTATGCAGACGGTCTGCAAGCTTGATCAGAATGACCCGGATATCCTTTGCCATGGACAAAAACATCTTCCGGAGGTTCTCCGCCTGCAGCTCTATCTTATCCGTTGTCATACGCAGCTGGGTCAGCTTTGTAACACCCTCTACCAGAAAGGCAACCTCCTCCGAGAATTCGGCGGCAATCTCTTCTGACGTCATAACCGTATCTTCCACTACGTCATGCAGAATGCCCGCAACAATCGTTTCTTTATCCAGTTCCAGTTCCGCCAGAATAATAGCGACACACAACGGATGCATAATATACGGTTCCCCTGATTTACGCAGCTGTCCCTCATGCGCCTTTGCCGCAACCTTGTATGCCTTCTCGATCATGGAAATATCAGTAGACGGATGATAATTCAGAATATGGTTAACCAGCTTCTGATACAGCTCATCCGGCGGTGTAAAATCCGCAGGCGTAGACAGATCAACATCCTTTTTAGGTCTGTTGGTCTTATGAATCTCCTTTTCCATCAGTTCCTCTATTACCTGTCGTTCCATCTGAATATCTGTCTCTTTGCTTTCTTCCATGCGTATCACCACTTTTCTTTTAAAACCGTTTATTCAAAAAGTCTTTTTATCCGGCAGCTTTATGCACCCTCATATTTGATCACAGATTCCACCTGATAACCGGACAGTTTCTCCCTGCCCTTTAAATCTGTAAGTTCAATCAAAAAAATCATTTTTACCACTTTGCCGCCCAGACGCTCCACCAGTCTGGCTGCTGCTTCTATGGTACCGCCGGTTGCGATCAGATCATCTACCAGAACGACCTTCTGCCCCGGCCGGATCGCATCCTTATGTATCTCGATGGAAGCACTGCCGTATTCCAGATCATAGGATATCCCCTCCGTCTCTCTCGGCAGCTTTCCCTTCTTCCTGACTAAAACAAATCCTTTTTTATTCTTATAGGCAAGCGGTGCCCCAAATATAAATCCTCTGGACTCCGTACCGACGATCAGATCATAATCTGCATCCTGCAGCAGCCGGTCCATGGAATCAATTGCAAGCTGCAGCCCTTCCGGGTCCTCGACAACACTGGTTACATCCCTGAAAATTATTCCCGGCATCGGAAAATCCGGTATACTTTTTACATAGTCCTCAACATTTTTCATCCTGATACCTCCTGTACTCCTGCAATCTGACCTGCAGACTTTTTCTTCCTGCATATTCATTGATTTCCGGATAGTATGCTATATCCAAAGCAACACTATTTGACATTCCATTTAACATTCTATCACATTCAGCATTTCCAAACCACTCTTTTATGTCAGAAATAAACTTATCCGGCTGAAAATTTAAACCTTCCATCAGTTTTCCGTTTTTCATGATAAATAATATTTTTAATATATTCTTATTTTTCCCTGCTACGGATGCTCTTTTTATCCGCACTCCCCGTTCGGCAAATATCGGCTTTTCATTTCCCTTGCCAAAAGGTGCCAGCAGTTCCAGCTGTTCTACAAGCGCCATGGTTATGTAGTCAAGCGGCATTGGAACATCCACATAAAGCTTCGGCGTAAGCAGATTCTCATCCAGCCTGCAGTTTTCGTTAAGGCGTTTCCTTAACTCCGTCAGGTGCTTCCGTTCCATGGAAAAACCTGCCGCCATCTCATGCCCTCCAAATTTTGTAAACAGTTCCCTGCATCTGTTCAGCTCATCATACATATGATAGCCTTCGACCGAACGGCCGGAGCCTTTGATGATATTATTATCTTCACTGTCCGTAAACAATAAAACCGGGCGATAATATTGTTCTTTGATTCTGCCTGCGACAATCCCCACAAGACTTTCATGCAAATCTGGAACATAAATTACCAGCACCCTGTCCCTCAGGCTCGCATCGCCGATTCCTTCCTCCAGCATATGAACCACAGTATCAACGCCTTCTATTGTCATACTCTTGCGCTGATGATTGATATTCATCAATTCAACTGCCCGTTTCTCCGCCTGATAAGTATCCTCCTCCAATAAAAACTGTAAGCTGGTCACAGCGTCAGACAGGCGTCCTGCCGCATTGATACAAGGTCCGATAATAAATCCCAGATCAAAAACCGACAAAGCCTTTCCTTCTCTTTTACAGCATCGTACCAGTGCGCGGAGTCCGGGATTGCTGCTGTGCGGCAGCATTTTAAGCGCCTGTTTCACAAAAATTCTGTTTTCGTCCACAAGCTGCATGACATCACATACGGTTGCAATCCCAAGATACTCTGTGAATACCTCACATTCTTCTTCCGGAATATCACACATTCTATATAACAGCTGTACCAGCTTATATGCTACGCCTGCCCCGCACAACTCTTTGCACGGATATCCACAGTCAGGCTGCTTATGGTCGATTACGGCATCTGCGGAAACAATCCGGTAATGCCGGTTCCCCTCCGCATCCAGATCATACGGTATATCATGATGGTCGGTTACTATCACGGTCATACCGAGTTCCTTTGCATAATCTATAGCCTCAAAAGCAGCAATTCCATTGTCACAGGTCAGAATTGTATCAACTCCCGCATCAAAGGCCGCCTGCACCAGTCTGATGTTAATTCCATAACCGTCATGCATTCTGTTTGGAATATCATAATCAATGGTAACAGGCATCTGTCCTGCCACGCGGTTCAGACCTTTATACAAAATATAATTCGACATAATACCGTCTACATCATAATCAGAAATAATACGGATATGTCTGCCCTGTTTTATCTTTTCAAGCAGAAGCTTACATCCCTTTTCCATGTCTTTCATCCGGGCCGGATCATGGGTATCCGCTAAGCTTCCGTACAGATATCTTCGGATTGCTTCATCTCCAATCACATCCCTGTTTCGAATGACTCTTGCAATCACAGGGTCAATACCGAAGGTTTCCCCAACCGCAAAGAAGTCTGCCTTTTTTCCGTACATCCGCCATTCTGTAGGCAGCGCTCCGTCTGATATTTTATTTATAAGGGCCGTATCGGCAGTATCCTTCATTTCTTCCATTTCCTTCAGAAAAAAATTCTGTCTTTCTTCTACTTATGTGCCTTATCAATTTTATACAAAAACTCCGTAATCGTCAATCTTCTTTAGAATACAAAAAGGAATCCAGGGACAGAAAAATTCCCGGAAGCTCTGATGACATTCCGGGAATTGAAGGCTAATTAATCGCCCTGCCATTTACATATAACTGATAGCCGTTAAAATCTATATTGCTGTTAGTAGGGTCAGCATTATCAAATGCAGTAACATAACTGTCACCTGTTAACCTGATATTTGATGTCTGATCCAAAGTCAGGTTAACGGATTTTGCAGTTTGGTCTGTATTGATTGCTCCTTCATAATACGAATCAGATTCCAGTGTCATATCCAGTGTAGAAATGGAATCTACCACAATATTTCCGTCTGCCGCTTGATTCTTCATAAGGAGCGTAACATTTCCGCCATTGGAACCGTTATTGCCCCATGAATCCTTCTGTATCCGCAGAAAATTACCGGACGTATCATGATTGACAATTGTATTATTCTCCAGATAAATATTTGCTGTTGTATTTGTCACATATAATGTGTCACCTGCTTTTGTTGTAATCGTACTGTCTTTGGCACTGAACTCTGCATTTCCTTCTGCTGCATCACCACTCATGGATTGATACAGGAAAATATTTTTATATGTTGTTGACTGTCCGTTTAATTTCGTATTATTGTCCTCAAGTTCACAATGATCGACAGCAACCGAATTTTTCCCTTCTATTACAATACCTTCTGCCGCTTCAGCAATCAGTGCTGCATTTGAAACCTTAACATTGGCTGTCGAATAAATGGCCGGTGAACCTGCTCCTGTTGTCGTATAGGTTCCGCCATCGACATTTACCGTTCCTCCGCCCCGGTCAGTTCTGATTGCGGCACTGGATATACCGGAAGTATGAACCGTCAGATTTTCAGCTTTCATGGTGCCGCCTCCGGTCGTCATGATTCCCCCTGCATTATCCTTTGTTGTGGTTATTTCAGAATCACTGATGGTTACTGTTGTTCCATCACTGGAACTATTGTTGGTGGATGCTGAACCCCCATAACTGAATACTCCGTTTGCCCCGCTTGCATCTGTGACAACAGTTATATTTTTCAGTTCCAGTTCTGCTCCGTCTTTTGCAAGAATTCCGGAATTATTTCCGTAGAAGCTGCTGTCTTCTCCCTCAGAATCCCCGGTTTTATTTACTACAATATTCTCTAATTCTGCAACAACATTGCCGCTTACCAGGATTGTGTTTTCATCCTTTGTAACAGATTCAAACTCTCCGCCATCCAAAACCGTATTCTCCGCAATCTCCTTCACACCTGCATAAATGATGGAAGTATTTGTCTGCTGATCCTGCATCGGTATGGTTTGTTCTTTATTTAAGAAACACTCTGTCGTTATCTTTCTGCTTAAGCCTGTGAAAATTCCCGTAAGAAGGATCAACGCCAGAATATATATCACTATTTTATCAGATTTAAAAAATGTCTCTTTTACTGTCTTCTTGTGGAAACAGGACATAAATAAATAGAGGATCCCTGCAGCCAGAATGAAACTTTCTATTCCAAAAAACACATAATATTTCGCCTGCAGATTTTGTTCAGTTTGCAGATCAGCATTGCCAATCTCTCTTTTTTCTGCCGGCATTTCCGGCGGCTGTCCATTCTCCCCTTCCGCTGCTTCTCCGTCTGGCATTTCCGGCGGCTGTCCATTCTCTCCTTCCGCTGCTTCTCCACTTGGCATTTCCGGCGGCTGTCCGTTCTCCCCTTCGGATGCTTCTCCGCCCGGCTTCTCCGGCGGCTGTCCATTCTCTCCCTCGGATGCTTCTCCGTCTGGCTTCTCCGGCGGCTGTCCATTCTCTCCTTCCGCTGCTTCTCC
>CANRQE010000040.1 GCA_947632705.1 uncultured Coprococcus sp. | reverse complement strand
TCATGGGCTTTACTAAGCCGATTGAACAAAGTTATCAAGGTACATGTTTATGTATCTAAAAAATATTATACGAGGAGTGAATGTCTATGAGCAAAACATTAGTAGCATATTTCAGCGCCAGCCAAACGACGGCGCATGTTGCAAAGGAACTGGCACAGGCAGCGGGTGCGGATTTGTATGAGATTAAACCTGCGGTGCCGTACACAAAGAGCGATTTGAACTGGATGGACAAAAAATCACGCAGTTCTATGGAGATGAACGATAAGAGCAGCCGCCCGGCGCTGGCAGATCAAGACGCCAACATTGCGGCGTACGACACAATTCTGCTGGGTTTCCCCATCTGGTGGTATGTAGCTCCGACAATTATAAACAGCTTTTTGGAGAGCTATGACTTCTCCGGAAAGAAAATCGTTCTGTTCGCCACCTCCGGCGGCAGTGGATTTGGAAAGACTGTGGACGGTTTGAAACCGTCTGTTGCGGCGGATACCATGATCGTTGAGGGAAAAGTGCTGAACGGCAGACAAACTGCGGCCAGTCTGAAGGCATGGGCCGAGACGGTTCTCTAAGGAGGCCCGGTTCATGAAATATACAAAACTCGGAAAATCAGATCTGACCGTTTCCCGCATCTGCATGGGCTGTATGGGCTTCGGCAATGCGGCTGCGGGACAGCATAGCTGGACAGTGGATGAAGCACAGACAAGGGAGATTATAAAACGCGGTCTGGAATTGGGAATCAATTTCTATGATACCGCTATTGTCTATCAGAATGGCACCAGTGAGCAGTATGTTGGAAAGGCGCTGCGGGATTTCGCCAAGCGGGACGATTTTGTGATTGCAACAAAGTTCACGCCTCGCACCCAGGAGGAGATTGATGAGGGTGTAAACGGACAGAAGCATATAGAGAATTATCTGAATCAAAGTCTTAAAAATCTCGGCATGGACTATGTAGACCTCTATATCTATCATATGTGGGATTACCATACGCCGATGGAGGAGATTATGGAGGGCCTGCACCATGTGGTCAGGGAAGGGAAGGTGCGGTACGTCGGCATCTCGAACTGCTTTGCGTGGCAGCTTGCCAAAGCAAATTTTTTCGCCCGAGAACACGGCCTGACGGAATTTGTCTCCATTCAGGGACACTATAATCTGATTGCCCGGGAGGAAGAACGGGAAATGGCTCCTTTCTGCGCCGATCAGAACATTGCCATGACGCCGTACAGCGCCCTGGCCGGAGGGCGGCTTTCCAAGCGCTCCGGGGAGACTTCCAAACGGTTGGAGCAGGACGCCTATGCGAAATCAAAATATGACGCCACGGCGGAGACGGATGGCAGGATTATTGCCCGTGTGGCTGAGCTGGCTGACCGGCACGGGGTTTCCATGACGGAGATTTCCCTCGCATGGCTGTTAACAAAAGTGACTGCTCCCGTGGTGGGTGCGACGAAGCTTTCCCATGTGGAGGGCGCTGTCCGTGCCGTGGAGCTGGAACTGCAGGAGGACGAGATTGATTATCTGGAAGAATTATATGTTCCTCACGCCCTTGTCGGCGTTATGGCACAGAACGGAAAACAGAAGGCAGGAAATGTAGTTTAAGAAATAACAGGAGGAAAACAGAATGGAAAAAATTACTCAGACTGCGGGCAGAAATCAGCTTGGCAATTTTGCGCCGGATTTTGCCCATTTTAACGATGATATTTTATTTGGTGAAAACTGGAACAATCAGGACATCGATTTAAAGACCCGATGCATCCTCACTGTGGTAGCGCTGATGTCCTCCGGAATCACGGATTCTTCGCTGGTGTACCATCTGGAAAACGCCAAAACCCACGGCGTGACCCGTGCGGAGATTGCCGCCATTGTGACCCATGTAGGATTCTATGTGGGCTGGCCGAAGGCATGGGCGGTGTTTCGATTGGCAAAGGATGTATGGAAAGAGGCGGAGACGGAGCTGACGGAAAAGGACAGATATCAGAACACAATCTTTTTTCCGATTGGCGCACCCAATGACGGCTACGCACAGTATTTCACAGGGCAGAGCTATCTTGCCCCTGTATCGAAAGAGCAGGTTGGTATTTTCAATGTGACCTTTGAGCCGGGCTGCCGTAACAACTGGCATATCCATCATGCCGACAAGGGCGGCGGACAAATCCTGATCTGCGTCGGCGGACGCGGATATTATCAGGAGTGGGAGAAAGAGCCCGTGGAGATGAAACCTGGTGACTGCATTAACATACCGGAGGGGGTAAAGCACTGGCACGGTGCAGCCCCGGATAGCTGGTTTTCTCATCTGGCTGTTGAAGTACCGGGAGAAAACGGCTCTAACGAGTGGCTGGAGCCGGTCGATGATAAACAATACGGAGGCTTAAAATGAAGATGAAAAAGATCGTAAGGATTCTGCTTGCAGCTGTTATGGTACTGTCCCTTGCCGCTTGTGCCGGAGACAACAAAACGGCGGAAAACGGCAGTACCATCGGTTCTTCGCAAAGCAGCACGGAAGAATCCCAAACGCCGGATTCTTCCGCAGCTTCTTCCGAAACCGGAAGCGAAAGCAAACCGTCCGGTGAAACGTCGGAATCCAATCCTGCCGGTTCCGTTTCTAAACCGGAGGAAAGTAAAATCCTTGTAGCATATTTTTCAGCAACAAACAATACCGAGGGCGTGGCGCAAAAGCTGGCGGAAGGACTTGATGCAGACCTCTATGAAATAACGCCGGAGCAGCCCTATACGAACGAGGATCTGGACTACGGTAATTCCGAAAGCCGTACATCGGTGGAAATGAATGATCCCGATGCCCGTCCCGCAATTTCCGGCTCTGTGGAGAATATGGAGCAGTACGATGTAGTATTTATCGGTTATCCGATCTGGTGGGGAGAAGCGCCGCGAATTATGAGTACCTTTATCGAGAGTTATGATTTCTCCGGCAAGACCTTAGTAGCGTTCTGTACTTCAGCAAGCAGCGGATTTGGCAGCAGCGATTTGGCGCTCCGTTCATCTGCCGGCAAAGCCACATGGCTTGACGGACACCGTTTTGCCGCCGGTGCTTCTGCTGACGATGTACTTGCGTGGGCAAACGGGCTTGCAATCAATTAAACAGCATATAAGTTGAAATTATAAAATGGATGGTTGACCCTGCCATGATCGTTCTTTTTACCGTTTTTGATGGCTGAAATACTGATTGGGCAGGAAATACATGAATGGCTTGGTACCTCTATGCTTTTGTTGTTTGTGGTACAGCGTTTTGTGCTTTTGGACAGAATAACAAGACGAAGGAAAAGAAGAAATTGCAGTTCAAAGAAAAAATTCTTTGACTGCAATTTTTTTGTTGAAAAAAAGAAAATAAGTATGTCATGAATTTGATATTTTTTGTTTTTATCTAATATATCGGTTCTGTTGGAGCTGTTACAATGATAATACTAAAATCAAAGTATAAAAAAGGAGGTAAAAAGTATGTTGCAAAAAGGTAAAATCTCAGTACTTCTGTTGTCTTTGCTTCTGGTGCTCGCCATGTGTACAGGTCTGATGACCATACAGGTGTCAGCTGAGGCAGATCCGGCAGAGGAGCCTGAGGTCACAATGACAACTGACCGGTCAGAGTATTCAAAAAATGACAAAATAACAGAAACCGTGAAAATTGATAATACGACTGACGGTCAACTGACAAATGTCAGTATCCGTGCAGTGATTCCGGATGGATATGAAGCTGATGACGGGACAGCATCCCCACAAGAGTGGATATCCGGTCTGGACGAGGTTGCTGCAGGAGATTCTGCACAGGTATCTGTTGTTTTTTCCAGAAAAGATGACACAAAACCTGGGGATACGACAGAGAACAATGGAAATGGAAGCGGACAGGATGATGGTAAAAACCATGTCAGTACCGGTGATACATCAAAGATTTTCTTAAGCTGTATTCTCTTTTTTGTAAGTATGGCACTGGTGATCTTACTGATCAAGAAGAAAATGACAAGAAATACCATGACATTGATTCTGGCCGTGGTTATAGCAGGAACCATGCTGTATACCAACGGCAGATCCGTCAATGCTGCTGCTTTGGCAGATGCTGAAGATAATCTGGTTGAAAAAACCGTAGGCCTGACACAGGATGTAGTGGTAGACGGTGAAAGCATTACGTTATCCGTTGTGGTAACGTATTCTATGGACACGGAAGGTGCGGAAGAGACTATGAAGGATCTGTCTTATGATGGCTACACAGTTGTTTGGGAGGATTTGTTTGAAGGGGATTCCCTGAATCTGGATGACTGGAATATCGAGACTCATGAACCTGGATGGGTAAATAACGAGCTTCAGGAATACACAGAATCGCCGGATAACATTTATGTTAAAGACGGCAATCTGGTAATTAAACCGATTAAAACAGTAGATGAAAGCGGAAATGTTTCTTACACATCCGGAAGAGTCAATACACAGAATAAACATGATTTCAAATACGGATTATTTGAAGCAAGAGTAAAAGTACCGGCAGGACAGGGGTACCTTCCGGCATTCTGGATGATGCCTACCAATGAAAATCTATACGGACAGTGGCCAAGATGCGGAGAGATCGACATAATGGAGGTACTTGGACATCAGACAGATACTTCTTACGGAACGATTCATTACGGGAATCCGCACAGTGAAAGTCAGGGAAGTTATACCCTGAAAGAAGGTAATTTCGTAGATGAATATCATACCTTCACGGCAGAATGGGAGCCTGGAAAGATTTCATGGTATGTGGACGGTATTCTGGTACATACGGAAAATGACTGGTATTCAGCGACGGAAGGACAGGGAGAGATTACCTATCCGGCCCCGTTTGATCAGCCGTTTTATATGATCCTGAATCTGGCAGTCGGCGGAAACTGGCCGGGAAATCCGGATGCTACGACCGACTTTGACAATGCAGCCCTGGTTGTGGATTATGTAAGAGTTTACCAGAAGGATTCTTATGATGAAAATGTACAGAAGCCTGAGAAAGAAGTAATCTTAAGAGATCCGGATGAAAACGGAAATTATATCATTAACGGCGATTTTGCAGTTGCAGAAAGCCTGACGGATGATGAAGACTGGATCTTCCTGACCACACTTGGCGGAGAAGCTTCAGCAGAGATCAAAAATAAGGAAATGGTGATCAAAACCACCAATGCGGGAACGGCAGATTACAGTGTGCAGCTTGTACAGCCGAATCTTCCATTGCAAAAGGGAGGCACCTATAAGGTTACATTTGATGCATATGCAGATGAAGACAGAACGATGATCGTGGATGTATCTGCACCTGACCGTTCATATCAGAGATATCTGGCTGATACAACGGTTGATCTGACTACAACAAAGAAGACCTATACATATGAATTTACAATGACAGACAAGGATGATGCAAACGGACGTCTGGAATTCAATCTGGGTAATACATCATCTACAGCAACTGTGAGAATCAGTAATGTAAAGCTGGAGAAAACAGGACAGATTGAAATTGACGACAGCAAGAAGACCGTTCTGGCAGACGGAAACTATGTTTATAACGGAAGCTTCCAGGAAGGTGCAGACCGTATGGCATATTGGGATGTTACGGAAAACGGAGCCGAGGTATCTGTAACAAATACAGATAATATCAGAAAGCTGAAAATTGTTGCTCCGGCCGGAACCTCAGCAGACAATCCGGTCATTGTATCCCAGAGTGATCTGGCACTTTCCGGAGGTGCAGATTATGCACTCAGTTTAAAGGCAGAAGGAGCATCCGGTCAGACAGTTACCGTTATTGCAGCCGGCAATACCGTTTCTGCTGAGATGACCGGGGAGGAACAAACCTATAATTATACCTTCTCTACACCGGAAGATTTAACCAATCAGGATATTGTGATTAAGATTACGGAGCCGGGTACCTATTATCTGGATGATATCCGTATCGTAGAGGACAGTCTGATCAAAAACGGAAGCTTTTCCGCAGGATTTTCAGGCTTTGAACCTTTTGTTGACGGAAGTATTTCTTCACAGGTAACTTATGTCGTAGACAGTCTCAGCGAAGAGAATGCAGCAGACTTTACGATTAAAGATACAGGAGACGCAGACTGGAAGATTCAATTGAAACAGAGTAATGTCTGTCTGGAAGAGGGCCAGTGGTACACTTTGAAATTTGATGCAAAATCTGACTTGGAAAGAAAGATTCAGTACTCCATCCAGAGAGACGGCAGTAAACATACAAATGCATCCGGCGGAGAAGACTGGACTCCGTATGTTCAGGATACAGTGACCCTTACAGGTGAATATCAGACGATTGAGAAGACCTTCCAGATGAAAGAAGGAACAGATACCGGTTCTATCTTCAATATTGCAATGGGTGCAGTCGGCGGTACGCGTATTACGGAACAGCACAGAATCTGTATCGACAATATCAGTCTTGAAAAGGTGGATGCACCTGAGATAGAGGAAAAGCCGGCCGGTGAGAATCTGCTTACAAACGGTGATTTTGCAGATGGAAATGAAGGCTGGGATATCTGGGCAATCAGTGCGCCTGGTGCAGCTGATGTCTCTGTTGCAGACGGAGCAGTGACTTATGCTATTACAAATGTCGGGGAAGAAGATTGGAATGTACAGCTGAAGCAGGGCGGACTGACACTGGAACAGGGCAGTAAGTATCGCCTGACCTTCAAAGCATCCTCCAGTGAATCCCGTACGATCAAGCTGGCCATGTTAAGCGCAAGCTATGCATGGTACGGCGGTGCAGATATTGCACTTACGAAGGATCAGGAGAAGGAGGTTGTAGTTGAATTCACGATGAATGAAGAAACAGATCCTGAAACTACTATGGTGGTATCCATGGGTAAGATTGCCGGGGAAGATACTCCGGCTTCCACAATCACCCTGCGTGATTTTTCTCTGGTGAAGGTAGAGGAGACTGCTGAGACACCACAACAGCCGGCCGGTGAAAATCTGCTTGCAAACGGCGATTTTTCAAACGGAACGGAAGGCTGGAATATCTGGGCAATTACTTCACCGGGTGCGGCAACTGCTTCCGTAGCAGACGGAACAGTAACCTATGATATTACAGACGTAGGGACCGAAGACTGGAACGTACAGCTAAAACAGGAGAATCTGACCCTGGAGAAGGGCAGTACATATTGTCTGACCTTTAAGGCTTCCTCTACGGCAGTCCGTACAATTAAGCTGGCCATGCTGAGCGCAAGCTATGCATGGTATGGCGGTGCAGATATTACCCTGACAGAGGAAGAGCAGGAATTTACAATCAAATTTACGATGAATGAGGAAACAGACCCTGCAACTACCATGGTAGTATCCATGGGAAAGATTGCAGATGTGGATACACCTGCATCTGCCATTACCCTGCGTGATTTTTCTTTGGTAAAGCTGGCAGAATAGGTCCGCACGATCGATTTGCTCAAATGGAGGATTGGATATGAAGAAAATAGAATTTGTAGATGACAATGGAACCTTTGTGATCCGGCAGCCGGAAAATTACAGCTATTTGTATTTTCCGATTGCAGGTGAGAAGGGCCTGAAAAGTTCTGTGACCCCTTCTCTGGGCGGAGACAGCAAGATTGATCAGGAATCCTTTTTATTAGAGCCTGTAAGTTCAGAAAATCTTCATAATAACCGTTCCACCAGAAACTTCTGGTGTATCGTTGAAAACGGATGCTGGTCAGCAACCGGAGCTTCTGCAGAAGAAGAGAGTAAAAAATTTACGTCCGGACAGGATGACAGTATGCTGACGGCCGGATTGATGTGGCAGACGGTAAAGAGAAGCTCAGTAAAATATCAGATGCAATCTGAAATTACATCCTTTGTTCCAGTGGACGAAAATGTAGAAATTATGCAGGTAAAGCTTACGAATACAGGAACAGGAGAACGGAAACTGACCCCGATTGCCGCCGTACCGATCTATGGAAGAAGTGCAGACAATATCCGCGACCATCGAAATGTGACTTCCATGCTGCACAGAATAGGAACCACGCAAAACGGTGTCTGGGTGAAGCCGACCATGTCCTTTGACGAAAAAGGACACAGAAGAAATTACAGAAAATATTTTGTAATGGGTACAACCGGAAAAGGTGAATGTCCAATGTCCTTTTATCCGACCGTTGACATGTTTATCGGAGAAGGAGGAACCTTTACGCATCCACGGGCTGTCTATGAAGACAGACCCGGGGTGCCTCCGGAAGCAGAATATGCCGGAAAGGAAGCAATGGGCGGCATCCGGTTTGAAACGGTAACCCTGCAGCCGGGAGAAAGCGCAGAATATATTGTCATCATGGGCATTACAGAGGGGGACGAAGAGCTTTCAAACATTATCGGGAAATATGATACCTCTGAAAAGACGGAAACCGCACTTGAATATGTTAAGCGTTATTGGCAGGAAAAGGTAAATGTCAGATATCAGACCGGAGACAAGGCGTTTGATTCCTTTATGCGCTGGGTAAGCTTTCAGCCTTTTTTACGGCGCTTATATGGCTGCTCTTTTCTTCCGCATCATGATTATGGAAGAGGCGGAAGAGGATGGAGAGATCTGTGGCAGGATTGCCTGTCCCTGCTTCTGATGGACCCGGGAGAGGTCAGACAGATGGTAATCGGAAACTACGGCGGAGTCCGGATTGACGGTTCCAATGCAACCATTATCGGACATAGGCCGGGGGAATTTGTGGCTGACAGAAACGGAATCAGCCGCGTCTGGATGGATCATGCTGTCTGGCCGTTTATTACGACAAAGCTATATATGGATCAGACGGGTGATACAGAAATCCTGTTGGAGAAGATGACCTATTTTAAGGATCCTCAGTCGCATAGAGGCATGACGGTTGATACGGACTGGAAGGATACATATGGCATGAAGCAGAAGACATCCAATGGAGATATTTATCAGGGAACGATTCTGGAACATCTTCTGGTGGAGCATCTGTGCGCATTCTATGAGGTCGGAGACCATAATATTATGAGACTTCGCGGTGCAGATTGGAACGATGCGCTGGATATGGCGGAAGAAAATGGTGAAAGTGTCGCATTTACCTGCGCATACGCCGGAAATCTGAAGCAGCTGGCAGAATGTCTTCTTCTTTTAAAACAGCAGGCGTCCTGTGAAGAAATCGAACTCCTGGAAGAAATCGGGGTTCTGTTAAAGGACGACCCTTCAATGTATGAAGATATACAGGCAAAGCAGGCACTTTTAGAACAATATATGCAGGCCTGCGGACATGAAATCAGCGGAGAAACCATACGGGTATCCGTGGAAGCACTGGCAGAAAATCTGATACATAAATCAGACTGGCTGATGGAGCACATCAGAAAACAGGAATGGATTTCCTGCAGCGGAAACGGATGGTTCAACAGCTATTATGATAATCACAAGCAGGCTGTGGAGGGTATGTCGGAAACAGGTGTCAGAATGATGTTAACCGGCCAGGTGTTTGCAATTATGAGCCAAACTGCGACGGAGGAGCAGATCAGGCAGATTTGCCTGAGTGCCGACCGCTATCTGTATGATCCGGCAATTGGCGGATATCGTCTGAATACGGATTTCAGGGAACTGAAATTTGACATGGGCCGAATGTTCGGATTCGCTTATGGAGAGAAGGAAAACGGTGCCGTTTTCTCCCATATGACAGTGATGTACGCCAATGCCCTTTATAAACGGGGCTTTGTCAGGGAAGGGTATAAGGCGCTGAAGACGCTTGCCGATACGGCGCTGAATTTTGAAACAAGCAGAATCTATCCCGGCATTCCGGAGTATTTTAACAGCGAAGGACGAGGGATGTATCATTATCTGACAGGAGCGGCAAGCTGGTATATGCTGACATTGATCACAGAAGTGTTTGGAGTATGCGGTGAGAACGGCAATCTGGTCATCTGTCCGAAGCTTATGAAGGAGCAGTTTGATGAGGACGGAAACGCTGCGCTCAGGTTCCGTTTTGCAGACAGGGATCTGGAAGTGACAGTCTCCAATCAGGAGCGGCTTGCATACGGTCAGTATCGGATTGGTTCTGCAGAATGTGACGGTATGGAGATACCGGTTTATGATGCGGAAAAAGCCTGCATAGACAGACATCTATTGGAAAAAATGGGAGATGGGCTGCATCGGATTACGGTTCATCTGGTACCTTCTTCTGACAGATCATAATAGGACAGATAAGGAGTAGAGCATTATGAAATATGGATATTTTGACGACGAAAAAAGAGAATATGTCATCACCAGTCCGGACACGCCGGCGCCCTGGGTCAATTATCTTGGATCACCGGAATACGGAGCAATTATTTCCAATAATGCCGGAGGATACAGCTTTGCCAGATCCGGTGCAAATGGCAGAATTTTAAGATATGTATTTAATAACTTTGACCAGCCGGGCCGGTATATATATATTCGTGATAATGAAAGCCGGGATTACTGGTCTGCATCCTGGCAGCCGGTAGGAAAGGATCTTACATCCTATAAAAGTGAATGTCATCATGGTACGGCGTATACGAAGATGCTTGCGCAATATGCCGGTATAGAATCGGAAGCGTTATATTATGTTCCGCTCTCCCGGTCATATGAGGTATGGAACCTGAAGCTTACAAATACTTCTGATAGAAAGAGAAGTCTGACGGTCACAGGATATGCTGAGTTTACCAATAACAGTAATTATGAGCAGGATCAGGTTAACTTGCAGTATTCACAATTTATTTCTTCTACAGTATTTAAGGAGAACCGGATTGTTCAGAGAATTCACGGCAATCTGGATGCACTGGAAGAAGGCAGAGAGATAGACCATAAGACAGTAACCGAACGTTTCTTTGGTCTGGCAGGTCTGCCGACGGCATCCTATTGCGGGGATAAAGAGAAGTTTCTGGGCCGCTATCATGGATATGGAAATCCGACAGGCGTGGAAGAAGGAAAGCTGTGCGGGGAACTGAATTATAATGAGAACGGATGCGGGGCCCTGTCTGCCGACATGGTGCTTGAGCCGGGAGAAACAAAGGAGCTTGCATTTATCCTCGGTATGAAACCGGATGCAGAGGCTGCAGTTATCATTGACCGGTATGAAAATCCGGAATCCATATGTAAGATGGAGCTTCGCGAACTGACAGACTACTGGCACGGGAAGCTGTCACATTTTCAGGTGAAAACACCGAGCAGGGAATTCAATTCCATGATCAATACATGGAACGCATATAATTGTTTCATGACATTTATATGGTCCCGTGCGGCATCCTTCATCTATTGCGGGCTGAGAAACGGTTACGGTTACCGTGATACGGTGCAGGATATACAGGGCGTGATTCATCTGGCACCGGAAATGGCGGTGGAAAAAATTCGTTTCATGCTTTCTGCGCAGGTGGACAACGGAGGCGGATTGCCTCTGGTAAAATTCACGCATAATCCGGGACATGAAGATACGCCGGAGGATGCTTCCTATGTGAAAGAAACCGGACATCCTGCTTATCGTGCCGATGATGCATTATGGTTGTTTCCGACTGTATATAAATATATTTCTGAATCAGGAAATCTTGCATTTATGGATGAGGTTATTCCATTTGCCAATCGGGATGAGGGAACAGTATATGAGCATCTGAAACGCGCCATTGATTTTTCCATGAACCATCTTGGTATTCATGGTATGCCTGCCGGCTTATATGCAGACTGGAATGATTGTTTAAGGCTGGGAAAAGGCGGAGAATCAAGTTTTGTTGCTTTTCAGTTTTATCTTGCGATGACAATCCTGAAAAAATTTGCGGCATACAAAAAAGATCAGGCATATATCGAATATCTTGACCAGCAGCAGAAAAAGCTGGAAGAGATTATCAATGAATTGTGCTGGGATGAGGACAGATTCATCAGAGGATTTACGGAAAATGGCGATGTAATCGGAAACCGTATGGCACCGGAGGCAAATATCTGGCTGAATCCGCAGAGCTGGTCCGTTATCAGCGGATTTGCGACTGCAGAGCAGGCAGATACAGCCCTTCAGACGGTGTATGAGAGGCTGAATACGGAATATGGAGCAGTTTTGATGGATCCGCCGTATCATGCACATGCTTTTGATGGTGCACTGGCAGTGATTTATAATCAGGGCGTAAAAGAAAATGCAGGTATTTTTTCGCAGTCACAGGGCTGGATCATACTGGCGGAAGCCCTGCGCGGACATGGAGAAAGGGCGTTTACTTATTTTATGGAAAATGCACCTGCAGCACAGAATGACCGGGCCGAAATCCGAAAGCTGGAGCCGTATTGCTATGGACAGTTTACGGAAGGAAAGGACAGTATGCATTTTGGACGTTCGCATGTACATTGGCTGACGGGAACTGCCTCTACCGTTATGGTTGGATGTGTGGAAGGAATTCTTGGAATCCGTCCGGATTTCTACGGATTAGAGCTTGCGCCTTCTGTTCCGAAGGACTGGGAGAGCTTTGAAATAGAAAAAGATTTCCGGGGAAAGCATCTGCATATTACGGTTACAAATCCGGGTCATGCCGAGACAGGTTATAAGGAACTGATTGTAAACGGAAGAAAGCTGGAGCGGAATTATATTCCGGAGGAATTGCTGGAAGCACAGACAGAAATACAGCTGATTATGTCATAAAAAACACAATAGAAAAACGAACCGGTACCGGCATCAGGCTTTGTCGGTATCCGGTTTTTTTTCTGTTTCAGACCAGTCCGGACTGTAATTCAGGTCACGATATTTTTTTGGCGTCATACCGACGTATTTTTTAAATATCTGGATAAAATGGCTTTGTGAGGAAAAGGAAAGGTAATTGGCAATGTCAACCGGACTGTAATCAGAGAATTTTAAGAGATTCTGAGCGCGCTCAACTTTCTTTTCCCTTATATAGTCACTGATCGAGATGCCGGTTTCCTCTTTAAACAGACGGGACAGGTAGCTTGCAGATAATTCTACATATTGGGCCAGATCCTCCACCGTGATTCTTTCCTTGATATGGGCATAGATATATTCAATGACCATTGCAACCGGTTTGGAGGTAGTCGTGCTTTTTTGCAGCATACGCATTTTAAAGGTAAAATCCAAAACCATCCGGTCATGAAGCTCGGAAATGGACGATACCGTATTCAGGTTGTCCAACTTCAAAATATAGAAGTCGCTCAGGCGGTATGCCTGTTCCGTTTCCATGCCGGCTTCCATACAGAATCTGGTTATAAAAGCAGTTGTGATTACAAAATGATACTTCAGATTTGTGACCGGATTTCGGGAAAGCGTACCGACTCCCTCTAAATCCGTAAATTTTTTCATTTCACAATTTTTACGGACGGTATCGAGATCACCGGAACTGACTGCACGGTAAAATAAGTATTCTTCCTTTTGTGATCTGTGTAAGGTTTCATCCTCGCTGTTTTTTGTTTCATGCAGATACCACTCCTGCAGCAGTCCCATATAATATCCTCCTGTTCCCGGTTTTTTCAATAAATGATGAGATTGTAAAAGATATAAAAATTATAAAATTAAATAGAACGTCCGTCAAGTGAATCGGCAATTGATTCATATACCGGAATTGCGGAAAAATTTCTTGTGTTTCTATCTGTATATGGTAAAATTAGATTATTATAGTGAGAATCAATCTTATTAATGTTAATGTTCATATGCAGGACAGAAAAAAGCAGAAAGGGGATATGGTGTTATGAAAAAATTTGTATGTACGGTTTGCGGATATGTATATGAGGGAGACGAGCCGCCGGCAGAATGTCCGGTGTGTAAACAGCCGGCTTCCAAATTCAGGGAAGAAGTTTTAAGTGAGAATCAGGATGATCAAATGGCATATGTGGAAGACGGAAGCACAGAACAGAAGGATGCCGCAGCCAAACAGACAGACGGGGAACAAGGACAGCCGGAATGTGAAGATTTAAGCTATGACAGGACATTTTACCGAGTGGATGATTCCTGCAGATATATGGAAGAAATTCATGAAATGGCAGTGACAGGCAAATCCATTGACGGTTCCATGGGAACCAGAATGAATATGCCGGGCTGGGACGATATTCTGTTGTTAGGTGCGCAGTTAAATCCGCCTCCGTTAGAGGATGATGCACCGGTAGATACCACCACAGTGATCGGAAAGCATGCAAAGCGTCCGATGCTGTTAGCAAATCCCGTATATGTTTCCCATATGTCCTTTGGCGCGTTATCAAAGGAAATCAAGGTGGCACTTGCAAAGGGCTCTGCAATGGCAAAGACGGCAATGTGCAGCGGAGAAGGCGGGATTTTGCCGGAAGAAAGAGATGCCGCTTATAAATACATATTTGAATATATTCCGAACAAGTACAGCGTTACGGATGAGAATCTGCGTTTAGCGGATGCCATAGAAATTAAAATCGGACAGGGAACCAAACCTGGGATGGGAGGACACCTGCCGGGTGAGAAGGTAACTGCCGAGATTGCAGAGCTGCGTGGAAAAAAACAGGGAGAGGATATCCAAAGCCCGAGCAAATTCCCTGAACTGAATACAAAAGAGGACTTAAAGGAGATGGTTTCCATGCTCAGGGACCGCTCTGACGGCAGACCGGTCGGAATCAAGATTGCAGCCGGAAGAATCGAGCGGGATCTGGAATTCTGTGTCTATGCAGAGCCGGATTTTATTACGATTGACGGCAGGGGCGGCGCTACAGGTTCCAGTCCATATTTTTTAAGAGAAGCGACCTCTGTGCCGACAATTTATGCACTATACCGGGCGAGAAAATATCTGGATTCCGTTCATTCGGATATCTCCCTTGTGATTACGGGCGGACTTCGTGTATCCTCCGATTTTGCAAAGGCACTGGCCATGGGAGCAGATGCGGTTGCAGTTGCTTCATCCGCATTGATTGCAGCTGCCTGTCAGCAGTACCGTATCTGCGGAAGCGGGAACTGTCCTGTCGGTATTGCGACACAGGATCCGGAGCTTCGTGCCAGACTGCATGTGGATGCGGCAGCCAAACGGGTTGCAAACTTCTTCAATGTCACCTTAAAGGAGCTTCAGACTTTTGCAAGGATTACGGGACATGCATCCGTACATGACCTGACCGTGGATGATCTGGTCACCATTAACCGTGAGATTTCTGAGTATACGAATATCAGACATGCATAGTGTTGTTTAGAAATTAACAGAACAATGAGGCAGGTTATGGAAATAATCTGTCTCATTGTTTTGTTAATTAATTATGTCGTTTAACCATTAAATTCTGCATTGTTTGCTGTCTGATTATCAATGTGTGATATGATGAAGAAAAATTTAATGGAGAATATGATAATGAAATTACTGGAAAAATGATATATGACGAGAAGGATACGGAAGAAGATACCGAAATCTTACGTTTTGGTTTTGAAATGATGAAGACTGCCCTGATAGGAATACTTGTAGCTGTCGTACTGGGAATCATAATGGGACAGCCATTACAAGGAGGTTTGCTGATATTGGTAACGCTGCCATTAAGACAGAATGCAGGCGGCCTGTGATCATTATGAAACGGACAGACTGTTTTTTATTGTTATGCTTGGAGTATTTATATGCGCCATGCGTGTGATACTTGGTCAGGTCAAACATGAATTAGGATTGGAGTGAAATGATGCAATATCAAATCGGAATCTGTGATGATGAAAAAAGCACATGTGCGGAGCTGGAAAAATATGTGATAGAGTTCTTCAGTACACAAATGTCACTTGCTGAGGTATTTGTCTGGTATACAGGCGAAAGCTGCTTACAGGATCTGCATAAAGGTATCAAAATTGACATTCTTTTTTTGGATATCGAATTTTCCGGAAAGAATGGGGTAGAAATTGGTCGCCATATCAGAGAGACTATGAAGAATGCCAGCATGCATATCATTTTTATATCTACAAAAACAAATTATGCATTGGAACTCTTTAAGATTCATCCATATGATTTTTTGATAAAACCGCTTCATAAAGAGAGCATATGGAAGACATTGTCTCATTTACTAGAGATTGATGAACTGGACAAGCGTTTTTATACATATACAAACAAAAAAATGTTATATAAGATTCCTTATGGTAAGATAATGTATATGGAAAGCAGAAACCGGCATATAAGGATATATCTAAGTTCCGGAGAAATTCAGGAATTTACGGGAAAAATCAAAACGGAGATTTCAAAACTACCGCCACAATTTGTTATGGTTGCACAGTCCTATATTATAAATTTAAAATATGTTGTCTCCTGTGGATATGATCATGTTATTATGCATTGTGGAGAGAAAATAAACGTGAGCCAGTCCCATCGTGCTGTCTTTCGTGAGAGATTGCGTGCGTATAATGAGGGGGTATGATATATGACTCCTTGGACGGATATTCTTGTTTCTGTCTGTATGGAATTAATCCGATTGTTTGTAATAAAAAAATATGCAGACCTTTTATTTTTAAAAAATCAGAAAATAAAATATGGGTGGATGTTTTATCTTTTATCCTATATTCTGACTACCGGCGCCTATCTGTGCTTCCATACAGTTATAATCAATATTATCGTTACATTTATCGGTATTTTTATAATTACATTTGCATATGAGGGCAGATTCATACGGAGACTTTTATTTGCTGCAATGATATTAGCCATCAGTGCTATTTTGGATCTGTTGGCCGTTTTCATGTTGAGCTCACATCCTTCAGGTGATAATTATGAAATTGCCAGTTCCTTTATTTCCGTAGGATTGTTTTTGTTAAGCAGTATACTTGTAAAGCGGATGTTTGGAAGGCGTGCGGAGAATATCATGACAGGATATTGGTGGTATCTTACCCTTATCCTTTTATCAATTATTATCACTTTATATATTATTGTCAATGACCGGCTTGTAAGTAGAGAAAGTATAATATTCATTGGACTTACTCTTTTGCTTCTTGTATTTATCATATATTATCTGTATGATGCCATTATTATAAAGTATCAATCAGAACAGGAAAATCTGCTTTTACGTGAGCAGATGAAGGTGTACGATAATCAGATCCAGTTGAATATAGAAAATGAACGTCGTGTAAAAGCACTTCGACATGATATGCGGCATCATTTAAAAGAAATTACTGATCTTGCAAGAACTGAAAAGAATCAGGAACTGATCGAGTATGTTCTGAAAATGGATGATTATATAAGGTTGGATGAAGATGTTGTTGATACAGGCAACACTGCGATTGATGGAATCTTAAATTATAAGATTGCTGAGGCGAAGAAAAAAGGAATTGCAGTAACTGTACATATTGCAGTACCTGATGAGGTTACTTTATCTGTATTCGATATGAACATTATCTTTGGTAATCTTATGGATAATGCTATGGAGGCAATGTATGAGATAGAAAATCCATTTATAGATATAGATATTCGATATAGTCAGAATTGTCTGTTTATTCAGATCATGAATCCATATAATACACAGATTGTTTATAGCAAGGAAGGAAAAATTAAATCTACAAAAAAGGAACATGCGGAACATGGTTTTGGAATTGAAAACATTAAAAGAGTTGTTGAAAATTATTTTGGTGATATTTCTATTCAGACGGAAAAGAATATGTTTGTTGTGAAAATTGTGCTTTTTATAACAGATTAAATGTTTGCATAGATGATTGTATTCATAGTTATTTTGAATTTTTGTAATTGCCATACCTCTTGGACTAAAATGATTGTAATAGTTTGAATAAAAACGACTAACTATAATAATTTTTTATAATTTAAGAAAGGAAACATATGAAGAAGAATAAGCATAAAAAAAGTAGAAGAACCCCGTATATTGTTCTGGTAATGACCGTATTTCTGCTGGGAGGACTATGTGCGTGTAAA
>CANRQE010000039.1 GCA_947632705.1 uncultured Coprococcus sp. | reverse complement strand
AATGGGACCTATAGGGCTCGAACCTATGACCCTCTGCTTGTAAGGCAGATGCTCTCCCAGCTGAGCTAAGATCCCATTTGTTTTGTCCATTGCTGGACACGTTTGTTAGTATAATGGCATGGTAGTAAAATGTCAAGTTTTTTTTCTGAATATTTTTCCGGTGTTGAAAAGTTACCGGGAAATATACTATACTGGAATACAGAGCCTGTTTGTATTAAAAAAAAACGGAGGAAGGCATATGAGAATTGGAATGGGTTATGATGTTCACAGACTGACAGAGGGACGAAAACTGATTCTTGGCGGGGTCGAAATCCCGTATGAAAAGGGACTGCTCGGGCATTCGGATGCGGATGTACTGGTACATGCGATCATGGATGCGCTGCTTGGGGCAGCCGCACTGGGAGATATCGGAAAACATTTTCCCGATACGGATCAGGCATATAAAGGCGCTGACAGCATGAAGCTGCTTGCACATGTAAAAGATCTGTTGTCTGAACAATTATTGTTTGTCGGAAATATTGATGCAACGGTGATTGCCCAGAAGCCGAAGCTTGCGCCGTATATTGAGACAATGTGTGAGAATATTGCGAAGGTTCTTGCAATCTCCGTAAGTCAGGTGAATATAAAAGCAACAACGGAGGAAAAGCTTGGATTTACCGGAGAAGGACTTGGAATCAGCGCCCAGGCGGTTTGTCTGTTAGAGACCGTGGATGCTTATGATTATACGGTTCCGGCAGACTGTCCGGGTTGTTTGTCCTGCCCCGGCTGCGTGAGGAACGAATGAGATACGGGATTTTTGATGGAAAGGATTATACAGAATTAAAAAAACTTTGGAAAACAGCATTTCATGATGAGGATGCATATATAGAATACTATTTCCGGACGGTTGCGGCAGGGAATCTGATTTTTGCGGCATGGGAAGATGGACATGTGGTTTCCATGGTACATCTGAATCCGTATACGTTAATCTGCTCCGGTAAGACCTTTCGCTGTCATTATATTGTAGGGGTTGCAACGGAACCGGAATACAGACGGCGGGGCATTATGAAGCGGCTGCTTGCCGCTGCGCTTGCTGAATTAAAGGAAAGAAATGAAGGCTTTACCTATCTGATGCCTGCAAAGGAAATCTATTATCAAAGTATGGGATTTCAAAGACTGGAACCCGGATATATATTTGCATGGGAGGATTATCTTGCCCGCTATGGGGATGAGCTTTCTTCCGCTATGGAGGAAAACGGCCCGCAATATGAAAAGTGGCAGATCTGTAACTTGCATATGATCGGGTCCGAACAGTGGGAGGATTATAACCGGAGACTGTCCAAGGTATATGATCTGTTTGCCAGACGGGATGCGGCTTATATGGCTGATCTGCAGGAAGCCTGCAGAAGTCTGTCAGGAGATGTATATATCGTGACGGAAGGCGGAAGGATTCTTGCAACGATGGGAATTATGTATGAGGACGGGTGCCCGGAATGCGTCCAGTATCTTTCCACGGATCTCAGTCTGCGTCCGATGCAGTATGTGGGAAAACAGCTGGGCAAGATGCATTTTTCCGATATTGAGATTTTCGGAAGCTGGTTTCCGAAGAAATATCCGCTGCTTTGCAGGCGGCCCGGAAAAGGAATCATGTACAAGCTTTTAAAAGAAGATTTTTCAAAGTATGTACAATGTGATAAAATGTTGATGATCAATGAAATTGTGTAAGATGAAATGATGTATAAAAAGGAGTAGGCAGATGTTAAATGACGGATATGTAGAACAGATTGTGAAGGGAAAAACGGGCGGCGGCGTGATTGCCGTAATCGTGTCAGGCGTTGCCTGTATCGTACTCGGAATTCTGTCTTTTTTTCTGACAACATGGGGACTGACACTGGTGTTTGTCGGCGGCGTTATGGTTGCGGTTGCTTCTTCAAAAAAAGAAGTGGAATATGAATATCTGATGGTTAATGATGATGTTGAAATCGCAAAAATCGTTGCAAAGCAGAACCGGAAAAAGATATATGGCTTCAACAATGGAGACGTCAAGCTGATTACGAAGCCGGATTCAATTTATCTGGATAATGAGATACAGGCGAATCCGGAAATAAGATTCAGGGATTTTACGGACGGCAATGATACGGATGCTGCAGATCTGTATGTATTTGTACTGAATAAAGGAAAAAATGTAGAGGCTGCCACATTAAAGCTCACGGCAAAAACGCTGGAGCATGTGAATAATTTCTTCAGAGGAAAATATAAAGAATAAGCGGGCGCAGGAGTATAGAATGCGGTCCTTGGCAGATACTATTCCCGTGCAGATTTTTATGTCTGCCTGATGTTGAAAAAATGACGGATTTGGGGTATGTGCCATGAAGATTGCTTTTTATAAATATTTTACGATTTTTCTGACAGGCGGGTTGGTATATTATTTTCTGGAAATCCTTACAAGAAATTATTCCCATTTTTCCATGATCCTCTGCGGCGGCTGCTGTATGGTAGCCTGTGGGGCGCTCAACCAGATTTTTAAGAATATGTCTGTGATTGTTCAGATGGTAATTTCTGCGTGCATTATTACATTATTTGAATTTATTACAGGATATATTGTTAATATCAGATTGGGAATCGGAGTGTGGGATTATTCGTATCTGCCGTATAATTTTATGGGGCAGATCTGTCTGGTCTATTCCGTTCTCTGGATGTTTTTGTCGCTTGCTATTATTTTTGTAGATGACGGAATCAGACATTTTCTGTATGGAGAAGAGCTGCCGGTTTACCGGGCAGTCTGATGGGCATAAAAATGGAAAGTATAGCCGATTCCTTTTTCTGAAAGAAAAAATGGGGATGAATCAGCATATACTTTCCAGATTTATGCTACAAACGTAGTGTGTGAATATACATGATGCATAAGCAAGATCAACGGAATTTATTTTGTTTCGAGAGGAGTAACTTTTAATCCCTTATACAGTTTGGTATACAAATTACGTTCATCTGAATAGAGCATAATCCCTCTGGCTCCATCTCTTACGATGTAAGCGTATTTGTTCTTCTGTACATTCATATACAATACCTCATCAACATTCAGTTCCTTGGCTTTGGTCTTAGCGACACTGATGCTAAGCGGCTCAAGCTTATACTTTTTAATCGCCTGTTCAACGGTCATGGCTTACACCTCCATTACACATAAAATCAATGCGTGTATTTATAGCTACTTATAGTATATTGTAAAGAAATAACAAAGTCAATTAGTAAAAATATACAAAATACATATTTCAAAGAAAAAGTGACTGATCTTTGATCAATTAGGAGAAAAAATGCAAAATAACGTCAATTTTTATCGCAAAATGGAAGAGCAGATTCAGGCTTTAAAGCCGGACACTTCAAAAAAAAGATTATTACTGCATTGCTGCTGTGCTCCCTGCAGCAGCCATTGTCTGGAATTGTTGAGCCGGTATTTTGATATTACGGCATATTTTTATAATCCCAATATTGTTGATGAACAGGAATTTAACAAACGGTTTTCCGAATTGAAAAGGTTTGTTAATGAAGTATATGAAGAATCGGCGGTGAAGGTGCAATCAGAAGCCCATGAAAGTGAAAAATTTCTGGAGATGGCAAAGGGAAAAGAAAATCTGCCGGAAGGCGGTGCCAGATGCTATGACTGTTATCGCCTTCGGATGGAGAAAAGCGCACAGTATGCAAGTTTACATAATTATGACTATTTTACGACTACACTGTCAATCAGTCCGCATAAAAATGCCGTCTGGATTAATGAAATAGGAGAGACCCTTTCGGGGCTGTATCAGATTCCTTTTTTGTACAGTGATTTTAAGAAACGGGATGGTTATCGTCATTCCATTGAACTGTCGGCAAAGTATCATTTGTACCGTCAGAACTTCTGTGGGTGTGAGTTCAGCCGGAGAGACGGGGTTCAGACAGAAAAAACGGCATCTGTTTCAGAAAAATAAATTTTGCGGTTCATCCGAAAAAAAGTATTGTACTGTATTTATAAATATGTTAGAATTTATAAAATTAAGAAAAAAGAGGCAAAGGGGCGTCTGTGTTTATTTCCCATTCTCTCTTTTTTTTTGAGCAAAAATAGAATAATACGAAAGGAATATGTGATATGAAAGCTTTTTTAATACTGGAAGACGGACATGTATTTGAAGGCAAAAGTATTGGTTCCACGAAAGAAATCATCAGTGAAATTGTATTCAATACTTCCATGACAGGATATCTTGAAATCCTGACGGATCCTTCCTATGCAGGGCAATCAGTTTGTATGACTTATCCTTTGATCGGCAATTATGGCGTGTGTCTCGAGGATATGGAGGCTGACAGACCATGGCAATCCGGTTTTATTGTCAGAGAGCTGGCTAAGAAACCGAGTAATTTCAGAAGTGAGCAGTCTATCAATCAGTTTTTGATCAATAACAAAATTACCGGTATTGAAGGAATTGATACAAGGGCGCTTACAAAGATCCTCCGTACACAGGGCACCATGAGAGGAATGATCACTACAGATGAAAATTATAATCTTGATTCCTGTCTGGAACGGATACGCGCATGGCATATGGGACATGTTGTATTAGATGTCACATGTAAAAAGAAACAGTTTTATCCCGGAAGCGGCTATAAGGTAGCGGTAATTGATCTGGGAGTCAAAGATAATATCGTAAAATCTTTAAGGAACCGAAATTGTCAGGTTACAGTCTATCCGGCGGAGACTCCGGCGGAGGAAATTCTTGCAGATACGCCGGACGGCATCATGCTTACCAATGGTCCGGGAGATCCGAAATCATGTCAGGTCACAATCCGTGAAGTGAAAAAATTATTCGATACAGATATTCCTATTTTTGCTATATGTTTAGGGCATCAGCTGCTGGCACTTGCAAATGGCGGCGACACCGTAAAAATGAAATACGGGCACAGAGGAGCCAATCATCCTGTTAAAGATCTGAAAACAGGTAAAGTCTATATTTCAACACAGAACCATGGCTATATGGTAAAGGAAGAAAGTCTTGACAGAAAGGTTGCAGAGGTCAGCTTTATTAATGTCAATGACGGAACAGTGGAAGGCGTTCATTATCTTGGAAAGAATGCCCAGACCGTCCAATTCCATCCGGAAGCCTGCGCCGGACCTCTGGATACGGATTTCCTGTTTGATACATTTATGAATATGATGGAGGTGTCAAAGTAATGCCAAAGAATCCAAACATTAAAAAGGTAGTTGTCATCGGTTCCGGACCGATTGTAATCGGACAGGCAGCGGAATTTGATTATGCAGGAACACAGGCATGTCGTTCCCTGAAGGAGGAAGGATTGTGTGTCGTACTGATCAATTCCAATCCTGCCACCATCATGACGGATAAAGATATTGCAGACAAAGTATATATTGAGCCTTTAACGGCAGAGGTTGTAAAAGCGGTGATCGAAAAAGAAAAGCCGGACAGTCTTCTGCCGACGCTCGGCGGACAGGCCGCTTTAAATATTGCGATGGAGCTGGAGGAGTCGGGCTTTCTGCGTGAAAAAGATGTTATGCTGATCGGAACCTCTGCCAATACCATAAAAAAAGCAGAAGACAGACTGGAATTTAAAAAGACCATGGAAAAAATCCATGAACCGGTGGCGCCGTCCGAGGTGGTAACCAATATAAAGGATGGACTTGCTTTTGTTTCAAAAATCGGATATCCGGTTGTGCTTCGTCCGGCCTATACGCTTGGAGGAAGCGGAGGCGGTATTGCTGAAAACGAAGAAGAATTTATAGAAATCCTGATGAACGGGCTGCGTCTCAGCCGTGTGGGACAGGTGCTGGTGGAACGCTGTATTGCAGGCTGGAAGGAAATCGAATATGAGGTGATGCGGGATGCGAACGGAACCTGTATTACGGTATGTAATATGGAAAATCTTGATCCTGTCGGAGTACATACCGGTGACTCGATTGTCGTTGCGCCGTCCCAGACCTTAGGTGATAAAGAATATCAGATGCTGCGAAGTGCAGCCTTTAATATAATCACGGAGCTGAATATCAAGGGCGGCTGCAATGTCCAGTTTGCCCTGCATCCGACGACATTTGAATATTGTGTAATCGAGGTAAATCCGCGTGTCAGCCGGTCTTCGGCTCTTGCCTCTAAAGCAACCGGATATCCGATTGCAAAGGTATCGGCAAAAATTGCACTCGGATATCATCTGGATGAGATCCGGAATGCAATTACAAAGAAAACATTCGCCAGCTTTGAACCGGCGCTTGACTATGTGGTTGTAAAGATTCCGAGACTGCCCTTTGATAAGTTCATTCATGCTTATCATGATCTGACCACGCAGATGAAGGCAACCGGTGAGGTTATGAGTATCTGCACCAACTTTGAAGGCGCCCTGATGAAGGCGCTGCGTTCTCTGGAACAGCATGTGGACAGTCTCTATTCCAGCCGATACACCGATATGTCGGATGCTGAGATTGTACAGCTTCTGCGTCATGTAGATGACAGAAGAATATATGTAATTGCAGAAGCAATCCGGCGCGGTATTTCACAGGAAGCAATTCATAGTATTACTAAAATTGATATATGGTTTATTGATAAGATCAATCATCTGGTTGAAATGGAGCGGGCAATTATTGATTCCAACGGAGAGATTTCAAGAGATCTGATGAAGGAAATCAAGCGGATGGAATTTCCGGATAAGGTCATTGCAAGGTTAAGCGGAAAGAGTGAGGCGGAGATCCGGAGCCTGCGCTATGAATACGGCATTACCGCGTCCTTTAAAATGGTAGATACCTGTGCTGCGGAATTTGAGGCTTCAACTCCGTATTATTATTCCTGTTATGACGGTGAAAATGAAGTAGAGGAAGACCATTCCATGAAAAAGGTTATGGTGCTTGGCTCCGGACCGATCCGGATCGGACAGGGAATTGAATTCGATTACTGCTCGGTACACAGTACATGGGCTTTTGAGAAGCATGGATACCAGACGATTATTGTCAATAACAATCCGGAAACGGTCAGTACGGATTTTGATATTGCAAATAAGCTGTATTTTGAGCCATTGACGGCAGAGGATGTAGAAGCAATCGTTAATCTGGAGAAACCGGACGGCGCAGTAGTACAGTTTGGCGGTCAGACGGCAATCAAGCTGACAGAAGCTTTGATCGGAATGGGGGTTCCGATCCTTGGTACAAGCGCAGAAAATGTAGATGCAGCAGAAGACAGGGAACTGTTCGACGAGATTCTGGAAAAATGCTGCATTCCGAGGCCGGCGGGGAAGACGGTTTTCACACGGGATGAAGCCCTGGCAGCCGCAAATGAACTGGGATATCCGGTTTTGGTAAGACCGTCATATGTTCTGGGCGGACAGGGAATGCAAATTGCAATTTCCGATAAAGATATTATGGAATTTATGGATATTATCAACCAGCATGTGCAGGAGCATCCTGTTCTTGTGGATAAATATCTGATGGGAAAAGAAGTAGAGGTAGATGCAGTCTGTGACGGAGAAGACATCCTGATTCCGGGAATTATGGAGCATGTGGAAAGAGCGGGTATACATTCCGGAGACAGCATATCCGTATATCCGGCCCAGACCCTGTCTCCGAAGATCAAACGTGTGATTGAAGACTATACCAGAAAGCTTGCAAACAGTCTGCATGTCATAGGCTTGATAAATATTCAGTTTATCGCATATAATGATGAAGTATACGTCATAGAGGTAAATCCCCGTTCCAGCCGTACCGTTCCTTATATCAGTAAGGTAACCGGTATTCCGATCGTGGATCTTGCAACAAGAGTCATTCTTGGTGAAAAAATCAGGGATATGGGATATGAACCGGGGCTGCAGCCGGAGGCTGACTATTTTGCAATCAAAATGCCTGTATTTTCGTTCGAGAAAATTAGAGGCGCTGAGATTTCACTGGGGCCGGAGATGAAGTCCACGGGTGAATGTCTGGGGATTTCAAAAGATTATAATGAAGCTTTGTATAAAGCCTTTCTGGGCTCAGGGGTCAATCTTCCAAAGACCAAGAAAATGATTCTGACAGTGAAGGATGCGGATAAGATGGATGCTGTTGAGATCGGGAGAAGATTTGTCGATCTGGGATATCAGATTTACTCTACCAGAAGCACCTGCCGGGTACTGAACGAGAACGGGGTTGCTGCGGAGCTGATCAATAAGGTCGAGGAACCTTCGCCAAATCTGCTGGATCTGATCTTAAGTCATGAAATTGATCTGATTATTGATACTCCGTCTCCGGGCATTGAACGAAGCAAGGATGGGTTTGTCATCAGACGTCATGCAGTTGAGACTGGCGTTACCTGCCTGACCAGTTTAGACACGGCAAATGCATTGCTGACCAGCCTTGAAACCTCGGCAAGCAGAAACTTGTCATTAGTAGATATCAGTGAAATATAAACAGACAGGAATATGGGAGGTAGCCGGATATGCACAATGTTCCAAAGGACGAGGTGTTCGTGATAGGGCATAAAAATCCTGATACGGATTCTATCTGCTCTGCGATTGCCTACGCGAATCTGAAAAATCAGACGGAGGATAAATACATTCCGAAAAGAGCCGGAAACATCAATAAAGAAACGGAATTTGTCCTGAATTATTTTGGACTTTCCGCACCGGAGCTTGTACAGGATGTCAATATGCAGGTAAAGGATATTGCATACAGGCTTGTAGAAGGCGTGTCTGAAACCATTACCATGAAAAAGGCATTTGATCTGATGCATGAGAATGATGCTACCACGCTGCCGATTGTCAGTCATGGAAAGGTGAAAGGAATTGTGACGGTCGGTGACATTGCCAGAACCCATATGGCAGATGATAACGCATATATTCTGCATGATGCCGGTACGAAGTTCCAGCAGATTATTGAAACGATTGACGGGAAGCTTGTATGCGGCAACGGGCATGGCTATGTTCCGAAAGGAAAGGTAATTGTAGGGGCTGCACATGTAGAGCGCATGGAGCAGTATGTGAATGTAAATGATATCGTTATTTTAAGCGACAGAAAAGAATCGCAGCTCCGCGCCATTGAAAAGGGAGCCTGTATGATCATTGTCTGTCTGGTGGATGAGGTACCAGAACAGACGCTTGCGCTTGCCGAGCAGTATTCCTGTGTGGTTGCGGTTACAAATAATGATACATATACGACTGCCAGACTGATCGGGCAGAGTATTCCTGTGCAATATTTTATGCAGCGGGATCCTATCATGACGTTTTATGAGGATGATTCCATCGATACCTTAAAAAGTACGATGGCAAGGACAAGAGTCCGTTATTTTCCGGTCATTGACGGTAACGGGAACTATCTGGGGCTGGTATCAAGGCGTAATTATATCAATGCCAGAAGAAAACAGCTGATTCTGGTTGATCATAATGAAAAAACACAGTCTGTCAATCATGTGGAAAAGGCGGACATACTGGAAATTATTGACCATCACAGGATTGCCAATGTCGAAACAATGAATCCTGTTTACTTCCGAAATCAGCCTCTGGGCTGTACTGCAACCATCATATATCAGATGTATCAGGAACAGAACCTGATTCCTGACCGGGCAACGGCAGGCATTCTGTGCGCCGCTATTTTGTCTGATACGCTGTTGTTTCAATCGCCGACCTGTACGCCGCTTGATGAGGCCGCTGCAAGAAAGCTGGCAGAGATTGCCGGTATCGTTGTTGAAGAGTTCGCAATGGAGATGTTTGATGCAGGCAGCAATCTGAAAGGAAAAACCATGGACGAGATCCTGCATCAGGATTTCAAAAAGTTTGATATAGGTGAACGCGTTGTGGCAATCGGACAGATCAATTCCATTAACAAAAAAGAGCTGGAAGAGATCAGGCAGGGAATGTATGATTATTTGTCGGAGCATCCGGAACCGGGCTGTGATATGACGTTGTTTATCATGACAGACATTTTAGCGGACGGTTCGGGAATTTTGTGCTTTGGCGAAGACGCCGGGTCTTTATGCGAACTGGCCTTTGGAGAGACCTTTGACGATCATTTTGCATATCTGGATGGCGTGGTATCCAGAAAGAAACAGGTAGTACCTTCTTTGATTGGCGCCATGCATGGCAGCATGTGATTTTGTCTGAACGAACGGTATAAAGCAGATGGTATCATGTTTATTTTTTATGGAGTGCAGCAGATGAAGAAATATAATGCAGTGATCTTTGATCTGGACGGAACCCTGTTAAATACTCTGGATGATTTGATGGACAGTGCGAATTATGCACTGGAGCAATATGGTTATAAGAAAAGAACCAGAGATGAAATCCGCAGGTTTGTCGGAAACGGCGTCAGAAAACTGATGGAACGGGCTGTGCCGGAAGGAACCTCCGGTGAAACAATAGAACAGATTCTTGCGACCTTCAAGGACCATTATGAGAAAAATATGATGAATCAGACAGGCCCGTATGACGGAATCATGGAGCTGCTTTCCTGCTTGAAGGAGAGGGAAATTCCGGCCGCCATTGTGTCAAATAAGTTTGATCTGGCCGTAAAGAATCTGAGCCGGCTGTTTTTTGACGGCTATATTCAGGCAGCCATCGGAGAGTCCGAAAAGGTTGCAAAAAAGCCTGCGCCCGATACGGCCCTAAAAGCGCTTGCCCGGCTTGGCATGCCGGCTGAACGGACTGTATATGTAGGTGATTCGGACGTGGATATTCTGACGGCCAAAAATGCCGGCATGGATTGTATTTCTGTAACATGGGGCTTTCGTGACAGCGCTTTTTTGTTGTCTCATGGGGCGGCTGTACTGATTGACAGCCCGTTGGAGCTGTTAAAATATTTTTGACGACGGTAATGAAGGAAACCGGTATGGATATCAGATAATGAAATGAAACTTTATACGGTAAATGATTATATCAGGGATACTTACGGTGAAAAACTATATAAGCTTGCTTTGAATGCAGGGACCACCTGCCCGAACCGGGACGGAACGGCAGGAACGGGCGGCTGCATTTTTTGCAGCGCCAAGGGCTCCGGTGATTTTGCGGAAGATGCCGGAATGGATATCATGGCGCAGATTGAAGCAGGAAAGCGCAGAATTTCGGGAAAAACGGACTGCCGCCGTTTTATAGCATATTTTCAGTCCTTTACCAATACCTACGGAAATCCGGAAATTCTTCGGAAAAAATTTTTTGCTGCGATTCATCATCCGGATATTGCCATTCTTTCAATCGCTACAAGACCGGACTGTATCGGAGATGATACCGTCGCCATGCTGAAAGAGCTTGCGGCCGTCAAACCGGTCTGGGTGGAGCTTGGGCTGCAGACAATACATGAGAAGACAGCGCAGCTGATCAACCGGTGCTATACGCTCCCTGTTTATGACAGGGCGGTATCACGGTTAAAGACAATCGGACTGCATGTGGTTACACATATGATTCTCGGACTTCCGGGGGAATCTGTACAGGATATGACGGAAACGGCCGCCTATATCGGAAGAAGCGGGGCGGATGGCATCAAGCTCCATCTGCTGCATGTTCTTTCTGGTACGCCTCTTGCAGATATGTATCGAAACAAAGAATATGAGCCGATGTCGATGGAGGCATATACAGATGCACTGATATCCTGCCTGAAAATGCTTCCTTCCGGAATGGTGGTTCATCGTATGACCGGTGACGGACCTAAAAAACTGCTCCTTGCTCCGCTTTGGAGCGGGGATAAAAAGCGGGTTTTAAATTATATTCATCGACGGTTATCTGACATTAACTGAGCCTGCGGAGACAGATTCCATGAAATAATGGATGCTGGTTTTTTCTGCCGGAGACAGATTCCGGTAACAGGATAAAAGCATCTGTTCATCCTTGTCCGGCGGATTGCCGTATGTGAACAGCTGAAAGATGGTGTCCGTATCTGCAAAGCCTTTTTCGGCGGCATCCAGACAAAGAATAAATACCATATAATTCATGTTGATCTGGTAGAAATGACAGATTTTGATTAAAATCTGTATATCCGGCATCCGGCTTCCGCATTCATAATGGGAATATGCGGAAAGCGACAGCCCCAGTGCCGCGGCCACCTCTGATTGGCGGAGGTTGTGGCCCATCCGGAGACTTCTTAACATGATACACATATGATTCATTTTTCTTCCTCCAGTTTTCGTTTCATATAATCCAGAATGATCGTCTGGTCTCTGGGTGTCAGCTTCTCATACATCTTTAAAAATTCCGCTGCATGGAAATGTGCATCCATAGAGGGGATGTAAGATACGTTATCATATACCATATTTGTTTTCCGCAGACCATAATGAGCCATATATTCAGATGAAAGCGTATAGGCAAACAAAAGGTCATGCTCCAGCAGTTTTGAAAGCTTCCAGATCTGCTCGATATTGGGAAGACAGCGGCCTTCTTCATAATTTGCATAACCGGATCTGGAGATGGCCAGCTCCTTTGCCACGTCCTGCTGTGTCAGTTTTTTCTTCTGCCGGTAATATTTCAGAAGCTTAGGCAGAGGATTTGAATGTTCAATGTCCATGTCTGTTTTCCTCCTTTTAATATAATCATGTATATCAATCTGCATCTGCAGATTTTACCTGATGCCTTGATATATACCATGTTTTCGTTTTATATTGCTGTAAATGTAATAAAGATATGGTTTTTATGTAACAATTGTATATTTTATTTGTTTTTTTTATCAGTTTCATGTAATATATTTCTATATGATCGGTACGAAAACAAAAGCTTAAGCAGGAGGGTGTTATGAGTCTGGCAGATGATATTTTTATTAAAATGTGTAAAGACATAATCGAACATGGATACAGCACGGAGGGAGAAAAGGTCCGGCCGAAATGGGAGGATGGAACCAGTGCCTATACGATCAAACAGTTTGGCGTGGTAAACAGGTATGATCTGTCAAAGGAATTTCCGGCCATTACCCTGCGGAAGACCTATGTAAAATCAGCGATTGACGAGATGCTTTGGATCTGGCAGAAGAAGTCCAATAACATTCATGATCTGAACAGCCACATCTGGGACAGCTGGGCGGATGAAGACGGTTCCATCGGCCGGGCTTACGGGTATCAGATGGGCGTTAAACATCAGTATAAAGAGGGAATGATGGATCAGGTAGACCGTCTGATTTATGATCTGAAAACGAATCCCTACAGCAGAAGAATGATTACAAATATGTATGTGCATCAGGATCTGCATGCCATGAATCTTTATCCTTGTGCGTACAGCATGACGTTTAATGTGACAGGGGACCGGCTGAATGCAATTTTAAACCAGCGCTCACAGGATGTGCTTGCGGCAAATAACTGGAATGTAGTACAGTATGCAGTCCTTCTTCATATGATTGCACAGGTAACAGGCTTTCAGGCTGGAGAGCTGGTGCATGTGATTGCAGACGCCCATATCTATGACAGACACATTCCGCTGGTAAAAGAGCTGATCAGCCGTCCGACTTATCCGGCGCCGACTTTTACCATGAATCCGGATATTAAGGACTTTTACCGGTTTACAGTGGATGATTTTACGATTGAAAACTATCAGGCAGGTCCGCAGATCAGGAATATACCGATAGCGGTTTAGCTGTCTTTGAACGGAAAGGAAATACAGTATGAAATTGATTGCTGCAGTTGACGAAAATTGGGGAATCGGATATCAGGGCAGACTGCTGACCCGGATTTCCGCCGATCAGAAACACTTTAAAGAAATGACAATGGGACATGTGGTAATCCTGGGGAGAAAAACTCTGGAAGAATTTCCGGGCGGCAGACCTCTTGCAGGCAGAACCAATATTATACTCAGCCGGAATACAGAGTATCAACCGGACGGAGCAATTGTCGTACATTCCATAGAGGAATTACATAAGAAAATTGTGAAATACGACAGGGATGATCTGTATGTGATCGGAGGGGAGTCCGTTTACCGTCTTCTGGTTCCATATTGTGATACGGGAATCATCACGAAGATCAGTCGTTCCTATACCGCAGATGCCTTTTTGCCGAATCTGGACAGGGCGGACGGCTGGAAGCTTGAATCCGAGGATAAGATACAGGAAGAAAAGGGTATTTCTTTCCGGTTCTGTCTGTACAGAAATAAAAATCCTAAAAAATTGAATATTTTGACCAAAAAAAATATAGATTTTGATTAAAATATGACAATTTATATTTGTTTCTTACTAAATGTTGTGGTACAATTTTTATATAAGACGAATGCGGGGACATTCTTGAATATTTTGGAGGTGCAGAGAGCATGTTAGAAGTAATGATTACATCAGGTACAAGTTTTGATGGGTACGATATTATAGAATATGGCCCATATCAGTTTTCACAGGAAATTCTAAGTTCCAATTTCCTGAAAGAGCTTGGTTCTTCTATGGCGGATATTGTAACGGACAGAAGCAGTGTGTACCATGAAAAATTGGACGGAGCCATGAATGAAGCAATTAAATCCTTTAAGGATATGGTAAGCAAGACCAAATATAACGCAGTAATCGGATTTCAGACCAATGTTGTTGATTATTCTGCGAATATAACATCCGTTGTAGCCAGCGGTACGCTTGTTTCCATCGTAAAAGAGTATCAGTCAGAATTCAAAAAGAGTGATTTCATCCGTAATGAGGTGTATGTACATAATTATTATGACAAGCTTGTTCCGCGGGCTGTTAAGATTGTACTGGCGTCTGAGGGCAGCGGTACCAAGATTTCGGCATGGTTCAACAATTATAATATGGACGACATTAAAGCAATCAAGGCTGATATTGAATTCGTAAATATTTATGGAGATGTGACGACGCTGACGGGCGTGGATTTTGTGTTCGACAAACCGAATCTTTCCCTGATCAAATCTGATTATACAGAGTGTAAGCTGCCTGAGAAATATATCAAGATGATTTCAGCATCTAAAGTTTATATTGTCAAATATGTTACCTCCAGGGGAGTATTCTCCTGCGGAGATGATCCGATCGATATTGATTTATCACCTGCAAAATTCAAGGCTCTGAAGATGAAGAAAGGCCTTGATGCGGTTGAAAATTATAAGTCAGACGGACTTGTATGGACATGTAACTGCGGACATGTCAATGAAGGCGGTGCAGAGGAATGTATTATCTGCGGAAGAAAACAGGATGAAATGAAGAAAAACATTTCCTTTAACTATGAACCGATGGTTGCAGAGATGCAGGAGAAGGAATTTGTAATTGAAATCAAGGATGTTCTTATGAAATATATCAAGGATATTGATTCCAATCTCAGAATGCAGCTTCTTGAGATTATGGAATCCGGTATTCAGTATGAAAAAACAAGAGGTAACATGAAGGATACAGTGATTGAAAAGGTTGAGAATCTGTTCCTTGGCTTATAAGCATGCAGCAATATTTTATTCAGATTACGGAGAAACTGAAAGAAAGAGGCTATCAAAAATTATTGCCCAATAACAATAGCGTATATGTACGTGTTGTAAATAACACCATATACGTTATTGTTGTTGGTGGCGTGGGCAATCTGGATAAAAATACACTCTCGGCACTGAATAGCCAAATATGCTCCCAAATTACCGAAAAAAGCGAAAAAAGGATTGACCTTTTGAATATACTGCTTATACCGACCGGTATGCTGGATGAGACGATACAGGATATCGTTGCTTCCATGAACAATGTATGGCTGTTCAGTGAAGATTATGGGAAATTGTATGTCTACGAAAACCAGCCGCAGGACTTTGATGGTCTGTATGAGGTGCTTGACCGGCGGATTGATCATACGGGGAAATGGAACCAGAGAGGAATCAGAGAGATGTATGGGGTCGTAACCCCGATTCTGATCCTGATAAATGTGGTGATATATATTGTTTCTGTCCTATGTCCGAAGACAAACGGATATTCGAATCTCATGTTTTTTCTGGCAGCAGATTCCTATGATATTGCTGGCAGACATGAGTATTACAGACTGATTACGGCCATGTTCTATCATTTTAATTTACTGCATCTTTTATCCAATATGCTTGCTTTACTGGCGCTTGGATCATGTACTGAAAAAATATTGGGGAAAACGGGATATCTTCTTGGATATTTTTTGACAGGGCTGACAGCTTCCTTTACTTCCTTTATTTCAAATATCGATAAAGGCTATATTTTTTCCGGCGGTGCGTCCGGAGCAATTTTTGGACTGCTTGGGATTCTGGTCATTTATGCATTCTGCAATCATGGCCGTGTATCAGGAATATCCATCCAAGAGCTGATTCGTATGATCTTCTGGACATTTCTGATCGGTATTCTTGCGCCGGGAATTGATAATCACGCACATATCGGAGGATTGGTTGCAGGTCTGATAGTCGGAATCATAACAATTCTATACAGACAAAGCAAGCAAAAGGTTGTAAAAGACAACTCAATGTGATAAAATTATAAGATAATTAATGTTTAGGAGTTTGTGTAATGGGTACAGGAATCAGTATGTCAAGCGTAAATAAAATAAAAGAGCTTGCAGAAAGCGGTGATTACAGTCTTGCATTGGATATACTGGATCATCAGGATCTGACGAAATCCTTAAGCCCGCAGTTCATCCGGATTTGCGGGGAAGTATACTATGAAAACAAACGCTATCCTGAGGCCAGGGCAGCTTTGGTTAAAGCGCATGCCATGGCGCCTGTAGGAAATAAAATCATTTTTTCTCTGATTCAGCTTTATCTTTCCATGGGACTTTTCCGGCTTGCGGAAAAATATTATGAGATTTATCAGTTTAATCAGGATGCAAGGGATGCGGGAACCTTCAGAATAGAATATCTGATTGCCCGTGCAAAGCGTAAGCCGATTATTGAATTATACAGTATTCTGTTGTCCGCAAATGAATTGGATACGGATGAAAAATGGGATTTTGAAATGCTTCTGATGCATGCAGCCATGAACAATATGGATAAACTGAAAGCGGAGGGAGAGATATTCCGTGCAACCTATAAATCTTCCACGAGACTCGGTGTTCTGGATGATCTGTTGCAGCAGAAGGTTGATGTAAAAGCTTTGTTATACTGTTTCCCGGAAGAGGAGATTCTGGATACCGATCCCGAGCAACAGGAAATCAGGGATTATGAAGCGGGGATATTGGAAAAGGATGAGCTCAGAATGCATCCGAAGGATCCGAAAATTATGATTATGGTGGAAAATGATGAGCCGATTCCGAATTCCGTAAAGTTCAGACAGATGCTTGCCCGTTCTAAAGAAAGAAAAGAGGAGAGACGGGAAAAAAGACGGGAAAAATCAGAGGGAGAGGATGAAGAAAAAACCGGATGGTTTGATAAGGCAAGACTCTCAAGAAAAGAGGAAGAAGCAATCGAAGAAGTTCTGACAGAAAACGCAGAGCATAACCCGGATAAGCAGCAGCTTCTGAATGAGATTCTGACTGATCCGGAAGAGGCAGAGACAGAATCCCTTACGGCAGAGGAACCGGATACGCCTGACATGGTAGAATTAATAGATGAGAGTACGCCGGAGGATAAGGCCGTATATAATGATGATGTAGATTCCATATCCGAGCAATCCTTTGAAGACGCCATAGAAGATTTTGATTTCCAGGATGAGGAGGAATTTGAAACGGTCGTTATGGTAGACGCCGAACGGATTGAAGCAGAATCCGTACCGGAGAAGGCAGTGGAAACGTCGGATGCCGTACCGGAGGAGAATACGGAAGCGGCGGATATCGTACCGGAGGAGAATGAGGAAACATCGGATGCCCTACCGGAGGAGAGTTCTGAAGAGGGTGAAGATGCAGAATTCGGTGAAAAAGCAGAAACGGCAGAGGGACTGAATGAATTCAGGGAAGCTGTTTTGATTGACGAAGCAGAACAGCAGCCGGAAGAGGATGCAGATCAGGCTGACAATCAAAATGAATTTAATATTGATCTGGCAATTCAGTCATTAGATGAATATAAAGTGGATTTGGACCATGAACCGGAACCGGAGGAAGCTGTTATTGACCAGCCGGATATAAAAGCAGAGAATTCTGATGTCGGGCAGGAACAGCCTGAGGCCGGCGAAGCAGAAGCGGAGCCGGATAAAACGGAAACCGGCGAAGCAGAAACGGAACCGGACGAAACGGAAACCGATGTGGCAGAAACGGAGTCGGACGAAATGAAAACCGGCGAAGCAGAAACGAAACCGGATAAAACGGGAACCGATGTGACAGAAGCGGAACCGGATGAAACGGAAGCCGAATTTGAACAGACAGAGGATGGGTTTGAAGAAACCGGAGCGGATATAGATTTCGAGGCAGAAGCGGAAAATGTGGATATTGTTGAAGTAGAAGCAGATGAGTTCGAAACATATATTAAAGAACCGGAAGCAGACGACATTCCGCAATCTGTGACCGAGGAATCCGAAGAGATTCCGGTGGAAGAACCAGAAGAGATTCCTGCGGAAGAGCATGAGGAACCGGAAGAACCAGAAGAGATTCCTGCGAAAGAACCTGAGGAACCGGAAGAATCTGAAGAGATTCCTACGGAAGAACCTGAGGAACCGGAAGAACCAGAAGAGATTCCGGTGGAAGAACCTGAGGAACCGGAAGAACCAGAAGAGATTCCTGCGGAAGAGCCCGAGAAACCGGAAGAACAGCTTTACAGAAGAAGCATTGATTTTCCTGTATTCAAGACAAGTTTATTCCCTGATTATAACAGGGATGAACCACCGGTTATAGACCATGAAAGCAAGCCTAAGGTTGA
>CANRQE010000038.1 GCA_947632705.1 uncultured Coprococcus sp. | reverse complement strand
ACACAATTCTTGTCAACAAATTCTTTACAACTTCAAAATCCGCACTATAATAATGTACGGAATAAAGATTAATCGGGGTAAAACAGAAACCGTCAATTGTAAAGGAACAAAAAAGAAGAGAAAGCTGGTTATGATCATGCAGAAGCAGATGGATATTACAGATGGACCAATTGGTGCAAAAATTATAAAATATGCGGTTCCGCTTGCGGCAACGGGTATCTTGCAGCAATTGTTTAATGCGGCGGATCTGGCGGTAGTCGGTCAGCTCCCCGGGGAATTCGGAAAGTCAGCAATGGCGGCAGTCGGCGGAAATGCACCGGTCATCGGACTGCTGGTAAATCTCTTTGTGGGAATCGCTTTAGGCAGTAATGTTGTTATTGCAAATGCAATCGGACAAAAGGATGACAGGACGGTTTCAAAGGCGGTACATACTTCTATCATCTTTGCAGTTCTCGGCGGTATTGTACTGGCCCTGATTGGTGAGCTGATTGCGGGAAATGTGGTAAAACTGTTGGGTGTTCCGGAGGAAGTATTTGACATGGCAGTTAAATATCTGCGGATCTATTTCCTTGGGATGCCGGTAATCCTTCTGTATAATTTTGAGTCGGCAATATTCCGAAGCTGCGGCAATACCAAAATTCCACTGATCGCACTTGCGGTTTCAGGGGCTCTGAATGTAATTCTGAATCTGTTTTTTGTCATGGTTTTACATATGGATGTGGACGGTGTTGCAACTGCTACTGTGATTTCCAATCTGATCAGTGCAGTGATACTCTTTGTCTGTCTTATGAAGAGCACAATGAAGGTGAAGGTGTATCCGAAACGACTTGGTGTTGATGGAAAAACACTGCTGCGAATCTTACGGATTGGAATTCCTGCGGGAGTCCAAAGCGCGATTTTTTCTCTTGCCAATATTGTTATTCAGACGTCCGTCAACAGTCTTGGTACGACGGTTATGGCCGCCTCCTCTGCGGCCTATAATCTGGAGATTTTTGCTTATTATGTGATGAACTCTTTTGGTCAGGCCTGTACTACCTTTGTCGGGCAGAACTATGGAGCGGGCAAAAATGACCGCTGCAGACGGACGCTGAAGCTGTGTCTCATACAAAGTATCATTGGTACCGGAGTAAGCTGCGGACTGATTCTGTTGTTTGGAAAAACATTGTTGTCTGTTTTTAATGATGATCCGGCGGTTATCGATATAGGATATATCCGGCTGCAATATATTTTTCTCGCTTATATTTTCAGCTTTTCACAGGAGATATTTTCAGGGTATCTGCGTGGCTTTGGAGTGTCTGCAATTCCTGCTCTTTGTTCGATCTTCGGCATCTGCGGTGTCCGGCTCGGATGGATATTTACGGTGTTTAAGAGATTCCCGACCTTTTCTACAATCATGCAGGTCTATCCAATCAGCCTCGGAATAACGGCGATCGTCATTATTGTGGTGACAGTAATCTTACGTCCTTCAAAACGATATCTGATACAAAGGAGTAAATAAGAGACATCCAATCAGAGCGAATAAATAAAAAAGAAAACCGGTTTTGATTATGTATCCCATTCAAAACCGGTTTTTTGTAACAAAATTGATTTTTAATCTGTTTTCTTCCGTTTGCAGTTCATGCAAAACCAATGCGATACTTGCCTGGAGCTTAAAAGGCCTGACCGTTATGACGATTGCCACAATGCTTTATATAGCTGTGAAAATGTGATTTTTTATACTAAAGTAAAAAAACGGGGGTTGTACGATAACAGGGTCTATGGTTTTGATTTTTGAATGAAAAGTAGTATAATGAACATGATAAAGGAGGTATAAAAAATGAAGTCACTGAAATTGAACATCCCGATTTTTTTATTAATTTTATTTGAAGCAGCGGTTGGTATCTTGTTGTTGGTGAACCCGGAGGCATTTACCAGGGCAGCTATCATTCTATTTGGCGTTATTCTTTTGATTATAGGTATTGTCTACTTAATTCGATATCTGCGTGAAAAGAAAAACGAAACAGGAAGTCTGTTATCACTTGTAATTGCCGTTGTAGCATTGGTTGTTGGAGTATTTTGTACCTTTTTCACCGGTGTGATTCTGGAGCTGATTACGGCAATTGCCATTGTTTTTGGCGTTATTCTTGTCATTATCGGAATCTACAAAATAAATTATTATCTTCAGGCAAAAAGGGCAGAGCAGCCGGTATCAGGTGTCAGTATCCTTAGTGGCGTGATGGCCGTTATTCTCGGAATTGTCGTTATTGTCTATCCTAAAGAAGCAGCATTTTCCATTTGGAAATTGCTAGGTATTGCACTGATTGCAGAAGCGGTGGTTGATGTCCTGTCCATTGTTCAGGTAGCAAGAAATCATAATAGAATTGAAAAAGTGGATGAATGATGTAGTATGGATGATAACATATATTGCAGGGTGACAGAATGAGAAATTAAAATCTGTCATGTCAGAAAAAGGGGAGGATAAAATATCTATGTTCAGCGATACAATCAGAAGACAGTTTCAGGCATCCGATGATATCAGGGATGCAGGATTAACAACTCCGGACAATATTATGAGATTGGATGATATCCTCTATGGAACAGATGAAACGTGGCAGATCATGGATTTATATCGTCCAAAGGACCGGAAAGGAGAAAAGCTTCCGGTCATCGTCAGTATTCATGGCGGCGGCTGGGTATATGGGGATAAAGAGCGGTATCAGTTCTATTGTATGGATCTGGCCTTACGTGGCTTTGCAGTTATAAATTTTACTTACCGTCTTGCCCCGGAGTTTCAATTTCCGGCGCCCCTTGAAGACACCAATCTGGTCATGGCATGGATCTGTGCACATGCTGAAGAATACGGGCTGGATCTTGCTCATATTTTTGCAGTCGGTGATTCTGCAGGCGCACACGCCTTGGGGATTTACTGTAATATTTGTACGAACCCGGCTTATGCGGAAAAGTTTTCTTTTACAGTACCGGACGGACTGAGAATCCGTGCTGCGGCGTTTAACTGCGGACAATACAGTATCAGGCCGGAAAGAGAGAGGGAGAAACTGACAAAGGAGCTTTTGTCAGTCTATCTTCCGGAAAAAGGAACAAAAGAAGAAATGAAGCTGATAGATGTGCCGGCCTATATAACCGGAAATTTTCCTCCTTCCTTTGTTATGACCGCAAACGGTGACTTTTTATCGGAGCAGGCGCCGCTTCTGACAGCTGCACTGGACAGAAATGCAGTGCGCCATGCCTTTCATTTGTACGGAGATGAGAAACATGTGCTGGGGCATGTATTCCATTGTGATATCAGAAGTGAAGCGGCAAAAATCTGCAATGATGATGAATGTGGATTTTTTCAGACGTTTCTTTCAAAATGACGGCAGGTTATCAGCAGATTTTTCTGACCTGCCGTCCGGTTATGCTTCCGGATTGGCAAAAATCGGATAATCAGGAGGCACATAGGAACAGACGGACATAGTCAGAATGGAAAGTGCAAGGGCGATATATCCGATTCGGTATATCCATTTCGGAAGGTCGAAAGGAAGCAGATATATAACGGAAACAAGCTGTCCGGCAAAAATACCGATCACATAGGCAATGATATCAATTGCGACATGTTCAAGCAAAAAACCGCTTTGCAGGATGTAATGGATACTTAAAATTACGTATTCGGCAATCCAGGTACTGCTTATGATACACAAAAACGTTTTGTGGATATCCGGATGATTGGAAGCGGAAATATAAGATCGCAGCACCAGCCAGACGAGCAGAATCGGCCACAAGGTCATTTTCAGATGTTCCCAGACGCTTTCACTAACGGGGAACAGCCATGCAAGAGCAATGGGCTTTCCAAGCAGTTCATATAGAAAATGCCATAGTGTGCCAATGCCTGCAATGATAATCGTGGATAAGATAATCCGGAAAATCAGTTTTTTCAAAATGTTCATGATGTCCTCCCGCTTTTTGCGATATAAAATGCTGATATAATGTAGTATAAAGAAAACGGAGGGAACTATTCATGCCCCGGCTTACATTTGTTTATTGGTCATTCACCGTTTTCCTTGATTTTAAAGCCTGATAATAGTAAAATGGGAACGAAAAAACAGATAAAAGGAGTGCAAATAATGGATTACAACAGTTTGAGCTTAAAAATGCATGAGGAACATAAGGGAAAATTAGAGATTACCTCAAAGGTCAATGTAAAGAGCAGAGATGATTTAAGTACAGCATATACGCCTGGTGTTGCGGAGCCATGCAGAAGGATTCATGACAATCAGTCAGATGTTTATAAATATACCATCAAAGGGAATACGGTAGCGGTAGTGTCAGATGGTACGGCCGTTCTGGGACTTGGAGATATCGGTCCGGAGGCGGCAATTCCTGTGATGGAAGGAAAAGCAATCCTGTTTAAAGAATTTGGAGGGGTGGATGCATTCCCAATCTGTCTGGATACCAAGGATGTAGATGAGATTGTAGAGACCGTAAAGCGGATCGCACCGGTATTTGGCGGGATCAATCTGGAGGACATTGCAGCTCCAAGATGTTTTGAGATAGAAAGAAGACTGAAGGAAGAACTGGATATTCCGGTCTTTCATGATGATCAGCATGGCACGGCAGTTGTTGTTTGCGCCGGCCTGATCAATGCCCTGAAGCTGATTGGAAAGAAAATGTCTGATCTGAACGTCGTGATCAGTGGGGCAGGCGCAGCCGGAATTTCCATTTGTAAGCTGATGCTTCGTTTTGGAATCGGAAATGCAGTTTTAGTAAGCAGCAAAGGGGCGCTTTGTCCCGGAGAGCCATGGATGAATCCGGCTCAGGCCGAGATGGCAGAGATTACGAATAAGAATAAAGAGAGAGGAAGCCTGGCAAATGTCATGAGGGGCAAGAATGTTTTTATCGGGGTATCGGCGCCGAATATTGTAACGGCAGAGATGGTGGCCTCCATGGCTCCGGACCCTCTTGTATTTGCAATGGCAAATCCGATACCGGAGATTATGCCGGAGGAAGCAAAAAAAGGCGGTGCCAGAATTATAGCAACGGGTCGTTCGGATTATCCGAATCAAATCAACAACGTACTGGTATTTCCGGGTATTTTCCGCGGTGCATTGGATGCCAGGGCTACAGGTATTACTGAGGAAATGAAAATGGCGGCAGCCAGAGCAATTGCATCCATTGTTACGGATGAGGAACTGAATGAAGAATATATCGTCCCGGATGCTTTTGATGATAGAGTGGCAAAAGCGGTGGCAAAAGCAGTTGCAGATGAGGCGGTAAAAATGGGTATCACAAAATAGAATCGGATTATCGAAAAGATTTTTTTATAAATCGCACTGTAAGGCGAAAATCGTCATACAGTGCGTTTTGTTTTTTTGTCGAAAAATGTAAAATGTTCCTTGAAAGGCAAATAAAAAGATTTTGTGTATTTTGAAGTAAATGGAAATAACATGTTAGCAGAGCGGTTGGCTGGAGGTATTATTTGGTGAATTTTGATAAGCTGGGAGATCGAATCAAAGAGGCAAGACTACAAAAAGGCTGGACACAGGCACAGTTAGGTGCCATGGTATCTTCTGACGGAAAATATGTCAGTCGTATCGAACGGGGAAAATCACAGCCAAGCCTCAGTATGGTAGTAGCGCTTGCGAATGCTCTCGAAAAATCTCCAAACTATCTGCTGCAGGACAGCGCAGATTTTATTTTACCTTCCGACAATGGTGACATTTGCATTCTTTATCAGAAATATGGACGGGATAAAACCCAGCAAATGTTAGGTCTGCTGGATCTCATTTACAAGTCTATGAGGGATGAGACGGAAAATTGATTTTTGCGCTTTTTGAAAGTGCATTGTTGCAAACAGTGGGGTGTTTTATGATGTGTGATACATCAGAAAGGGGTTTTGACAACAGTGCTTAGAATTGCAGTATGTGATGATGAGGTAATCGTGCAGACGGAAATCAGTGACAGAATTTCTGCGAGCATGGCAGACCGTCATATGAAATATTCTGTTTCCGGCTTTACAAGCGGCGAAGAGCTTTTGATGGATATTTCAGAACATGGGGTTTTTGATCTGATTTTTCTGGATATTGAACTGACCAGAATAGACGGAATCGTAACCGCCGGAAAAATCAGGGAACAGTTTCCGTATACGTTTTTAATCTTTATTTCTAATTATAGCCAGTATTACAAAGCAGCATTTGACGTGCAGCCGTTTCAGTTTTTAGACAAACCAATTAATGAACAGGAATTTCATACAGTTTTTGAACAGGTCTATCAACGGCTGACGAATCATGCGGAAATTCTTTCTTTTTATTATAACAGGGTTCACTATAATATCCGTTTAAACGAAATTCTATATTTTGAAAGTGAAAAGAGAATGGTAAAGGTTGTATGCGCGGCCGGACGGTATGTATATTACGGGAAGCTGGATGAAATAGAAAACAGCCTGAAAAACAGTAATCAGTATTTCCTGAGAATTCATAAGTCATATCTTGTAAATCTGGACTATGTGACGGAATATCGGAATGACCGGATGGTAATGAAAAATCATGATATTCTGACAATCAGCCATGAAAAAAGAAAATATGTAAAAGAGGTGTATATGAAAAGCCTGTGGAGAGATTCGGTTATTGCAGACGCAGGCAGAAAAACTATACCATATGTATAAAAACTATGCAGAGAAGCTGAATCAGGAACTACAGTCTCTAAGGCGTTTTCGTCATGATTTAAAGAAACAGTATTTTCTGGAACGGATGTATCTGGAAACAGGAAGATATGATCTGCTGAAAAAAACGTATGAGCGAATCAGTGTACAGCCTTTTATGGAAGGTGGATATTCAGGCAATGTTCTGATTGATGCGTGGCTTGAGAATGTGAAAAACGAGGCTGAGAGGCAGAATGTGGAATTTGTCAGCCGGATTCAGGTCCCTGTTGATCTGAAAATCGAAGATACACATATGGTCCGTCTGCTTGGAAATATTCTGGACAATGCCTTGGAGGGAACGGAGGGGCCAGATCATTTTAAAGAGCGGTCTGGCAAAAAATGGATTCGGTTGTATATTCTCTATGACAGGGGAAATCTGTATATCCGGTGTGAAAACTCCTGTTTTCAAAAACCGTGTGCCGGATTTTCAACTACAAAAAAACAAAAGCAGGACCATGGAATGGGACTTGCAATTATCAGGGAAATTGCAGCTCTTTATGACGGAACGGTAGAAGTGGAGTACAGGGAGCATGTTTTTTGCATTCAGGTGTTGCTGTCTCATGTAGAAAAAGAGGCATAAAAGTAACAGAACAAAGAGTGATTCAAAGAAAAACCCTTTGTTCTGTTTAATTTAGGAAATTAGATATTATATTAATGTTTTTATCTTGTATTTTTGCCGTAGTGGTTTTAAAGTCCAGTCATCAAAACCAACTTTCCCGTCATTTTGTAATCTGCCGAGAATAATGCCGGGATCACGATCAATTTGATTAGCAAATATTCTGATGGAATGTATATCGAATTTATTCCTGCTGATAAATTCCTGATATTGCTTTGGTGGGATTAAGGTATCTTCAGCATATTTATCAGCTGCATCTTCTTGTATCCCTATTTCTTTTTCAAAGGAAATTCCATAATCACCATTCATGATATGTCCGATTTCATGAAATAGAGTAAACCAGAATGTATCGGCATACAATCGTCGGTCATTAACCATTAGCATAACATTGTTTCCAACTTTTTTTGTTGCACCATTGATTTTTGAACCGGGGAGATTGGGTAAAATAACAAAAATTACACCGGCGTTATGAAATGCGTCGCGTATAAGCGGATAGAATTCATCATGCCTTTTGGTTAGTGTCAATGCAAATGCTGTAGTCTCTTTCAGTTTTTCTTTATTGAATTTAGGGGTTTCTATTTTTAGTGCCAGATTAATTGCAATTTGTACCATTGCATTTGCTTTGATTGTATTTACTTCCGTTAATTTTTCTGTTGAACTTCTAAAGCTTACAGTCATATCACGTTTGGCTAAAACTGAAAGAGTTGCAACATTCAAAAATTCTCGCACTTGTTTAATTTGGTCATCTTTTTTTCTTGGTAAATCCGGTAAATTGAAATTGTCCCTAAAATATTTATAATCTAAATTATCAAAAATCTTACGTTCTTTAGTAAGTTCTTCAATTGAATGAAATTCTGCAATTAAAGAATCATATGAATTTTGTATATTGAGCCAGTAACTTACGCTTGTACCAAGCATTCTTGATAGTTTCATTGCAATATCAATGGAGAGACTTTGTTCACCTCGTATTAACAGACTGAGATTTTTTGGAGTCGTATCTAGTCTTTTTGCGAAATCCTCTTGCGTTAGGCCACTTTCATCAATTATTTCTTTTATATAATACCCTGGGTGAAATGCAATTGTATCATTATATTCAATATAGTTATTCATAATGTTTGCTCACCTCCGTAATCTTTACAATTTTAACAATTTCAGCTATTTTATTAATGTTGCATGGATCGTATGGATTTCTGTTCTCATCTAATGGTTGTAAGATAATACGCCATGGCTCTCTAATTGACTTAACATCTATAGAAAAATAACCTTCTAAATTTCGTCCTTTTTTGTTTTTTAGGTTATGAAATCGAAAGGTTGGTTGAACAATGATATCTTTTATATTTTCTGCGTTTACAAGAGCGTTTATCCGTGCCAAAAGACTTCTGGTCAATGTAGTATCTCCACCGAATAACTTTTTTGCTGCTTTTATACTTGTACATTGTAATTTGACTTTTTCTGATGCATATTCTAGCTCCAAATCCTCCCTCCTCATATAATGAAATTACCTATAAGGTAATTTCATTATAGCACATGAAAATATAAACGTCAATATTAGAACGCGTTTTTAACAGCTTCCATAATTCATTAGAATATACTGAAATGGTTCACTCAGTTTTTTCTTTTTGCAAAATCGGCATTCCATATCTGCAGTTTCCTCCTGTAATTATAAAAGGCGAATGTCTCAATAGAGGTTATACATATCGGTTCAGAGAAACGCAGAGTCTTCCTTTTCGTGTTTCTCCGCCGACTTCAATAAAATCATATTTTCCATAGCCGCGAATGGATAAAACATCGCCGGGTTTTAGCATATAGCTGTTGTTTTCAAAGATGCGGTGGTTCAGGGAAACCTTTTTTTCACGGAATAAAGTAACGACCTGACTGCGGGACAGCTTGGTAATGCCGGCCGCTACTGCATCGATTCTCGGAGATGCAACAATGATGTGCATGGTTTCTTTTCCCGGTGCAAGATCCTTCAGATCCGGAGATGTACATAACTGTGTTTTTACATTTGTATGCTTTACCTTTGTCAGGTTTTCGAGAATATAATCCGATATTTTTGAAACACAAAACAGATAGGCAGTATTTCTTTTGCCGCTTTTGTCGGATGGACGGATCAGAATGTCTCCCAGCATTTCCCGCTCAATTCCAAGGTTCATCAGAGCGCCGAGAAAGTCGCGGTGCGTCAGATCGTCAGAAAATTTGTCTATCAGAGGCATAATCCGTATACTATCTATCGGAAATTCCTCAGTATAGCCGTTGACCTCCTTCGAACCAAAGCCAACCATCAGCCGGTCACTGCCCTCATATCCGCCAAAGAGTCTGTAACCAACAAATGAAAGCTTTGGGCATAACTCATAGAACACTTCCAAATCAGAGCTGCTCAAAAAATTGGTGTATGTGTAGGTATTCTGTCGATAGGCACGATTGGCCAGATCTTCCATTCTTCCTTTTAAAAGTTCTGTTTCTGTCATATGTGGATTCCTTTTTTTTGTTTTGGTATATCAATAAAACTGATAACTCTGTCAATCAGTATAAATCATAGATGAAAGAAAGAAAAGGCGGTATTTGATTTTAATGAATGATATGTTAAAATTACAACAGAACGGCAAAAAACTGTAAAAACGGATTGTCATTTTTCAAAAAAACAGAAACAGTAAGGAGTATCGTATGAAATTAATATCTTGGAATGTAAATGGATTGAGAGCCTGTGTAGGAAAAGGATTTATGGATTTTTTCCGGGAGGCAGATGCGGATATTTTCTGTATTCAGGAATCCAAGCTGCAGGCAGGACAGATTGAGCTTGAAATTCCAAAGAAGCTTCATCCGGATTCAGGTATGGAAGAGCCTGTTTGGAAGGATTATTGGAATTATGCGGATAAAAAGGGGTATTCGGGAACGGCAATTTTTACCAAGAAGGAACCGGTTTCCGTACACTATGGAATAGACATAGACGAGCATGACCATGAAGGACGGGTGATTACGCTGGAATTTGAAAATTTCTACATGGTTACCTGTTATACACCGAATTCCCAGAATGAACTGGCACGTCTGGATTACAGGATGAAATGGGAGGATGATTTTCTGGCTTATCTGAAAAAGCTGGATGCGGAAAAACCGGTCATTTTATGCGGGGACCTGAATGTGGCACATCAGGAGATCGATCTGAAAAATCCAAAGACAAATAGGAATAATGCGGGATTTACCAATGAAGAGCGTGAAAAGATGACAAATCTGCTTGCAAACGGTTTTACGGATTCTTACAGATATCTGTATCCGGATCAAAAAGACGTATATTCCTGGTGGTCTTATCGTTTCCGCGCAAGGGAAAAGAACGCCGGATGGCGGATCGACTACTTTATTGTATCGGATGTACTGCGGGAAAAAATACGGGATGCAAAGATTCATACGGACGTGTATGGTTCTGATCATTGTCCGGTAGAGCTTGACATAGAAATGTAAGTCGAACCGGCGTAAGGATTTTCTCTGGATGGGAGTATAAATGATGAGAGTAACTGGGAACTGTATGACGGTTCCAATTGAAAATGGAAGTACGGAAATCTCCGCCAAGGCATATCTGGGCAGGCAGGATATCAGGGAGCTTAGGGTACCGGCGCAGGTTCATCAGATTGGCAGCTGGGCATTTTCCCATATGAAAAATCTGAAAACCATATGGCTGCCGAATAGATTCATAGCATTCGGAAGAGATGTATTTGACGCCTGTAAGGAACTGGAAGAAATCCGGCTGTATGGAGAAGACCAGTCGGTTAAAAATGAAAATGCCACCCGTTTGCTGGCTGATGCAATGGTATATCTGAAGGCAGAGGATTTGTGTATTCCGGCCTGCGGGACAATGGAGTGGATGCGCCGGTATGATGGTCGTCTGTTGGCGTATCTGCATGGAGATGAGGATGCGGATTTTGATTACATGTGGTTTGGCGGAGAAGAGGATTATGATGATACGGATACCAATGTAGCCAAATACAGAAAAGAAAAACGGATGATAAAAGCGGAACGAATCTATAACAGACTTTTGCAGTCGGATTTTCTTGCAGATGAAACCAGAACGAGTCTTTATGCTTTTCTCAGAAGAATGATACCGGATGAGAACAGCGCAGTTCCGGAAAACCGTTGGGATGTCAGGGATGAAAGTCTGGAGGTTATCTGTCAAAGGCATAACAGGGATATCCGGTATATCAGAATCTTTACGGATGCCGGATGTATGAATGAAAGGAATCTGGATTATATTATGTCGCATACGGATACCCTTTCCACGGAATTGAAAGCCTGGCTGTTAGGTTACAGGGAGAATAAGCTTGCCCGAAGAGATGTAGATGCGGAATTTGCATTGTAGGGTAAACGCAGAAGAAAGGCATAGTTCATGACAGAAATCAGAAGAATCGAAAAAAATGAAATAGAAGAGTTATCCTGTATTGCATCAAAAGTTGTAAAGGAACATTTTGATCCTTTGATCGGCGCAAGCCAGAATGATTATATGATTGCCCGATTTCAGAGTGTGGAAGCAATATCGGAGCAATTTGTACATGGATACCGGTATTACTGGGTGTTGGAATCGGGGAACAAAGCAGGCTTTTTTGCAGTTTTTCCAAGAGAAGGAAAGCTGTATCTCAGTAAATTTTATATAGTATCGGCATATAGAGGCCTTCATCTGGCAAGAAAAATGTTTGACTACATTGTTGATGAAGCCGGAAGAGAAAGCCTGCCGGCGGTTTTTTTGAATGTAAACCGCGGAAATACAGACGTGATAGCAATTTATGAGCATTTGGGATTTGTAAAGGTCCGGGAAGAAAAGAATGATATCGGTCAGGGCTTTTATATGGACGATTATGTGATGGAGTATGTGCTGCCTGAAAAGAAGCGGAAAGCTCCGGATATGATCAGAATACGGGGCGGCCGGGTCCATAACTTAAAAAATATTGATGTTGATATACCGTTAAACCGGATTGTCGGGATTGCCGGTGTTTCCGGCTCCGGCAAATCTTCTTTGGCACTTGGGATTTTATATGCAGAGGGTTCCCGCCGTTATCTGGAATCCTTATCAACTTATACGAGGAGAAGGATGACGCAGGCGGAAAAAGCACAGGTGGATGATGTGCTGCATGTTCCGGCGGCATTGGCGCTTCGTCAGAGGCCAGGTGTTCCCGGCATCCGCAGCACCTTTGGAACCGGTACAGAGCTGTTAAACAGCCTGAGGCTCATGTTTTCGAGGCTTTCCAGCCATCGTTGTCCAAACGGGCACTATGTAGAGCCATCCCTGAATGTAGCTGCGGGTCTGGATCTGTTCTGTCCTGTCTGCGGCGAACGTTTTTTTGCACCCGGCGCTGAAGAGCTTGCATTTAACAGTCAGGGTGCATGTAAAAAATGTGACGGGACAGGCATTGTCCGTACCGTAGATGAGGCAACACTGGTGCCGGATGAATCCCTGTCCATTGATGAAGGGGCGGTTGCACCATGGCAGACGCTGATGTGGTCGCTGATGAAGGATATTGCCCGTGAAATGGGCGTCCGGACCGATGTGCCGTTCAGGGAGCTGACGGCAAAAGAGCGTGACATTGTTTTTCATGGCCCTGCAGTCAAGAAGAAAATCATCTATCAGAATAAGACCAGCGGCGCTGCAGGAGATATGGATTTTACATATTTTAATGCCACATATACAGTAGAGAATGCCTTGTCCAAGGTCAAGGATGAAAAAGGAATGAAGCGTGTGGAAAAGTTTCTGCGGCAGGATGTATGTCCGGACTGCGGCGGAACAAGACTTTGCGACGCTGCCCGTGCACCGAGGCTCCGGGGAATCTCCCTTGCAGAGGCCTGTAGGATGACACTTTCCGATCTGACGCAGTGGGTTGCCGGCGTTCCGGCTTCACTGCCGGAAGAAATGCGTCCGATGGCGGAAAGTATTTGTGAATCCTTTCAGAGTGCTGCAAAGCGCCTGACGGATCTGGGTCTTTCCTATCTGACATTAGATCGTGCAGCATCTACGCTTTCTACCGGAGAGCGGCAGAGAATGCAGCTCGCCCGGGCAGTCCGAAACCGTACCACAGGAGTTCTCTATGTGCTTGATGAGCCATCCATCGGACTGCATCCTTCAAATCTGGAGGGATTGACCGGTGTGATGCAGGATCTGGTTGCAGACGGGAATACGGTAGTGTTGGTGGACCATGATATACATGTGCTTGCAGAAGCGGACTGGCTTATTGAACTCGGACCGGAGGCCGGTGCGGGCGGAGGAACAATTATTGCCCAGGGGACGCTTGCAGAGGTGGAAAACAATCCGGCTTCAAGAATCGGAGGCTTCCTCGCAGGAAAAACCTCGGTTGATGTTAAAAAGCACAGCAATCCGGATCAGTTGTTTTCTCTTGGAACCATTCATTTATCCACATCGGAAATCCATACGGTTAAGCCGCTCAGGGTGGATCTGCCCAAAGGCCGGCTGATTGCAGTAACCGGGGTATCCGGTTCCGGTAAAACCACGCTGATACTGGAAAGTCTGGTACCGGCGCTGGAGGCGTCCATCCGGGGAACTCAGCTTCCGAAGCATGTGAAGGATATCTCCATGAGCGGAATCACACAGGTTAAGCTGATTGATGCCACGCCGATAGGGATAAATGTGCGTTCCACGGTTGCCACCTATGCCGATGTGCATGATGAACTGCGCAAGGTATTTGCAAGAACGGCAGATGCCAGAGAGAAGGGTTATAAGGCAGGAGATTTTTCCTATAATACAGGAAGACTGCGGTGCCCGGTTTGTGACGGTACAGGGACTATCAATCTGGATGTCCAGTTTTTGCCGGATGTGCAGATTCCATGCCCGGACTGCGGCGGTTCCCGTTATGCAAAGGCGGCAGGTCTGATCCGGCGGGTACCGAAATCCGGCGGGAAGGAAAGTACGATTCCGGAGCTTATGGATATGAGCGTGGATGAAGCGCTTGACGCATGTGCCGATCTGCCGCTTGTTTCGCGAAGACTGCGTGTGCTTCAGGAGCTGGGACTTGGCTATCTGACTTTGGGAGAAGAAACTCCAAGCCTGTCAGGCGGAGAAGCGCAGCGGTTAAAGCTTGCCAGTGAGATGGGAAGAGGACAGGCAGATACCGTATTTGTATTTGACGAGCCAACCATCGGACTGCATCCGCTGGATGTGGAGACGCTGCTTCATGTGTTTGAAGAATTAGTGGAAAACGGTGCGACAGTTATCGTCATAGAGCATGACATGGATGTCATAAAAAATGCGGATTATATTGTCGATATGGGACCGGATGGCGGCGTGCAGGGCGGTGAGATTGTCGTGGCAGGCACCCCGGAGGAAGTCATGAAATGTCAGAACAGTAAAACAGGTATGTATCTGAAACGGTATGTATCAGGTATAAGAAAAGAATTGTAATTTTTCTGTACATTTACGGAAGAAACAGGAGGTAGAATGAAAATAAGAAGAATAGTCATGCTTCTGTCAGTGATAGTGTTGCTCGTTTTGCCCATGGGCTGTAAAAGAAAAGGAGTGGATTATCTTAATGAGAAAGAACAATTTTCAACAAATACCGAGAGTGAACTTGCTAAGAGACTGGGGATACCAAAAGCTTATGGGGCAGATATAGATCCGGGAAATTCCCGATTATGTAGTATCACGATTAAAGATGATGATATTATGGTGCCTGCTGCTGACAGTATGCAGGTCGTATATGTAGAAGAAAACAAAATGGACGCTGCCTATAAGAAGGAGGTAGCTCAGGCGCTGCTGCATAACACGGATGAAATATATATATATGATGAAGATGTATGGACAAAAAAAGATTATGAGATAGAAATGCAGATGACACAGTTCCTGATTGAAAATTATAAAAAAGCGGGTAATATGGAATACGCAGATTATTATGAGGATTTATATGCACAATATCAGAGAGCCTATGAGGCAGCAGATGAAGGCAAAACGGTCAGCAACTGGAATGAATCGGATTATATCGGGTATCGGGATGAGTTGCCTTATCAGCTGGAATTTAAACCGAATTCCGATGGAACACTTGGATATTTTATGTTTTATATGCCGTATATTCATGAATCCGTCCTATACAGACCGTGTGAATCTGCGATTCAGGCAGATCTTTCATGGGCAAGTGGGATGGATATAGGCAGCAATGAGTGTGAATGCAGCCAGGAAGAGGCAATAGATCTGGCGCAGGAATATCTGAATGATTGCGGAATTACGGATGTTGCTGTGGAATTAATCTGCGATCTGGAGTGGCAGTATTTTAATCCTGACGGTTCAAAAACCACAAAAGTAGATGGATATTTCATCCGGTTTATACGCACGATTGACGGAACGCCAATATATAACGGACATATGCCGGAGGGAATATTTAAATCCGGAGAAATGGTTTATGAACAATGTGAAGTCTACATTGATGAAAATGGGATTTTAGATGCAACAGTATATGATATGTTCCGTCCAACAGGAAAGACAGAGAAAAATGTAGAATTACTAAGCTGGCAGGAAATACTGGATATAGTGGAAATGAAAATCCCGGAATATTATGCAGAACATCCTACAGACTATGAATCGGTTACCTTTAATGATGTGAGACTAACTTATTTTATCGTAAGGGATGATGAAAATGATGGATTTCGATATATTCCTGTATGGGTATTTGCAGAGTCGGAAGAATATATTGAGGGGGCATCAGATTTTCCAACGCAGCTGATCATGATTGATGCGGTAACCGGAGAATTAATCGACGTAGGGGAACAGGAATTACAGAATAAGAAAACTATAGGTCGCGTAACCAGATCATAGCCTTGTTACAGCCCATATACAAAGGAGACTCTTTTATCAGACAAAAACAGAGGTCTGATAAAAGAGTCTCCTTTTTTGACCGATTTTTGATTCTTGTATGTTATGATATTTTTATATGTGACATATCGTCGTTATCAAATATAAATGCTTTCATTTCAGGTATTGGGGGTGCTTTTTTTAGATGAAAAAAATTCTGATGGTGGATGATGAGGAAATGATTTTAGAGCTGCTTTCTTCTCATTTGGAATTTTCCGGCAGACATCCATATTCCGTTGTGGTCAGCCTGTATGCTTCCTGTTGCCATGCAGCTGTTTGCATTGGAAACAGTTATGGTTATAGTCCTGTTTTTGCCCGATTGGTTAAAAGGACAATTGCTGACTTTGTTTACGGCAAGCTTTATTCTGTTAGTTCCAATGTATCTGACTATTCTGGGCTTTGGATTTGTCAAATGGTTTTCTGTGGCACCGGTATTCGAGGGATTTAATATCCTGAGAACGTGCGGGGCCGGAGTTCTGGCCGCCTATGTCGGCGGATTTGGTATAGTGTGTGCCGGTATGTTAAGAGGATTGCTTCGGATGAAAGCAGAATAACAATATTAAAAAATAGTTGACAAATTTTATATTTGTAGTATATTTGATACGGCGTTCGGCACGATAGAAGAGGATTCCGCAAGAGGGGTCAGTAAAATTGTGCCGGACGCTTATTACATGGTATCATATATATACTTCATGCGTATAGGCCAAAGGGAAAGAGCGCGTTTAATGAGAATATGTGCTAAAAAGTAAAAAAATTGTGAAAAACTGTTAGAAACAAACAAAAAAAGTAAATTAATTTATAAAAAATGTCGTATTTACATTTTGGGAGGACTTTGTTATTATGATTGCATAATAAATAAGAAATTTCACATTCCCACTTTAACCGTCCTCTTAAGGACGGTTATACAAAGCTTATTACTTAATATTTTGAATAAATGGAGGGTTCCCTTTACGCACGAATTTCGTAGATATCCCTTAATACGATGAATGTAACCCCATAACCCCAACCCGGAATCCTCCACTCCCCTTCAAAAGAGACACATATATGTGTCTCTTTTGTTGTGAATGGCATATAAGAAAAAAATGACAAGCAAAGACAAATATGGTATGATATAAACGTTTGATGAATATGAAAAACTGTGAGATTCTGAAAGGAGGCATTCGTTTGAAAAAGGTTGCATTGTTCATGGATGGATGGAAAAAATATTTCACCCATACACTGCCTCTTGGTTTTATGCAGAAAATCAGGGAAGAAAATGCAGATGTCAACCTGTATGTATTTAACAGCAGCGGAAACTGGAATCTGGACGATGATTACAGCTACGGAGAGTACAATATTTATAACCTGCCTGACCTGAAAGATTTTGACGGCATTATGCTGTCTGTTAACAATATAAAATATCCTGAAGTAATTGATTCTCTGGTTGATAAGATACGGAAGAGCAAAATACCGGCAATCAGTCTGGAAACAAAATTTGACGGGATGTATTTTTTGGGAATTGATAATTATAAAGCGATGTATGGAATGGTAGAGCATACGATTACGAAGCATCAATGCAGGAGTATCTGGTATATTGCGGGCCCTGAAAATAATTTTGAAGCACAGGAAAGGCTTGCCGCATATAAAGACTGCATGGAGCACTATAACCTTCCTGTTTCAGAGCAGAATATTGTGTTTGGGGATTTTACATATGAGACGGGACAGTCCGGTTTTGAGAAGATGCTGCAGGAGAATTATCCGCAGGACTTTCCGGATGCGGTAGTCTGTGCAAATGACAGCATTGCTCTTGGGGTATGTTCCAAAGCGGAGGAATACGATTTTTCCGTGCCGGGGAATTTTATTGTAACAGGCTTTGATCATATAGATGATGCGGCGTATTTTACGCCCGGAATTACCACTGTAGACAGAGACCGACAGGAAATCGGTTATCAGGCAGCGGAGCTGTTTTTGAATCTGTGGAAAGGCATGGAAACGAAACAGGCGGTTTATGTTCCATATCATTATATATTTACGGAGAGCTGTGAATGTACAGATGTTCCTTGTGTGAATGAAAGAAGCTATCTGAAGTCTCATATTATAAGTAACATTGCTCATGAAAAATCTCAGGAGGAGTTGTTGAATTTTACGAATGCGTTAGATACATGCAACTATTATCGGGAGATGTTTGGCTGCCTGTTTCAGAATATGGCGGAGTTTAAATGTTCAAAATTCGTGGTGGCAGTAGACAAACGGATTCTGGCATTTAAAAGCAACAGCTCTTATTGGAATCCGGTAGATGTATATAAGCTTTTCCAGACGGAAGGCTATCCGCCGACCATGGAAATCATCTATGGATATGATGACAGAAAGCGCGAAATCGGATACAAAGGCAGTATCAGTGGCCTGTTTCCAAAATGTGACGACGAAACGGGCGGAAATATCTTTTTGTTTGCGCCGCTTCATTTTAGAAGACGGGCAATCGGATATATCGCGGTTGAAAACGATAAGTACCTGACAGATAACCAACTGTGGCTTTCCGTGGTAAATGAACTGAACAGCGCAATGGAGCACCTGTTTCGGAAAGAGCAGTTAGAGCGTATTAACAGGGAATTATCCAGTCTGTATATCAGGGATGCGCTTACTACGATTTATAACAGAGAAGGATATAAACAGCTTGCTTATCCGCTGTTTTATAATAAGAAGACCAGGGGCGAAAAGCTGGTGATTATGTTTCTCGATCTCGATCGCCTGAAAGAAATTAATGATACCTACGGACACAAGCTTGGGGATCTGGCGTTACAGGGCGTTGCAAATGCGATGACAAAATGCTGTGGTATGGAAAGTCTTCCGATTCGTTATGGCGGGGATGAGTATGTGTTGATTGCGCCATATGAGAGTGAAGAGGCGGCAGAGCAGTTAAAAAGGGCAATTATCAGAGAGACGGCTGAAATCGGTAAAACATCCTGTATGCCGTTTGATCTTGAGGTCAGTGTCGGGTATGTATGTACGGACCCGTCTTCCCCGGATGGACTGGACGATTATATTAAACAGGCGGATCGTCTGATGTATCAGGAAAAAAAGGAAAAGAAAATGCGTAGAAGATAGAAAAAGTCCAGCGGTGATATGTCAAGCATAAATTAAAATTATTTTTGAACTATTTTCATATCATTTGCTGAAAAAAG
>CANRQE010000037.1 GCA_947632705.1 uncultured Coprococcus sp. | reverse complement strand
GAGGAGACCCCGGATTCTGAGGCTGTCACAAAGAAAGAGGCGGAAACGGAGACGGAAGAAACCGGAACGGAAGCCGGGGAGGAGAATCCGGATTCTGAGACTGCCGAAGAGCCGGAGGCACAGACGGAAACACAGACGGAAGAGCCCGAAACGGAAAAGCCTGTGACTGAAATTCCACAGGCGAAGGTTCAGGAAGTGGTAAGCAATGTAGAGGAAATACAGGAAAGTATGCATGAATCGGATCTTGTATCTACCTCCAAGCTGATCAGACCGGAAATTCAGGATGCTTCCATGGTAGATAAATATGAAGAATTCGCAGATGTCAGTGCAAAAGACGGAAAACGCAGACGGAAAAACAAAAAGGGAAAGGGAGGTAAACGGTAATGAATATTGTATTATTAGCAGTTGCGGCCGCATTGGTCAATAATGTTATACTGAGTCAGTTCCTTGGGCTTTGTCCTTTCCTTGGGGTTTCAAAAAAGGTAAATACAGCTTCAGGCATGGGAGCGGCGGTGATCTTTGTTATGACGATTGCTTCCGCCGTCACCAGCGTCATCTATTACGGAATTCTGGAGCGGTTTCATCTGGAATACCTCAATACGATTGTATTTATTCTGATCATAGCCGCACTTGTGCAGTTTGTGGAAATGTTTTTGAAGAAAAAGATGAAATCCCTGTATCAGTCACTGGGCGTCTATCTGCCTTTGATTACGACCAACTGTGCCGTTCTCGGTATTGCGTTGTCCAATGTACAGAATCAATATACGATTGTTCAAAGTATTGTAAACGGATTCGGTTCCGCTGTCGGTTTTACGATTGCAATCGTAATACTTGCAGGCATACGTGAAAAGCTGGAATACAGTGATATTCCGGAATCCTTTAAGGGCACGCCGATCGTGCTGATTACCTCCGGACTGATGGCAATAGCGTTCTATGGTTTTGCAGGTCTGATATAAGGGGGTAACAAATATGACAACCATCATAATAGCAACAGTGGTAGTGAGCGGAGTCGGTATCATTATCGGAATCCTGCTTGGTATAGCCGGGGAAAAGTTCAAAGTAGAGGTTAATCCGAAAGAGGCCGCTGTCAGAGAACTTCTGCCGGGCAATAACTGCGGCGGATGCGGCTTCCCGGGTTGTGACGGGCTTGCTGCTGCCATTGCCAAAGGCGAAATGCCTCCTTCCGCATGTCCTGTTGGCGGAGCCTCCTGTGCAGAAGCAATCAGTAAGGTTATGGGAGTTGAAAATACTGCAGTTACCAGACATGTTGCTTTTGTAAAATGTGCAGGCGATTGTGATAAGGCGAAGGATGTCTATGAATATATCGGACCCAAAAACTGTAAGCTGGCACAGAATCATCCAAACGGCGGACCAAAGGGCTGTACCTATGGCTGTACCGGTTATGGTTCCTGTAAGGCAGTCTGCAGCTTCGGCGCCATTGATATCATAGACGGAATTGCCGTTATCAATAAGGAGAAATGCAAGGGTTGTGAGAAATGTGTTGCGGAATGTCCGAGACACCTGATTGAAATGGTGCCGTATGATGCGGAACATCTTGTCAGATGCAATTCCCATGACAAGGGAAAAGATGTAAAGACATACTGCAATGCAGGATGTATCGGATGTACCCTTTGTGCAAAAAACTGTGAGGCGGAAGCCATTACGATTGATAAAAATCTTGCACACATTGATCCTGCAAAATGTACGAATTGTGGGATGTGTAAGGAAAAATGCCCTGTAAAGATCATAACTTAGAGAATATTGCCGATTTACGCTTCTATTTTTCCTATTTGAGAAATATACATATAATAATATCGTTTACAGGTATGTTGTATGAGATTTTGTGAATTAAAGGAAAAAGAAGTAATTAATTGTAAGGACTGCAGGCGTCTTGGTTATATTGCAGATATAGAATTTGACCCATGTACAGGACATATACAGGCAATCATTGTACCGGAGCAGGGAAAATTGTTCTGGTGCTTTGGTTCCTGTGAAGAATATTATATTGATTTTTGTAATATTGTGAGAATCGGACCGGATATTGTTCTTGTAGATGTGAAACCGCATATACCAAGACTGCCGGATAAATAAAATACGGAGGAATAATTAGTATGAAATGCCCATTTTGCAATCTGGATGATACCCGCGTTATTGACTCAAGACCTGCGGATGACGGAAGTGCCATCAGAAGGAGACGCCAATGCGACGCATGCGGTAAGCGTTTTACAACCTATGAAAAGGTGGAGACCATTCCGCTGATTGTGATTAAAAAGGACAAAAACCGGGAAACCTACGACAGATCCAAGATTGAATCAGGTGTGATCAAGTCCTGTCATAAGCGCCCTGTTTCCGTGGAAGCCGTTACCAGATGTATCGATGAAATCGAGAATACAATTTTTAATCTTGAAGTACGCGAGATTGAGAGTACGATCATCGGAGAAATCGTCATGGATAAAATCAAAGATCTGGATCAGGTCGCTTATGTCAGATTTGCGTCCGTTTATCGTGAGTTTAAAGATGTCAATACCTTTATGGATGAGTTAAGTAAACTGTTAAATGCAGGTTCGGAGAAAAAATGACAGACAGATATCATACAATCCTGAATCCGGGGCAGGATGAACTGACAGAGAAAAAATCCCGGTTTATCGGGTATGCTATGCCGGTGGAAAGTGAAGAAGCCGCATATGCATTGGTCGAAGCCGTAAAAAAGAAACATTACGATGCCAGACACCACTGTTATGCCTTTGCGGTCGGAACCGAACCTACATTGTACCGGTTTTCCGATGACGGAGAACCGCAGGGAACGGCCGGAAAACCGATACTTGAGGTTATGACCGGCAGAGAAGTGGTCAATGCCTGTATTGTTGTTACCAGATATTTTGGAGGCACCCTGCTGGGGACCGGAGGTCTGGTACGGGCTTATACGGAAGCCGCAAGGCTTGCACTTGCCAATGCAGGCATTTGTGTCATGCAGTATGTTAAATTGGTTGACATAACTGCAAATTATAACGATGCGGGAAAAATACAGTATTTTCTGAATTCCGGTCAGATCAGAATTACATCCGCCGATTATACAAATGAGGTGGTTTTTCATACTATGATACCTCCGGATGCTGTTTCATATATAGAAAAAAAAATCATGGATATGACGGCAGCAAGAGCAGCCGTTACGATTGCCGGCGAAACATACTGCCGTCAGGATCAGAAATAGGTCGGTGCGAAGAAATAAGATATGAGCTTCAGGACCGGCAGGAATTGCGTCAAGTCAATAAAAACCGGAGACAGCAGGATTGTGCAGGTGAGCAGAACCGGTAATGCTGCCAGATATCGTCTGTAGGATGAAAAGAGCAGGCGGTAGGCCAGTGTAAAAAACAGGCAAATGATTATGTAAACTAACATATGAAGAGCCAGAGCGGATGGCGTATACTCTGTGCCATAAATCAAAAGTGTAATATAACCAATACAAGCCGTAGGAATCAGACTGCTTATGATATTCATAATACAGAATCTGAAACGGCTTTTTTTTGTGAGCCCGGAATATACGTGATTGTCCTCATCTTTTAATGTGTTCAATAGCCCCAGCAAAGCGGAAGTAAAGATCAATAGTCCGATAAACGGATACAGAGGAAACAGGGAAAGCTTTTTTTCTTCACGTTTACCGGTTCCTGTTCCGTTTGTTACAATATGAAAAACAGAATTGTCAGTCATATATTCCCTGTATATGGATGTGATTGCTTCATCATATTCCGGCATCAGATAATCTGATAATTCCGGATCGGCAGAAAAATAGTGGGAAACAATCGGTACGGCAAAAACTTTTAGCAGATTATCAAACAGTATTTCCATTGTCACATCAGAAAACATTGTTGACGGAGAAATATAGACCTGAATGCGGGTATTTTCCCTGTCGTTTGGATATGTTTCGGAAAATCCGGCCGGCAGATAATAACCGCAGTCAATTTCACCGGACGCAACGGCATCCCTGACCGCTTCCGGAGAGTCAAATACAATAAAGAGAAAACCGGTATCATCTGCGCAAAGCAGCTCAAGCAGGGCTTTGGTATGAATGTTCTGGTCTTCCACGCAGATTCCGCTCCGGATATCAGTTGATACCTCCTGCTTTGGAAGGGACTTTACAAATATGGCAGTCAAAGGAATCAGGATCAGAACGATTCCGTAGACAGGTTTATAGAATGTCCTTTTTATCAGTATCAAAAATTGTCGAAATAAGGTACTCATAGGCTCTCCGATTGATCAATATCAAAACATACTGTTACATAAAAGCTGTATCATGTGGTAATAGGGGGAATATGTACAAACCGGCTTTAAAAAAGCAGGCAGTAAAGCTTCCGGAACCAGACAGCCGCCCGTATATGCCAGCAGGAAAACAACAATCAATAAAATCATACTTGCAGCAGCCTGACTGACAGGTATTTTGCCAATCAAAACGGTTATCAGTGCAATGCATGCACAGACAGGCAGACCGGCGGGCAGGGCCATTGTATGAAATGATAGAAAGTGCGTGGATACAGCGGATGAAACAATGACAGCAACGGTATAGAGCAGGAGATATATGCCATAGAGAGTTGCTGTAATGGTAAGCCACTGGCTGATTCCGGCCTGGACGGCGGAGATTCCTGAAAGCTTTAATTTTTTTATATATGCGGCTGCATTGTTTTTTAACAGTGACAGGAACAAAATTCCAAGCATGGAAAGCAACAGAAGAAATCCTGCGGCAATATAAAAGTCCCTGACCGGATACAGACCTGTCGCATGCACTTCGGTTTTATCAAATAAGGCGGTTCTTGTTAATACATAATTGAAAAACAGTGTGTTGACTTCTGTATTGACCCGGGCCTGCAGATCCGGAGACAGTTCCAGATTTCGGCCAAGCTTTAAGGCAGTATAAATCGCAGCCTGAGAAGTGCCAAGCATGGAGGAGGTTGATACAAAGACCTCGTTTGCAGCATAGGTTTCCAGGGAACCGTCCTCCCGGTAGAGAACCGTGACCGGAGTATTGGTTCCATCTATGATGTCGGACAGAATATTATCGGGAACAACAATGACTGCCTGCAGCTGTTCTTTCTGCAGCATTTCACGTCCGGCTTCTTCCGATTCCAGTGTCACAAATTCACAGGTATTCTGATAGCTTTCCATCTCTGTTACAAAGTGATATGCCAGTTTTCCATATTCGGAATCAATGGACATGACGACTCCCACCCGAACCGGTTCCGGAGATGAGTCCTGATAGATTACTTTTTCGGTAAATGCTGCGAGCGCAGCAAAAGAAGCACCCAGAACGGCAGTACATAGAAAGAGCGGGAGCAGCAGATATCGTATTCTTTTAAAATCGGTTCTGATCAGTCGGATAAACATAAGAGTTCTCCTGTTTTTGCAGTAAAATATCCATATATTCCTGTTCCCTGCATGGACGTGTACCCTGTTTGCCTGTGAATACCGGAGTAACGATTCCGTTATGCAGGGAATAAATATCAGTACAGATATCCAAAGCGGCAGTTTCATGTGTCGCCAGAATGATACTGCCTCCTTCGGTAAGCCATTTCTTCAAAAAGGTTAAAATTCCGTTTTTGCATAGCAGGTCCAAAGCGGCCAAGGGCTCGTCAAGCAATAGAAGATCAGGCTCTTCCATCATGGTAATAGCAAGACTCAGCCGTTTTTTCATACCGCCGGACAAATTTTTTACCCGTTCATTGATAAAAGCATCGACGCCGAGTGCTGTAAACAGGGTTTTGTTTTTTTCATGAAAGATATCTTTCCTTTTTCCCCGATACCAGAGCCTGATATTATCCATACAGGTCAGTTCTTCAATCAGTGGATTTTCCTGTGGGAGAAAGGCAATCTTTCCTTTGCCGTTTTCAAAATAACACCGCCCTGCGTCCGCGCGTATACAGCCGGCAAGAATATTTAACAGAGTGGATTTCCCTGAACCGTTTAAGCCAAGTAATCCCAGACATGTACCTTTTGTGACCGACAGAGAAACATCGGTAAGAATTTGTTTTTTTCCGTAGGATTTATATATGGATTCTGCTCGAAACATCTCTAATATTCCTCTTCAATCACCTGAAAGTCCAGATAGTCAAAATCAATGGTTTCTACAAAGTTATCGGCTGTAAAACGCGTTCTGGCGTGTGTAATGAAATCTTCCTGATTCTTTTTGAGCCATACAGGCTTTGCAAGATCGAATTCATAGCATATATCCTCCAACGCCCGATATACTTTTTTTGTCCGGCTTAAGGAGGAATCCTCAATACAGATTACGGTATCCCTGACCAGCCGGTTGTTCCGGATAATTTTTCCCCATATTCTAAACATATATGTCTCCTTTAGATATCGCAAATCAGGAATTTTGAAAGGTATCATTTGCTTTCATACTTTCAAATGTAGTCTAAAGTCTTCTTTTCGTCAATAAAAAAACAACATAAAAAATATAAAAAAAATAGGATGTAGTATGAAAGTTCAAATTTTTTAAACATGAAAAACACAAATATATCACAATTTATGGGTATATTGTATGACAGACAAAGGTTCACAGATCTGTATCAGACATGGATAGAAAGGAAGGAATAACAAGATGGATGAGAAAAACAGAGAAGAAAATATAACCACAGAACCGGTGGAAGAAGAAAAATATGCGGAAGAAGATAGACATACAGAAGCGGACAGACATACAGAAGAAAAGCATATAGAAGAAGCATCGGTAAAAACGGAGGGTTTCCCGGAAAATGCAATGGAACATAACAATGCATATGGAAATTATGCAGGAACGGGATATATGTATCAGGGATATGGGTATCCGTATCCAAATATGCCGTATATGCAGGGATATGTGCATCCCGGTTATCCGTATCCGGGACAAATGCAGTATCAATATACGCAGCAGGGCAGACCTGTAAATCCCAGTGTACAGCCGGGACAGATGCATCCGGGATATCAGATGTCCGGTTACCGTAATCAGAATGTAAACGGTATGGAGGCTATGTATATCAGCCAGAATATGACAAATGCAGAAGAAACGGCAAAGGAAGAACAGCACCCTGAGCGGCACATGGCAGAACAGGCTGCATCTGAAGCTGACAGTCCTTCCGTATCTTTGAGTGCCGCTGAAAATGCAAAAACTGACAGAGAGAATCCGGATATCAGGACAAGAGCAGAATTAAAAGCAGAAAAGAAAGCCCGGAAAAAAGCAGCAAAAAAAGGAAAATCCCACTCCGGTACGGGAAAGAAGATTGCCCGGCTGATTGCCGCCGCCGTAGTCTTCGGTCTGGTTGCAGGGGCAGTTTTTCAGGGAGTCCGGTACGGCAGTGATGCACTCTTTGGTACAAAACAGTCAAACCAGAATCAGCGAATATCCGATGATCGGGACAATTCTTATATTGAGGCAAACAGTAATGCCGTTCAGACAGTTAATTATGATGTGGCAGACGTAGCTGCCAAGGTTATGCCGTCAATCGTATCGATTACGGGAACCTATGTGCAGACCTATCAGTATTGGTTTTCTACTTATGAGCAGGAATTGCCGGGCGCAGGCTCAGGTATCATTATAGGAAGAGATGAGAAGAATCTGTTTGTATTGACCAACTACCATGTGGTAGAAGGCGCAAAAGAATTAGAGGTTGTATTTGTAGATAAGGAATCAGCAGATGCTGTCGTGAAAGGCTACGATGAGGAAAATGATATAGCAATCGTTCTGGTTTCCATGGAGGATATTAAGGATGAGACCCTGGATCAGATTCAGGAGATTACCATCGGTTCCTCTGAAAATCTGCGAGTCGGAGATCCGTGTATCGCAATCGGTAATGCACTTGGTTACGGGCAGTCCGTAACAGTCGGTTATATCAGTGCATTGGAGAGAGAAATAACCGTGTCAGATGAAACAATCTCTGTATTACAGACAGATGCAGCCATCAATCCGGGCAACAGCGGCGGAGCACTTGTGAATATGAACGGAGAACTGATCGGAGTCAATACCGCAAAATATGTGGATAGTGATGTAGAAGGAATGGGATATGCACTGCCGATCAGCGAGCTTTCTGACATCATCAATGATCTGATAGAAGCAGAAGGAATTCAGGTGTCTGAGGACGATCAGGATGATAGTCAGAAACCACAGGCGGGAAACGAAATACCGTCCGGACAAACCTATCTCGGTATTTCTGCCCAGACAATAGACAGGAATTATGCCCAGATGCTCGGAATGCCGGAAGGAATCTATATCTCTTCCATTACCGATGATTCTCCTGCGGAAGACTGCGGTTTAAAATCCGGGGACATCATTGTGGGATTTGACGGAGAAGAGGTAAAGGATATGACCATATTGCAGGATATGGTTGCAGATAAAGAAGCAGGAGACAAAGTAGAAATAGAATTCTATCGTCTGTCGGATGGCGAATATGAAAAACAGACCGTAACGGCAACCTTGCAGGCGAAGGAATAAAAAATTGAAAAATAAATCATAAAGTTTCATGAAAAGCTTGCATTTAAGGAGTATTTAAGGCATTATATACTGAGTAATGAATGAACATGGGATGCCCATAACAGTCGTTATGGGCATCTGTTATAATATGCGGGGGCATCTGCGGTAACAGATTTCCTGCCGCATGTAAGGAAAGTAGCATATGTATAAAATTATTTGCAGGGATGGCAGGGCCAAACGTGCCACCTTTACAACCGTACATGGAACTGTAGAAACGCCCGTTTTTATGAATGTAGGAACGGCTGCTGCAATCAAAGGGGCAGTGGCAACTACGGATTTGAAGGAAATCGGATGTCAGATTCAGTTGTCAAACACCTATCATCTGCATGTTCGTCCGGGTGATCAGATTGTAAAACAGTTAGGAGGTTTACATAAGTTTATGTACTGGGATCGTCCAATCCTAACGGATTCCGGTGGATTTCAGGTATTTTCTCTTGCAAGCCTGCGGAAAATAAAAGAGGAAGGTGTTACCTTTCATTCGCATGTGGATGGAAGACTGATCTTCATGGGACCGGAAGAAAGTATGCAGATCCAGTCCAATCTGGCATCCACGATTGCAATGGCCTTTGACGAGTGCCCGCCTGCAAAAGCGGAGAGAAGTTATGTACAGGCCTCTGTTGACAGGACAGCAAGATGGTTAGTCAGATGTAAGGCTGAGCTGGACCGCCTGAATGGACTCCCGGATACGATTAATCAGAAGCAGATGCTGTTTGGAATTAATCAGGGAGCCGTCTATGAGGACATCCGGATCGATCATGCAAAACGGATATCCGAGCTGGAGCTTCCGGGATATGCGATTGGAGGCCTTGCAGTCGGAGAAACAGCAGAAGAGATGTATCATATTCTGGATGTAACAGTACCATATCTGCCGGAGAATAAACCGACTTATCTGATGGGAGTCGGAACGCCTGTCAATATACTGGAGGCAGTAGACAGGGGCGTAGATTTCTTTGATTGTGTTTATCCGTCCAGAAACGGGCGTCATGCCCATGTATATACCAAGATGGGAAAACTGAATCTGAAGAATGCAAAATATGAGACGGATGACAGACCGATTGAAGAAGACTGCGGCTGTCCGGCCTGCAGACATTACAGCCGGGCCTATATCAGACATCTTCTAAAAGCGAATGAAATGCTTGGTATGAGATTTTGTGTCTTGCATAATTTGTATTTTTATAATAATATGATGAAGGAGATCAGACAGGCGATTGAGGAAGGATGCTATGCGTCCTATAAGAAATCCATGATAGAAAGTTTAACAATCAATAAAGGAGAATAAAAGATGTTTAGTATGTTTTTAAATCAGGCAGCCGACGCATCGGCGGCAAGCAAAGGTTCTTCCGCAGCATTTTTAATTGTGTATATTTTGATTTTTGTTGTCATCATCTATTTTATGATGATCAGACCACAGAAGAAGCAGAGGGCAAAGACAGAAGAGATGCATAGTCAGATGGAACCGGGGGACAACATTATGACCACCAGCGGATTCTATGGAACCATTCTGGATATTGTGGATGATACTACGATTATCGTAGAATTCGGAAACAATAAGAACTGCCGTATTCCGATGCACAAAAATGCAGTGGCAGAACTGGAAAAACAGGGAGCGGCAATAGAAGAGGAAAAGGAAAAATAAAAAAATAAAAGGAAGCCCTTTACAGGGCTTCTTTTATTCTGGTCAGAATTCCTTCTGTAATACGCATACCGCCCCGTCCGCTGCCGAGTTGGATATCCGGTTTGATTACACCATGGAAATCGGTACCGCCGGATACCAGAAGACCATGTTTTGCGGCAATGTTTCGGAGCCGGTCACTTTCGTAGGAGTTATTAGAGGAATGATAGGCCTCAATGCCTGTCAGTCCAAGAGATTTCAGATATACAATCAGTTCTTCAATTTGTTGATATCCAAGCTTATAAAGAAGCGGGTGGGCCAGAAACGCCGCCTTTCCATAGGTGGTTATGATCCGCATTGCTTCTTCGCAGGAAATATTAGGGTTCGGGATATAGTATTTATTTTTTTCACCGATATAGGATTTGAAAACCTGATCTTTGGTTTTGCAGATCCCTTCCTCCAACAGCACTCTGGCAAAATGTGCCCGTGTTATTACAGTTTTCGGATTACCGGCCTGCAGCTTTTCTAATGTCATGTCAATACCGTCTTCCTGAAACAGACGGCACATGTCAAGGGTGCGTTTAAGTCTTGCCTCTTTGACTGCATCTAAAGGTTCGGAGAGGGCAGGATTCATATAATCCATATAGTAGCCCAGAATGTGTATTTCCCGTCCCTGATATTCACAGGAAACTTCGACACCCGGAATGATTTCTATATCTGCGGAATGTTCTGCTCCGTATTGAACAGCTTCGGCGATTCCGGAAACCGTATCATGGTCTGTGATTGCAATGGCGGCAAGGTTTTTGTCGATTGCCAGTTGGCAGACCTCAGAAGGGGTAAAGGAACCGTCAGATGCGGTGGTATGTGTGTGTAAATCAATGAGACGCATAGTTATGTTAACTCCTTTTGGATAATTGATTGAAAAATATCTTTTCTTATCATATATCATTTCATCAGGTTCGTCAAAAATATTTACACAAAAGATATCTGTTCATTATTTTTAAATAAGCGGTCTGAAAAAACACATCCGAAGATTGTAAAAAGAGAAAAATCTGGTATGGTAAAGAGACAAAACAGTTCTGTATAATGCAGGTAAGGGCACGACCTCAAAAGTCGGCATTGTCCTTCGGTAGCAGCGTTAGCGCTATGAAGTCCGATTCCATGCAACTTACCATCATCTCTGGGTTAGATATTTATTGCCATAGTTTTTTGGATTTTTTTTGAAAAAACTGCATCATAGATTGCAAAAAAAGACAAAATGCTTGATGTAAAAAGCAAATTATTTAATATGATCATATTGTGAGGTGTAGGAATGTGGTACCGGATTGTATAGAAAATATAACCGATTAAAGAGTTTTTAAATACATATTGGTTTATGAATCTACGTGGTGGGACAGAAATAGCTAGATTAAAAATTGATAGTCTTCTACCAACTGATGATTTGTTGATTTATGCGAAAAATTCGTTTCATGAAAAAGATTGTCATTATTTAAAAGGGAATTTTTTCCTTCTTGGAAGATTTTGTAAAATTGACGGTAATGATAGTTATGTAGTACATGTTGATAATAGAGATGGTGCGGTTTATGCTGTTGATGTGCTTGAATAGATCAGCGTAAAACTTGCCGACTCTATTGAAGATTTGTTGCAAAATATGAGAGGAGAATGGAGTTAATGAAAATATAAGGATTATAATCAGCACTCCGTCGTAATAAGCTTATCCTTTCGGAATCCTTTAAATAATGTTTGATGATATCTTACCAATTATTTTTAAATAAGCTATAGACGAAATTGGTATTTTATGAGAAAATATGTTTGATAGTTTGAATACCAAAGTATGCAGGGAAATCTGTGTTTGCAGCTTTTCCGTATCTATGAACGGGTTTGAACTCTATTACAGATTTTTATATTTTGAAAGGAGATAAACAATGATTTATTCACAGGAAGTTGAAAACATGTGTCCAGTAGGGCAGGGTGTTCATCATGGTTGTGCACCGATCCCTGAAGAAGCAAAATGGGTACAGGCAAAAGAAGTTAAGGACATTTCCGGATTTACACATGGTATCGGTTGGTGTGCACCACAGCAGGGTGCCTGCAAGCTGACACTGAATGTAAAGGAAGGTATTATTCAGGAGGCTTTGGTTGAAACGATCGGATGTTCCGGTATGACACATTCAGCCGCTATGGCAGCAGAGATTCTTCCTGGCTTAACCGTTATGGAAGCACTTAACACAGACCTTGTATGCGATGCAATCAACACAGCAATGAGAGAGTTATTCCTTCAGATTGTATACGGACGTTCCCAGAGTGCATTCTCAGAGGATGGTCTTGCAGTTGGAGCCGGTCTTGAGGATCTTGGTAAGGGACTTCGTTCTCAGGTTGGTACCATGTATGGTACATTGAAAAAGGGACCGAGATATCTGGAGATGGCGGAAGGTTATGTCAATGCGATTGCATTGGATGAGGAAGGTCTGATTATCGGTTATAAGTTCGTAAACCTTGGTAAGATGACAGACTTTATCAAGAAGGGTGATGATCCTAACACCGCATATGAGAAATCCTGCGGTCAGTATGGAAGAGTTGCTGATGCAGCAAAGCTGATCGATCCACGTACAGACAAAGAGATTGCGAAATAATAGAAGGAGGTAACGAACAATGGCATTATTTGAATCATATGAAAGAAGAATCAAACAGATCAATGAAGTTTTAAACAGCTATGGTATCTCCTCTATTGAAGAAGCAGAGAAGATTACCAAGGATGCCGGTTTAGACGTATATAATCAGGTAAAGGGCATTCAGCCTATTTGTTTTGAAAATGCATGCTGGGCTTACACAGTCGGTGCGGCAATCGCTATCAAGAAGGGCTGCAGAAAGGCGGCTGACGCTGCCGCAGCAATCGGGGAAGGACTTCAGGCCTTTTGTATTCCTGGTTCCGTAGCAGATACCCGTAAGGTTGGTCTTGGACATGGTAACCTGGGCAAGATGCTGTTAGAGGAAGAAACCAAGTGCTTCTGTTTCCTTGCAGGACATGAGTCATTTGCAGCAGCAGAAGGTGCTATTGGTATTGCAGAGAAGGCAAATAAGGTTCGTAAAGAGCCTCTGCGTGTTATCTTAAACGGTCTTGGAAAAGATGCTGCACAGATTATTTCAAGAATTAACGGATTTACTTTTGTTGAGACAGAGTATGATCCATATACCAATACAGTGAAGGAAGTATACAGAAAGTCTTATTCAGAAGGGCTTCGTGCAAAGGTAAACTGCTATGGTGCCAATTCCGTACCGGAAGGCGTTGCAATCATGCATAAGGAAGGCGTTGACGTTTCCATTACAGGTAACTCCACCAATCCTACACGATTCCAGCATCCGGTTGCAGGTACATATAAGAAAGAATGTCTGGAAATGGGTAAGAAGTATTTCTCCGTTGCATCAGGCGGCGGTACAGGACGTACCCTTCATCCGGATAATATGGCAGCAGGTCCTGCTTCCTACGGTATGACAGATACACTTGGACGTATGCACAGCGATGCACAGTTTGCAGGTTCCTCCTCCGTTCCGGCTCATGTTGAGATGATGGGTCTGATCGGTGCCGGCAACAATCCGATGGTTGGTATGACAGTTGCAGTTGCCGTTTCCGTAGAGGAAGCAGCGAAGGCAGGCAAATTCTAAGACATGCAAAAAAAACAGACTGTATTTGCAAAATATTTATTTGTGCGAATACGAATCGTCTGGTTTTGGTATCTTATAATAGTAGAGTTTGTCTTAAAAATGAATATATTGTACTAAGAAGATCCCTGATATCACATAGCAATGGTTATCAGGGATTTTTGTATCAAATTATTGTATTTACAAAAGAAAGTTTTCCGTCAATCAAACGGCTGATTTTTACATGGGGGGTATCAGAATGGAAAGTATTTTGATTGTCATGGTTGACCTTGCCGAAACACTGTTCCGGGCTTTATTTGGACAGTGGGGGAATGATATGACCACATTGTTGATTTTTATGATTACAGATTTTCTGACCAGCACAGTAATTGTAAGATCTCTTCAGCCCAATTCAAAAGCCAAAGCACTGAAATGTAAAACAGGCTGGAAGGGTATCTGTAAAAAATGTATGCTGTTCATATTTATTATGGCAGCGCACAGACTGGATTTACTGATCAGTACAAAATATATCAGAAAAATTGTAGTTATTGCATTTATTATCAATGAATTATTATCTGTTATTGAAAATGCAGAGATGATGGGAATCCGTGTTCCGAGGATATTTAAAAATACAATTGGGATTTTACGGGAAAAAATCAGTGGTGCTTCCACGGAAAGGCAGAATGCGTCTCATCCCGGACAGAAGTCGTCTGCTTAAAACAGTGCAGGCAGACTGATGCATTTTTGCGCCATTTTATATGCATATACGAACGATTTTGGATGCATACTGAATTTATAATCAGTACATATTCTAAAACAGATAAAAGGAGTATGTAAGATGCGGAATTATTATGAATATGCAGACAGAAATGGACGGGAAGAAAACGTGCAGAATAAAGAGAACGAGAAGAAAAAAAGAAAATCAGAACAGCGCAAAAAGGAAAGACGTAGGGCTTTCCTTTTTGCAGGAATCGCAAGTACAACCATGGTATTTCTGATTGTAGCGGCATTTTTTCTTGGGAGAATGTCAAAAAGCATGGAGGTCATGAATATAAATACAGATAACAAAACAATGTCTGTGGAGAAGGATATGAACAACAATACAGCGAATGCAGAAGAAAATACAGCAACGGCTGCAAAATATATATGGAAATCTGAAAACCAGATGACAGGGAACGAAAAGGTGACGGAAGCTGTGAACAATGACATATTGACCCTTGTAAATCCCACGCATCGTATGCCTGAAAACTGGAGCGTGGATCTGGTTGATCTGATCAATGATCAGTCAATTGACAGGCGTGCCTATGAGGATTTACAGAATATGATGGATGACTGTCGGGCAGAGGGGCTGCATCCGCTTATCTGCAGCTCCTACAGAAGCCATGAAAAGCAGATTGAGCTATATGAGAATAAAGTAAACCGGTTATTGGAGGAGGGATATGAAGAAGATCAGGCTGTACGGGAAGCGGAACGATGGATTGCCGTTCCGGGAACCAGTGAGCATGAGCTTGGACTGGCAGTCGATATCGTAGATGAATCCTATCAGATGCTGGACGATGCCCAGGCAGATACACAGACCCAGATCTGGCTGATGAACAATTCCTACAGGTATGGCTATATATTAAGATATCCGGCTGATAAGGCAGACCTTACAGGGATTTCCTATGAGCCCTGGCATTATAGATATGTGGGAAAGGAAGCAGCCGAATATATGTATGAAAATGATTTGTGCATGGAGGAATATTTTTTGTCGAGATAAAGAAAAAAATCGGATATTTCCGTATACTTTGGGATTTATTTGTTGACATGTCAGAGATTGAGTGGTTATATAATAAAAGGTTTTATTTTTGAAATACTATGATTATAAAATAACCGGTTGATGTACGGAAATGAGGTGCCCGCATGGGAAAAAATCTGAGATTTTATTTTGCGATGTTTATGGGAAAACTGGCGCGCATGACACAGAGAATGTTATCTATGAATGCCAGTTATTTTCCGGGGAAGCTGGCAATCAGGCTGTGCCCAGATTTCCTTGGAAGAATAGACAAGCCCAAAACGATCATTACAGTAACAGGAACAAACGGAAAAACGACAGTCTGTAATATGCTGTTAGAGATACTGGAAAAAAACGGATATGATGTGTTAAATAACAAGGCAGGCTCCAATATCAATGCCGGTATAGCCAGTTCTTTGATCGCAGGCAGTACGTTTACAGGAAAAGCAAAAAAGGAGATTGCAATCTTTGAGGTGGATGAGAGGAGTTCTAAGCTGGTTTATCCCTATATCCGGCCTACCTATGCTGTCTGTACCAATCTGTTCCGCGATTCGGTACATAGAAATGCCAATCCGGAATTTATTTTTAATATTATCAACAGCAGTCTGCCCGAAGATTCCCATCTGATTTTAAATGCTGACGATCTGATCAGTTGTAATCTGGGAGAGAAGAATCCGAAGACCTATTTTGCAATTAACAGACTGCCCTCAGACAGGGAAAAGTGCATTAATCTGATCAATGATGTCCGTATATGTCCGCAATGTCATAAACCGCTGCATTACAATTATGTGCGGTATCACCATATAGGAAACGCCGCCTGTGAGTATTGCGGCTATACATCACCAAAGGCGGATTATAAGGCAGAGGTAGACTTTTCCACCGGAAATATGCAGATAGAGACCCCACAGGGTGTGGAATCTTATCCCTTGATCAGTAACAGTATCTTTAATGTATACAATCAGGTAACAGCAATTACCATGCTGAGGACCTTCGGTCTTACCTATGAACAGCTTCATACGGCTTTTGAAAGTCTGAATATTGTGGAATCCAGATATTCCAGGGAAACCGTAAATCATGTGGATGTGATTACCCATATGGCAAAAGGCCAGAATCCGATCGCATGCTCCTGTGTCTTTGATTATGTCGCAGGTGAGCCGGGCAAGAAGGAAATCATTCTGATGTTGGATGATGTGTTTGACAGAAAAGGTTCATCTGAAAATATGACATGGATTTTTGACTGTGATTTTGAATTTTTGAATCATCCGGATATCACGAATATAGTAATCAGCGGCGTGCGGTGTATGGATTACAGACTGCGTCTTCTGATGGCGGGTGTGGATGCGTCCAGACTGGTATCAACAGAAAAGGAACTGGATGCCCCGGATTACCTGAAGCTTGAGGGAACAGACAGTGTCTATATTCTGCATGAGCTGTATGCGGAAAGTGATGCAATGAAGGTTCGTGATAAGGTAAAACAAAAACTGGCAGAGAGGGAGGCAACGGCATGAGCAGTCAATTAAGAATAGAAGTCCTGTTTGGCGAGATCGCAAACCTCTTTGGCGAATTACAGAATATTCATTATCTGAAGGCCTGTGTGCCGGAGGCAGAGATCATATATACCGGTTTGTCTGACCAGCCGGCATTTGTTACGGAGTCTGTCGATATGATCTATATGGGAGCCATGACAGAAAACCAGCAGGAGCTTGTCATAGCGGCACTGATGCCTTATAGAAAAGAGATAGAAGCGCTGATTGATAAGGGCGTGGTGTTCCTGTTTACTGGTAATGCGATGGAGGTACTGGAAGCTTATATTGAAAACGAAGACGGAAGCAGAATAGAAGGACTTGGAATCTTTTCAACATATGCCAGACGGGATATGATGCACCGGTTCAATTCCCTGATGCTTGGAGAGTATGAGGGTATCAGGCTGGTAGGATTTAAGTCCCAGTTTTCCCATTCCTTCGGAGAGAATGCAGACTGTTATTTCTATGATGTGATACGGGGGACAGGCTTATATCCGGGAAGCATGAAAGAAGGGCTGAAGAGAAACCATTTCTTCGGAACGTATACAGTTGGACCGTTTCTGATAATGAATCCGTTGTTTGTCAGATATCTTCTGAATCTGATGGGAGTACAACAGCCTGCTTTGGCATATGAGGATGTAATTATGGCAGCATACAGGCAGAGACTGTTGGAATTCGAAACAGAAGGTCTCCGGTATGAATAAGAAAAGAATGCTTGGGAATTGTCTTTTTTTATTGAAAAAGTAATAAAATCAGAGTAATATCATATGGGATATATTTGTAATATATGGTATGTCTTATTATATGTCTTAAAAAGGAGATAAAAAAATGCAGGATCAGAAAATATTTGAGACTTATGAATCAGAGGTAAGATCATATTGCAGAAGCTTTCCGACAGTTTTTACAAAGGCCAAAGGCTCCATTCTTACAGACCAGAACGGAAAAGAATATATTGATTTCTTCAATGGCGCCGGAGCTTTAAATTATGGACATAACAATGAATATATAAAAGAAAAATTAATTACATATTTACAGAATGACGGTATTATTCATGCACTCGATATGATGACCGAACCAAAGGCAGAATTCCTTTTATATCTGGAGGAAAAGGTACTGCAGCCAAGGGGTCTGAATTATAAGGTCATGTTTCCGGGACCGACAGGAACCAACGGAGTAGAGGCGGCATTAAAGCTTGCAAGAAAGGTCAAGAAGAGAAGCCAGATCTGGGCTCTGATGGGCTGCTTTCATGGTATGACCTTAGGAGCACTGGCACTTACCAGTGATGCGGGAAGCAGAGGCGGTGCAGGCGTGCCGCTTAGCAATGTCACACATATTCCGGCACCATACATGTTCCCTGAGCTGGATACCATTCATTATATGGAGACATTATTGACAGATGATCATTCGGGCGTAGAGAAGCCGGCTGCAATCATTATAGAGACAGTACAGGCAGAAGGCGGCGTGCAGGTACTTCCGGTAGCATGGATGCAGGCCCTTGAGAAGCTGTGCCACAAATATGATATATTGCTGATCGTTGATGATATTCAGGTAGGCTGTGCCAGAACGGGAACCTTTTTCTCATTTGAAAGAGCCGGGATCATACCGGATATTCTGATCGTATCCAAATCTATTGGCGGTTACGGTATGCCGTTTGCCCTGACCTTATTTAAGCCGGAGCTTGATATTTGGGCGCCTGCCGAGCATAACGGAACATTCCGCGGCAACCAGTTGTCAATGATAGCGGCTAAGGCCGGTTTGGAATATATGCTTGAAAACCGGATAGAAGCGGAAGTAAAGCGGAAGGAAGGACTTGTCCGGGATTATCTGGAGCAGAACATCAAACGGGAAGGCGTACAGATCAGAGGAATTGGATTGATCTGGGGACTTGAGGTAGCGGACGGAAAAACCGCTCTTCGCATTACAAATCAGTGCTTTGCTGACGGAATGGTGATTGAACGTGCAGGTCGTGACAATAATGTCGTGAAGCTGATGCCTGCCCTTACGATTCCGGATGACTTATTGATCAAGGGCATGGATATCCTGAAGAAGGCCGTTGATACCTGTCTGGTTTCTGATTAACAAATATGAATCCTGACAATATGATATTGACAGCCAATGATGAAAATGGTAACTTGCAATTATAGCAGGTTATCATTTTTTATAATATGCAGAAGTTTTAGAATGACAGAGGTTCTTTACATATGGAAAGGGGTTTATATGGAAAATCAGCAAGCTTATACAGAAATACAAGGAAATCAGATGCCGGTGCAGAATCCGATGCCGGTGCAGAGCCAGCAGCCGGGACAAGCAGGTAATACATATTATACACAGTATCATCGGACGACGCATGTTTCCGTAAAACGGTATCAGGCATTTTGTACAGCTACGATTGTCTATGCGATTTTGACAGCGTTATGTCTGTATCGTAATTGGAGCAGTATTTTAACTCCGATCAGCAGTATCCTGTCCGTCCTGTTCTTATGCTTTTTTATCATAAAGCATGAGAAGCTGATTGCTGTAAAAAATGATGCGGAACTGACAACTGCACAGGCCTGGAAAAAACTTGGCAGAATCATGCCGTATTTCGTTCTTATGATTTTGATTGGAATCAGTGTGTGTCTGAATGCAGACGGCTGGGTCTGCTTTTTTGGAAATCTGAGTATTTATATTTTGGGAATATGCAGCCTGATGGCATATTTTAATAACGTGAAGAGGTGGAATTATGGGGAATATATAGCCGCTTTTTTAAGAGCAGCATTTTCTCCGCTTGAATATGTCGGGGCGCCTTTTTCCGACGGAAAAGCCAATAAAAGGCAAAAAGAAAAAAAACACAGCGCTTTGTCCATGTATATTCTGATCGGCGTTTTGATCTCTGTTCCGCTGCTTGTGTTTGTAATCAATCTTTTATCGGATGCTGATCCGATTTTTGAGGATGTGATCAGAACTATTTTCGGTACTTTGTTTTCATGGGATATTATTGGATTTACCTTGTTTGTTTTTTTAACATTTTTATATGTATACGGTTTAATTGTAAAAATGCCGCTAAGAAATCTGAATCCGGTATTTGGAAGCAGTAAAAAATATGAGGCTCCGATCGGAATTACGATTACCGTATCGCTGACGGCCGTATACCTGCTGTTTTCAGTGATTCAGATTTTGTACTTATTTATCAATCATATGACACTTCCGGTTGGAATGTCCTATTCAGAATATGCAAGACAGGGCTTTTTCCAGCTTCTGGTGGTTGTTGTTCTGAATGTATTTATTGTCATCATCTGTTCTGAGATTTTTGAAGAGAGCAAGGTGTTGAAGACAGTTCTGACAATCATGTGCCTTTGTACCTTTATTATGATTGCATCATCGGCAATGCGGATGTTTATGTATATTGGAGAATATAATCTCACCTATCAGAGACTGACGGGGCTTTTTCTGCTTTTGCTCACAGCCTTCCTTATGGCCGGCGTTCTGATCAAACTGTATGTCAGAAGCTTTCCGCTGATTACCTTTTCTGTTTTTGCGATTTTTACGTTTTATATGATATTTGCATTTGCCAGACCGGTACATATTGTGACAAAGTATAATCTGACGCATACACAACAGAGAGCACTGGATTTGTATTATCTGGAATCACTAGGATTGGATGCGGTGCCGGATATCTATGATTATGTTACGGGTGCAGATCATCAGAAGGAAATTTCCGTGGATGTGGAAGAAAATGATATTTATAATACAAAGGAGTATTTTGTATGGGTCCAAGATAAGCTTGCCACTTATGATTCTATCAGGGATTTTAATTTCGCCAGATATCGTGCGGAGCAGTGTGCCGACCGGATATTAGAGTAGACAGCAGGATGACAGGAGGAAATCGTTTTGGGGAAGAAACAAGAACCAGATGGCGTGTTCAGAAAACCTGAACGGGGTTTAATCAGCAAAACCAGATCCGTTGTCGGAACTTTATGTATCCTGTTGGTCATGGTGTGCTTTGTGATCCGGATATTTGTCGGGAGAGATACAAATGATATACCGGCTGCAAATTCAGGAGAAACAGTTGAAACTCCGGATTATACATTCCGTAATGAGGATGCCCGCAAAGAGCACTATGAAAAGCATGGTGATGAATTCGGATATCAGGACGCCGCAGAATACGAAGCGGGTGCGAACCGTGTCATCCAATCCGATGAAGCGCTTCATAAAGAAGAGGCAGAGGATGGGGATGACGTCTACTATCTGGAAGCTACAAATGAGTTTGTAATCGTATCAACCGACGGATATATCCGGACTTATTTCAAGCCGGAGGACGGAATTGCCTATTATAACAGACAATAGAAGCCGGGAGAGGATATAAGTGGAAGAAAAGGATATATACTCATTTGAAATATAAAAATAAGAGCGGCTTTGTTTACAGACTGATTGGCACGGGTTATCCTGTGCCAATTTTGAGGTTGGAACCGGCTGTCAGGTAGCAGGAGAAAATACCAATTCAAAGTATCTAAAATAGTATATCATGCAGTTCTTGGAGAGGAACTATAAACATTATTCAAGATAAGAAATGTC
>CANRQE010000036.1 GCA_947632705.1 uncultured Coprococcus sp. | reverse complement strand
GAATATTGATATTGTTATTGCGTTGGTTCAAAACAATGAAATAAGGGATGAAGATGTAACTGTACTGTTAAAGATAGCGATACAAAAGCAATCCTTGAAGAAATTAAAGATAAATCATATAAGTTAGTGATGGTACAAAATAAAGCTTTTCAAAAAATAAATTAATTTTCATAGCCGATTGGTTTTGATGTTCTACTTAGGGGCAGCATATCAAAATTTCTCGGCCTATTTTATTTAGGACAATATGAAGTGACCTCACTTTTGTAACAACGTGGATTTACCTGTATACTAAGTTTTGGAGAAAACAATGGTAACAGGGATTACTACATATAAAAGAAGTCTACCTAATGAAAAGAATACTATGAATCGAAATGGATATCCATAGCGCAAACTACATTTTATGACCAATTGAACTGAGATTTTGAAGAATCAAGTGCCGGATGGGAAAAGTCCGGATAGAAAAGAAACGCTTGCAATGTGGGACACTGCCCGAAGCTATGAATCTGCAGAAAGGAGAGCATAGAATTGGGAATGAAAGCTTCTGGATCAGGAGGGGGATTGCCCATATAGAAATGAGGTCGGAACCTGTTATGGATTTTCCATAGGTAATCTGGTATCATATATATTAGAAAAGATACTATGAGGAAAGAATAGGCTTGCCGTCTTTTACACATGCCTATTCACAAGACAGGCAGGTGAGGGGTATGGAAGAAAAAAAGAAAAAGAAAATCGTGATTACGATAGTCCTTGTGCTCCTTGTAGTGGGAGTTGGCGTCACGGCAGCGGTTATTCTGACCAGAAACGGCGGAAAGAATGAGCAGACGCTGGAAGAGCCTGATGTCACCCAAGTGGCAAACATGGAGGATGAAAGCACACAGGGAAATACAGAAGATACCTCGGAGTTGTCAACCGAAGAAGTGGCTGAAGGCGACGGGACTTCGGAAGCGGGTTCCGGTCAGGAAGTGACAGGTGGAAATCATTCAGCTTCCAATGATGGCAACTCGCATAACGGAGGGAACTCCAACAATGGTAGTTCCGCTCAAAATGGAAATGCTGTGTCTGGTAATAATAGCAATAACGGAAGCAACGGTAATTCCAATCAAAGCGGTAACACCGGAAGTAGCGGAGACAATGGCAATTCCAATCAAAATGGAAATGGCGGAAGCAATGGTAGCTCCGGAAATAATGGAAATTCAGGAAGCTCTGGGAATGGCAGCAGCCATCCGTCCGGAGGCACAAGCACCACAGAAAAAGCGACTGCCACGGAGCAGCCAGCTACTACGGAAAAACCTTCCGGTGGGGGAAGTACGGAGCACCAGCATAACTGGCAGGCACAGTACAAGACAGTCCACCACGATGAGGAAGGGCATTATGAAAATGTGGTAGTGGAAGAGGCTTATGATGAAAAAATATATGAATCCCATGCATTTTGTGGTTATTGTGGATTGGATATTACCGCATCTGGACAAAATATAGCTTCCCATTGTGGTACTTGTGGACCTCCAATGGATCCAAACGATCCATTTTATACACCGGGAGCTACTATGGGGTCCAGTTATGGTACGAAAAGAGTTCAAGTTGGCACCAAACATCATGATGCAGTTTATGAGAAAGAGTGGGTGGTAGATAAGGAAGCATATGACGAACAGGTCCTGACAGGGTATACATGTACGACCTGTGGGGCAACAAAAAACAATTAAAAAACAATTAACAACTTAAATAATAATCAAATACAAAGAAATTAGAATCAGAGAAGAGAGCGTTTGCCAATAGGTAAATGCTTTTTTTTATAAAAGGAGAGGGGGTATGAACTGTAGGACTTATCATATTTCCCATAAATTACATGTATACTTCTTATGTAAACTATGTTATTGTATGTGTGTAACAAAAAAGAAATTATTATGTAATAAAAATGTAATAATTTCAAGAAATGGGAGGTTTATATATGAAAAAATTATCAGCACTTGCAGTAGTTACTGCCTTCGGCTTAGCCGGAAGTATGTCTTTTCAATCGCAGGCGGCAGGATTTCATACTTTTCAGAATGAACCTGCGAGAAATAGTTACATTGTAATCGAGGATCAGGAGATGGATCCGTCTGAGTTTGAAGATTTCTTCAACAGACTATGTGATGACGTGAGAAACAGTATTTCAAACGGATGTCAGACTTCTTCCTGTCCGGATTCCTATGTTCAAAGTCCGGATTGTAATTCTGTCATACCAGGTATCGGTAATGCGGGTACAAATAATGGCGGCACAGGAACCAATTGTAACAAACAGGATGTATCAGATACAGATACCGATGTGAACGGTAATCAACAAAATGTGCCATCCTGCCAGAACGGAGGGGGTACAAGAAAACAGGACACATCCAAAGAGAATAGTGCAGCGCAACAGAATACATCCAAAGGAAATAGTACAGTTCCACAGGGCACATCCAAAGGGGATAGTACAGTTCAGCAGGACACATCCAAAGGAAATAGTACAGTTCCACAGGATACATCTAAGGAGGATATAAAAGAGAGCACAGAAAAAGAAAATGGGACTGACAGCACAACAAAGCAGAGCGATAAGAGCTGTTCGGTTGATGATTGTATCGGATCAGGCTGTAATCAGAAAAATACAGGCATCTATTTTGGTTCAACCTGTAATAATCAGGGTATTACATGTGGAAAATCTGGACTGTTCTGTGGAAATCAGTTGTTGTCAAGGGTTTTAAGCAAGTTGAGCTGTAGTTATCCGGCTTTCGGTGATATTTTATCAAGACTGAATTGTGGGAATGCCGGAGGATCATATAATGATGCGGACACTCCAAATGTGAATCGTCCGGATACAGATTCCGGTAATCAGGATGTCGATCAGAATACTGACCAGGATTCCAATCAAAATTCCAACCAGAATACTGATCAGAACAAACCGGATTTAGATGAAAAACAGCCGGGAAACGATGCTGTAAGCGGATCGATGGCAGAACAGGTTGTGGCCTTGGTAAATGCTGAGCGGGCAAAAGCAGGTTTGAATCCTGTGACAATTGATAAAAACATTGAAGCTGCTGCTTCCATCAGAGCAAAGGAGTGTACTGTCTCATTTTCTCATACCAGACCGGACGGAAGAAAATTCAGCACTGTCTTATCAGATTCCGGTATCAGCTACCGTGGTTGTGGAGAAAATATTGCATGGGGTCAGTCCTCACCGGAAGCGGTTATGGAGGCATGGATGAATAGTTCCGGACACAGAGCGAATATTCTAAATCCGAATTATACGAAGCTGGGTGTCGGTTATTATCAGGATGCAGCCGGAAGAAATTACTGGTCACAGTTATTCGTATATTAAAGGAATCTGCAATAAACAATATAAAGTCATTTATTAAGCTGGAGGCAGAAGCTGTCTCCGGCTTTTTTATTGGAAGATGACCTCTTTTGGAATGTAAAACTTTAAATTATTACAAATTTCCCAGTGCATAGGAAAATCTCTTTATTTTTTGTATGGATTGTGTTAAAATTTGCGTAAGTATTGAATCAATAATTTTATAAATCATTTGGCAGCTTTTGTGCTTATGCTGACTGGCGAGGACTGTATTGAATCGACGAATCAATATTTGAAGGAGCATTTTGGTGGAAGATCGTAAAATATTAAAGAATAAGACCTATCTTTATATGACAGAATTTTTTGCAGGTATGTCTGTTATGGCGGTTGAGCTTGGCGCGAGCAGATTACTGGCCCCTTATTTTAGTTCTTCTCAGATTGTCTGGACAATTATTATTGGGACAATTATGATCGCAATGGCTCTGGGAAATATTTATGGTGGCAGAACTGCAGATAAAAATCCGAATCCGGACAGGTTATACAGACGCATTATCATTGCGGCAATCTGGATTGCCCTGATACCGGTCCTTGGAAAATATATCATACTTGGAATCTCTGCGCTCCTTATTTTTACGGTCAGTCATCATCTTTTAATATGGGCGGCCTTTCTGGCTTGTATGGTCATTTTTGTTTTCCCTCTTTTTTTGCTTGGTACGGTGACTCCGTCTCTGGTAAAATATACTGTTGACAGTCTTGATGACAGCGGAAAGATTGTCGGCACATTAAATGCATCCAATACAATCGGCAGTATTATCGGTACGTTTGTACCTACTTTTGTGACAATTCCGGCAGTCGGAACCTCCGTAACATTTCTGATCTTTGCAGGAATTTTGCTGCTGCTTTCTATTTTGTATTTCTGCAGTGCAAAAAAGAAGAGCATTGCAGCTGTCGTGGGTGTGATTGTTTTGATCATCAGCTGTATTTTCGGGCATTCCGGCCGGTATGCATTCTGGGTGGATGATCTGATGTTTGAGGGAGAATCTATATATAATTATTTACAGGTATACGAGGATCAGGAAGACAATGAAGTGGTATTATCCACGAACGTGCTGTTTGGGGTACAGTCCGTATATTGCAGGGAAAAGACTTTGACAGGCATGTACTATGACTATGCCATGGCAGCACCGCTTATGGCGGACGTAAACGGAAGGGAACATCTGGATGTTCTGATTCTTGGTATGGGTACGGGTACGTTTGCAACCCAGTGTAAACGGTATTTTGACAATCTTTCCATTGAGGGAGTGGAAATTGATGCAAAGATTACTGCGCTTGCAGAACAATATTTTGAGCTGCCTGCGGATGTTCCGGTAACAACTTATGACGGCAGGGCTTATCTGAATGCCATCGACAAACAGTATGATATCATCATGGTGGATGCCTATCAGGATATTACGATTCCGTTTCAGATGTCTTCTGTGGAGTTCTTTTCTTTGGTAAAGGATCATTTGTCGGAAAACGGAATCCTGGTGGTCAATATGAATATGCGCGGCACAAGGGAAGGCAATATAAACCAGTATCTTTCAGATACGATTGCAAGTGTATTTGAATCCGTATATACGGTGGATGTTGCATATTCCACCAACAGAGAGTTATTTGCATGTAATTCAGATACTGCCCTTTCGGTATTTGAAAGAAATATATCAGAGACAGAGGACCCGGAGCTGACAGGACTGATGCAGCATGTCCGGGACAATATGAGGGAATATGTAAAGGGAAGTTATCTGATGACGGATGATCAGGCGCCGGTAGAACTGCTTAGTATGCAGGTGATCGATGAACTGATCGCACAGGAATTGGAATATTACAGAAATATCTATGAGGAACAGGGACTTCAGGGACTGCTTGACAGTATGTAACCTGAGTCTGAATATGAAGCTATACAAATGCTCGTAATATTTATTAATATTAAAATATATGGGTTGCAAAAATCTGCATGAAATGGAGGAAAGAAGCATGGATATTAAGGAACAGATTGAAAAAGTAGTTGACAAGGTAAAAAATGACGAAAATTTCAAGAAGGAGTTCAAAAAGAATCCAATCGAAGCAGTAGAAAAGGTATCCGGCATTGATATTCCGGACGGCATGGCTGAGAAACTGGTTGCGGGGGTACAGGCAAAGCTTGGGGCAGATCAGGCTTCCGGTGCTGTGGATAAATTAAAGAAGCTGTTCTAAAAAATGACTGTTCCAGATCATACATTCCCGTTACAGAGATTTTCTCTGCAGCGGGAATGTGACTGTAAAACGGGTGCCAAGCTCCGGTCTTGAGAGGACGGTAATGGTTCCATTATGTGCATCGATGATCCATTTGGCAATGGAAAGACCAAGTCCGGAACCGCCTGTGTTTTCATTTCTGGCTTCATCTGAACGGTAGAAGCGTTCAAAGATATGGACGACTTCAGATTCCTGCATACCGATTCCTTCATCCTGAATGATATAGGAGACGGAATTGGAGTCTTTTTTGACTCCCATTTTAATCGTATCTCCATTGTGGGAGTATTTGGCGGCATTTTGTACGAAGATGCGGACGGACTGCTTGAGCATGGCGGTATCTGCCTGCAGCATAGCCGGGGCATCCGGTTCAAATATATATGGATGAAGATTATCAATCATAACAGATTCTTCCCATACCTCTTTTATTACTTCATTCAGATCAAATTCTGTATAACGGAGTGTATTTCTTCCACTGTCTCCTCTGGCGAGAAACAGGAGCTGTTCGATCAGTTCCTTCATATGGTCAGATTCATGCTTTAACGCTTCAATGGATTCATTCAAAACATTTTCATCCTCTTTTCCCCACCGGTCTAACATATTGACGTAACCCTGTATTACCGAGATTGGGGTTCTGAGTTCGTGGGAAGCATCAGAAACAAAACGCATTTGCTGCATCTTACTGGCCTGCATACGGGCAAGAAGATTGTTTAATGCGATTTCAATACTTTGCAGATCTGTGTCTCCTGTGGAAATTCTTGCGTCAGGAGCAGTTGGAGAGATATTTGCGATGGCGTGTTCAAGGTTGTCAAATTTTGTAGAATCTAAGGGAGCAGTACTGATTTGCTGCGCCTTGATTGCCAGTTCGTTTAACGGGCGCATTTTTTTTCGGATCCTGCCTGTATGAAACAGTGAAAAGAATAAATGCATGACTTCAAAAGCAACCAAAAGACATACCGGAATGATCAGATATCCCGTAAATTCCGCAATGGGATAAGAGTAGCTTTCACCATCTGTTGTTTCTATGACATATAGAGTTTCGTGTGTAAGAGTTTCATTTGTAAAATACCGATCCTCTACATGACTTCCGGCAGGGAGCTTTGATTCCCGCCAATAAAAAAAAGTGCCGGCTATCATAAAAAAAAGAAAAATATTTAGTACAATGATATCGGAAAAGAGCTTCAGCCAGAAATGCATATTGATTTTTCTGGCAATGGATGTCATCTTCTTATTTTCATTCATTTGTTTCTCCATCCTTGTCTTTTATGACATATCCGACACCGCGAACCGTCTGTATGAGCCGGATACCAAACCGGTCGTCAATTTTGGTTCTCAGATAGCGGATATATACATCTATCATATTTGTTTCTCCCAGATAGTCATAGCCGCAGACTTCATTCAGGAGCTTTTCTCTATGAAGTACAATATTTTTATTGATCATCAGTGTATGAAGCAGTTCAAATTCCCGATTGGTCAGTTCGACTTCCTGACCGTGTACGGTTACTTCGTGGCGGTCCTCATCCAGACAAACTCCTTGAATCGTGATCAGATGGGAGGTCTGCATTCCGGTCTGCCGTTTCTTCAAGGCAACCCGGATTCTTGCCAGGAGTTCCTCAATGGCGAAAGGTTTTGTAATATAATCATCTGCACCGGCATCCAGGCCGGATACCTTATCCATGACTGCATCTCTTGCAGTTAAAAGTATGATCGGAATCTGTTTTTCCATACGGATACGTCTTAAAACCTCCAGTCCGTTTAACTGAGGAAGCATGACGTCCAGTAAAATCAGGTCAAAGCTTCCGTTCATAGCCTGATAAAGGCCGCTTCGTCCATCGGATGCTTTTGAAACGGTATATCCTTCATGAATCAGCTCCAGCTCAATAAATCTTGCAATTTTGGATTCATCTTCTATAATCAGAATGTTTGCAGCCATTGGGAACTCCTTCTTTCCTATTTGATGTCTTTCTTTATGTTTTCACAGACGTCAGATGCTTTATCGCATAATTCATTAATGTCAATAGAGGTGGATTCAAATCCTTTGAAATGGTATTTACAGTTGCAGAACAGACCAACGACCAAGAGAGGAAGTACAATCCAAAATGCAAAAAGCAGGAGCAGTACAAGTACAATAACCGGAACAGAAATGATTTCCCGTTCATGTCTTGAAACGGTAAAGGAGGTATCGCATCCTTTTTTAATGATTCTGCCGCACCATTTGAAGAATTTGTTGAATGCTTCTCCGAGAGAGGTTTCCTTACATGCATTTTCGTAGGATGTCTGTGCCTGTTCAAATTCCTTAGACGTTTCATTTCCGTCAGGAGATGTGGTGTAGCTTTCCTGTTTCGGAGAAGCTATTTTCCCCTGGCGTTCCAGATCAATGATCGCATCTAAGAGGTCGTAGTTGTTTGCCTCTAAGGCTATCTTTGCGTCTTCATAAGAGACACCTGTTTTTTCTCTTAACTTTTCAACCTTTTTAAAATTATCCATATTTCGTTTCCTTTCTTTTATCTGTTTTTAGCAATTCCTGAAACACGGTAGTTTCAAAAACCGTGCTTTTATGTTTTGCTTATCTGTATGCTATCGCATGCAGATTAAATAAAAATAGATAAAAGATTAAAATCAGATTAAAAAATCATGTTTCTGCATCCTCAGATAAGGATTCCCATTCCTCGTACAACAGATTCAATTCTTTTTCCAAGGAGGTGCGGTCAGCAGTCAGTTTATTTAACAAAACAGCATCCGTTGCATTTTCAGGAATCAGAAATTGGGCGTCTATTTCCGCAATATCTGCTTCGAGCTGATCAATCCTGTCTTCCAGTTTTTTCAGGTCGTTTGCTTTTTTACGGAGTCTGGCCTGTTCTGCTTTATTTTCCTTCCATGCCTGCTTGGCGGGAGAATCCGTTGAGTTTTTTCTCTCTTCAGAAGTAGTCTCTGATATGCTTGTAAACGGGGAAGCGGATGTATCCTGTTTGTTCAGGCGGTGTGTCTCATAGTAATCATAATTGCCGATGTAATTGGTAATCTGTTTATTCTGTAACTCAAGAATCCGGGTGGCTGTCCGGTTGATAAAATAACGGTCATGCGAGACATAGAGTACCGTACCGGAATAGTGAATCAGCGCTGTTTCCAGGATTTCCTTTGAGGTGATATCCAGATGGTTTGTCGGTTCATCCAAAATCAGAAAATTCGCGGAAGATAACATGAGCTTGGCCAGGGAGAGACGTCCCCGCTCTCCGCCGCTTAAATCCCCGATTTTTTTAAACACATCATCTCCCGTAAACAGAAACGCCGCCAGCACATTTCTGATTTTTGTATTGGTAAGCTCAGGATAAGCGTCACTGATCTCATCAAAGATTGTATTATCCATATGCAGAGTATGGTGCTCCTGATCGTAATAGCCGATTTTGACTCTGGAGCCCAGTTGTACCGTACCGGCGTCCTTGTTTATCAGTTTATTAATTATTTTTAGGATTGTTGTTTTGCCGGTTCCGTTTCCTCCGATCAATGCGATATGCTCACCCCGTTTTATCTCAAATGACAGATTCGTAAACAGGGTAAGGCTGTCGTATGACTTGGCCAGACCTTCGACGGTCAGGACGTCCTCCCCGCTTAAAACGGCAGGCTCCAGATGGAGACGCATCTCACTGTTAATCTCGGAAGGCTTTTCCAGCCGTTCTACCCGGTCCAACATTTTCTCACGGCTTTCTGCCCGTTTGATCGATTTCTCGCGATTGAACTGTTTCAGTTTGGTAATAACGGCTTCCTGATGTCGGATCTCCTGTTGCTGGTTTATATAAGCCTTATACAGATTTGTTCTTATTTCCGCCCGCTTTGAGGCAAAATAAGTATAATTACCATGATAAATATGACCATGGCCTTGATCGATCTCCACAATTTTTGTCACAATCTTATCCAGAAAATAACGGTCATGGGAAACAATGATAACGGCGCCCGGATAAGCTGACAGATATCCCTCCAGCCATGAAATGGATGCCATATCGAGATGATTCGTCGGCTCATCCAAAATGATCATATCAGGTTTCATTAACAGAAGACGGCCAAGAGACAGGCGGGTTTTTTGTCCGCCGGACAGGGTATCCGTATGACGTTCAAAATCTTCTCTGGAAAATCCAAGTCCTTTTAATACGCCCACAATTTCGCTTTCAAAGGCATATCCGTTTTTGTATTCAAATTCCTGTGTCAGTCGGTGATAGGTGTCCATTGCCTTTTCCAAAGCATCACCAGTGAGATTTTGCATCTGAAGCTCAGTTTCACGAATGCGTTCCTGCAGACGGATTATCGGTTCCATGGCTTCTTCCATGACTCCGTAGACGGTATTGTCAAAACTGGTATCCTGATGCTGGGACAGATATCCGATCGTCCTGTCCCGGGACAGGATTACCTGACCGGAATCGGCGGCTTCTTCTCCCATAATGATACGGAGCAGGGTGGTCTTTCCGGCACCGTTTATTCCAACGATTGCCATTTTTTCTTTTTCTTCCAGATGAAAGGAGATATCCTCTATAATTACAGTTGTTCCATAAGCTTTACTGATATGCTGACAGTCTAAAATCATGGTTTCCTCCAAAGCTTTTCCGTATCGTAAGGACATATTTCCTTTCATTATATCGGCTGGAGGGGTCGAAATCAAGAAAGTGTTGACTATTTTGCGATATTCGTGTATATTTGTGAAATGATGTTAACAAAAATGAATGCATTTTGTAACAATTATGAAATATTTCTTAAATTTATATTTTGAACAGAGAAAAGGAAATACAGATATGATTAAAAAAATCAGAAAATTGGGAATATTGGCCGGAATCGTTCTGGTCTGTCTGTGGACAGCCCCGGGAACGCCCGCATATGCAGGGAGTCTTGAGGAAGATACAGCAACACCGTCTGATGCTTCACAGGAAGTCATTACGGAGACGCCATTGGTACAGTCAGAGGACATCTGTATGTTCAGTAATGCTTCTGACGGCAGCTTTTCGTTGGAGTATGCATTGGATGAAGAGTATCTGATCGGATATGGAACAGATGCGGATACAGAGCTTGTATACTGTATGGTAGAATATCAGGATGTCAGATGGCTGGTGCTGGCCGGGGGAGACTCTCCTTATATAGGGAGATATGATATCAGCAGGCTTTCTTCCGAATTTATGCCGATGTCTATACGGTCTGTTCCGACGGACGTGAATACTGTTTTTGAAATTGATATCTATAATAATGAGACGGATAAAAAATTGATTACAGATGCGGTCAGCTTTACCGGGAATTATTCTCTTTTGTCTGACGGATGGAGCGAAAACAGATATTTTGTGGATGGCGTTATGTGCAGGCAGCAGGCGCTGACAATCAAGGGAAAGGTCTATTATTTTGACGGATCAGGCCATTCTGTGACAAATGAGTGGGTAATGATTGACGGGGTCAACCGCTATTTCAATGAGCAGGGATTTAATTCAATAAGCTTCTATACGGATGATTACAGCAACAGCAAATATCATAGGATGTTAAGAGTTCTGGAAGGAAATACCTGGACATGGGCCGGTGACTATTTCTGTGATATTGATGGGCAGCAATATTATTTTAACGCAGACGGCAGGATGCTCACAAATAAATGGCAGTCTGTCGGAACCGTTTACCGTTATTTTGATCCGGATGGTGTAAATACCTGTTGTTATTATAATGCATCCTATCCGGAGGAGGCCTATAAACGGACTTATTGGGTTCTTGAAAACGGACAATGGATTCAGAAAAAGAATTATCTGTGCTGCATCAATGGAAAGGGCTATTATTTTGATGAAAACGGAAAAATGATGACGGGAAAATGGAAGACGATTGACGGTGTATTCCGGTATTTTGATCATAACGGCGTAAATACCAGAGGTTATTATTCTGCCTCTTATGAGAATCCTAAATACTGGAGCACGTTCAGGTTGTTTGAAAATAATCAATGGGTGTGGGTGGATCATGGCTTTTATATGATCAATGGCAAATATTATTATTTTCATAATGGGAAAAGGTATACGGGTACTGCATGGATTGATAACAGCAGCACGATAGGATATTATGTTAACCAAGGCGTTTGCACAAACCGTCTGGTTCAGTCCGGAAATAAGTACAGCTATTATAAATGTGTCAATGGTAACTGGGTATCGGAAAAGAGTATCTGGGCACCGGAGAAGGACGGCGTCTGGTACGGTTTTGATACTGACGGAACAGCCATGCGGAAATATCATACGGCAAGATATGCGGAATCTGAGCTTTGTGGGACAGTATGGAATTATACCAACGGCGAATGGGTACAGGTAAAGAATGAACCTCTGATAATCGGCGGGTCTTATTATTGTGTAACGCCGGGCGGACAGATTAACAGAAAGCAGGGATGGTACAGCTTTAGCGATACCAGGCTGGTCTATGTGGATGCAAACGGAAAAATATCACATTATGTAAACTACTTTCCAAGTTTGGGATGTTCCATTTATAAGCTTGGAAATGCCCTGAATACAACGGTTGCAGGATTAAAAAGCGTAAAGCTTAACGGAAAGACGGCATATTATTATTCGGATGAAAACGGGAACTGCTATCCGGGTGAAAGAACGATAGGAGAGTATCAATATTCCTTTAATCAGTATGGAATTGCCCTGGAAAGACAGTTGGCCTCTGCTTTGCATTGGGATTTTGACAAATGGATGGGCAGAGTCTGCCAATCGTTGCTGGGAGCAAAAAATATGCATTGTGATGAGTTTGTGAGAGACGCCTTTGCCTATGCCGGGGAGTGTACACCATCCGGTGAAAATGTGGTAAGATATCAGGACAGCACATGCGGAGGCATTGTGATAGACGGAGACTTCTGTGTTTCAGCCTGGTCCAAGCAAACGGTACGTGGAAAAGCCGTGGTATCCGATCAAACAGACTGGAAGGAGCAGGATACCTATATATTGAACAAACATATATCCGAGTTTTCTTATGATGAACTGGACCCGGGTGATCTGATCATATATTATAAGAATGGAAAGCCTTCTCATATTTCCCTTTATATCGGACAGTTTCCGGATGAATATGCTCTTTTGGATTATCTGAATGCTTTGGGAATCAGTCAGGCAGAGATCGGGGCTCAGATCAGAACCTGGGGACAATATTATGAAAATGATGCGACCCACTGGTGTATTCATGGAGGTATGGGCAGTAATCAAGAGGTTTATATCAGCAACACCTGTTACACGATATCTGATGATACAGAGGAATATGCAGTACAGATTGTAAATATATTGGAATAATCATAGGTTTATACAGACAAGGTACAGAAATGGAACAAAAAATCATAGATGATAAAAATATATTAGAGTTGAATACGGTTTGTGTCTCGCTGGAGGAGACAATCGCCTCAAAACTCAGAAATACCGGTATTTTTTTTCACAGCCTGTCAAGGGTAAAAACGGAATCTTCTCTGAAACATAAGCTTGCGACGGGAAAATACGGGATTCAGGCAGGCGGCAGAAAGATTCAGGATCTGATCGGTATCAGAATCAATCTGTTTTATTCAGAAGATGTGACCTTGTGCGAGGAGATTCTGGAGGATACCTTTAATCTGGATAACTGGTCCAAATCGGTTTGGGCGGAAAACCGGTTTGATGCACAAAAATGTAACGGTGTATTCCGGATACCGAGCAAATATCTGCGGAACATTTCTTCAAAGCTGTGGGAGTATCCGTTGGATCAGACCTTTGAGGTACAGCTTCGGACGGTTTTGTTTGAGGGCTGGCACGAGATCGAGCATGAGATGCGTTATAAATATAAGCCGGAGGAAGAGGAGAAACATCTGTGGGCAGGTCTGGAAAAGCAGGCCAGGATGATGAACAGTATTATTGCCAATCTGGAACTGTGCGACTGGTCCATTGGCAATATCTGTGACAGCATAGCGGAAGAACAGTTTCAGAAGAAAAACTGGGAATATGCCCTTCGGAGCAAATATCGCCTTCGCATCAGCCATGACAGCTTAAAACCGGAGCTAAAAACATATTTTGATGGAAATCCGGATATCGTAAACGGTTTTTTTGCAGTTACAAAGAAACAGCTGGTCGGTATTTTGTTAAATAAACGGCATCATAAGGAACTGACCCCTGACAGGGTCATATATCTGATTAACAAAGAGTTGATTCATGATGAATATATTGCAGGCTTACTTGACAGAGAGCAGTTTGTCAGGGTGCCGAATAAAGAAATACAGGAAAAACTGCGGCCGCTCGTATCGGATTATGTATTTCATCAGGAAATTCTGATTCCGGAGAATGCTTTTGATAAGGCATGTAATCTGATTTATGAATGGGTGTATCAGCATATCAGACAGGTATTCTGTCAGATGCCGAAAACCCTGGGACCGGTCAGTTATGAGACGATGGGATACAGGGTTGACATTATGATTTCGGATGAATGCTTTACCATGGATATGCAGAGGATCAGTGATGAAGAACCGGGGGCTATCTGGCATACGATGGCTGAGCTTACAAAGACGTCCGAGGGTGTCAGACTGAGCGGCAGAAATATATGTGAAACCTTACATTCCAGAGAGAGACGATACAGCAGGCCGAAATTTATGCGGGATATCTTTAATCAGGCAGGCTATGTGGATTGTGGAAGAGTCCTGAATGAAAATGTCAGGGCGGATGAGATTGGCTATGAAGACCTGAATGCAATTGTAACGAATCCAAAGCGGCGGCTTCCGGTCATCCTGATTATCAGACCGGAGCGGCTTCCGGACTGGGCGCAGGATTTTGACGGATATATTATTAATGCTGAAACCCTGAACAGAACTTTGGCGGGCATCAGTCATGTGCTGAAATCAGATGTACCATGCAGCAAAGCTTTAAAAGCACTGTATGGAGAGCAGACTGTGGACGGAGCGGTGTTATACTGGAAAAAATCGGGAACTGACCCGCAGATTTTCTCCATGGAGGACATCAATAAAAGTCTGTTTGAGGAGGTCAGCTACAGTATTGACGAGGAACTGGAATATGAAAAAGCATTCCGCTACCGCCTGCGTGAGCTGGTTAGTGAGGAATTTGTCAGGTAAGAACGGACTCGCAGTTGACTTTGTCAGGTTCCTATTATAAAATCACAGATAGAATGGATGACTGACGAGGAGACAAAGATATGGATATAAAAGATATCAGCGAAATAAAAGCAGCGATTAAGTATATGGACTATAAACCGGCGCTTTTGTCAAAGTTTTATGATGTGAAAAGCCTGTTATTCCGGGAAATAACAGAAAATCCGGAGTTTTATAAGGCGGACAGTATTCTGCCGAATCCGATGAATGACAATAAGATCATAAAATGTATGAATATTCTGGATAAGAAATTCATGGGACAAAAGGAAGTATATGATTCTGTTCTGACTAAAAATAAGCTGCCGGAAAAGGCGGTCGGTTTATTGGCCGGTATCAGAACAAAGGTGTCCGGTGCTTCTGTAAAGCTTTCCTTTGGACAGGAGCTGACGGCAGATGTGTATTTGTATATTCCAAGAGGCAACAGCCTGACAATCAGCAATATGCAGATTTCGGATACGATGGAATTTGAAATTATGAATGGGTATAATGCCTATGTATCAGAGGGCTTTACGCTGGCTCTTCATATGGAAGATATGGCTGTTTCCATAGAACCTTCAGCATTGGATGGAATCAAGGGACAGGGCGATGTATTTGTATATTGTATGACCGGACAGGCAGTTTACAAAGACCTTGCTTCCAGATATTTCAAAACGGACGATATACTGGCATTTTACAGAGGATAGAAACAGAGAAAGGCTGTTGCAGTTTGTAACAGCCTTTCTCTGTATTTCAGATAAAAAACTGCGCAGGGAATACCTGTCTGCGGCGGCTTGTGTTAACAAAAAAAGGAAAAACGGAAATGAAAAAGGACAGCAGACTGATACCGATTCTGGTCTTATGCCTGTGCACGGGTGTTTTGGCGGCATATGTGATATCAGGATATGGGGATGGCAGCAGAAGAAAACAATATCAGACAACAGAATTTGCCATGGGAACGGTGGTTGATCTGACCGTCTATGGAGATGGTGCAAAGGAAGCGGCAGAGGAATTACTGTCAGAGATTCATATACTTGAAAACTCTGTACTTTCATGGAGAGAGGAAGGCTCCGAAATTGCAGAACTGAATCATAATTATATACCGGGACAGGCTTATCCGGTTAGTCAGGAGCTGGCTGAATATCTGATATTTGCAGAACAGGTTGCGGATGCCAGTGACGGTCTGCTTGATATTACAATCAGACCTTTGGCGGATATATGGGGAATTGAGGATGGAAAGAAAGAGATACCGGAGCAGACAGAGATCGATGGTGCACTTGCCAATGTGGATTATCAGGCCATACATGTGATAAAACAGGACTCCGAAAATTCCGGTATTGCAGAACCCACATATATGGTCTGTATCGACAGGGAAGGAATTTCTATTGACCTTGGTGCTATCGGTAAAGGCATAGCCTGCGACAGAATTGCGGACTGTCTGCTGGAACGGAAGTGCAGCGGATGTGCAGCAGTTGGAGGGAGCATTGTGGTTTCCGGAGAAAAGCAGGATGGGACTCCGTGGGTGATCGGTATCAGAGATCCGCGAGGAACCTATGGTGAAGTTATGGGTGTCCTGAATCTGAAGCTTTCCGCCGGTACCAGCCGGTTTGTTTCCACATCCGGAGACTACGAGAAATATTTTATACAGGATGGCAGACGGTATCATCATATTCTGAATCCGCATACAGGATATCCGGCCAGTACGGGTATTATATCCGCTACAGTCATTTGCGACAATGGTGCTTTAAGTGATGCACTGTCTACAGTATGTATACTGGCAGGAAGGGAGCAGGCATTTGAAATTCTAAAAGCCTATGGAGCGGAGGGAATTCTGATCGATGAGAATCTTCAGGTATATGTAACAGAGGGAATCCGTGATGAATTTTCAATCAGAAACGAGAATTTTCAGATTGCTTCTCAGGACTAAATACAGGTGGGAAAACATATGGTTAAAAAGAGAGATCTGATCCTTGCGGGTGCATTTATAATTTTAGGAGTTATGTTAACTATTTTGATCCGGCTTTCAAAAAAACCGGGATCGAAGGTTGTCTTATATATAAATGGTATCAGAACGGAGACCTATAGTTTAAAAGAGGAAGGAACCTATTTCATAGAGACGGAGGACGGAAAAAACAGCTTCCGGATTGAAGATGGAACAGTGCGGATGGAGGCGGCGGACTGTCCGGATCAGGTATGTATACACATGGGGCGGATTGAAAGCAAAGGTGAAACAATCGTTTGCCTGCCGCATAAGGTTGTACTCCAGATAGAAGGCGGTACATCTGCCCATTATGATATCAGATAGAGAACCGGGACACAAAAGGCAGGAACAAACAAAATGAAGAAAAAGCAGAAAGAAAAAAAAACAGCCGCAGATACAGAAGCAGGCATGGGCAGAGAATTTAACGCAGACAAAAAAATAGCGGTACAGGCCGGTTCCACCAGAAAGCTGGCCTTATTTGCCATGTTTACGGCGGTTGCCCTGATTTTTTCTTATATGGAAACCCTGATTCCCGTCTATCCTGCCATACCGGGAATAAAACTGGGACTGGCCAACATTGTTACGATCGTGGTGCTGAACCGGTATGGTGTCCGGGATACAGTGCTGATATCATTTGTCAGGATCATTCTGTCCGCATTGTTGTTTGGCAATCTGACGGTTATGCTTTACAGTCTGGCAGGGGCTGCCTGCAGTATCATCATCATGTGGCTTTTTCTGAAACTGCATTTTTTCTCCCTGACAGGGATCAGCATTCTTGGAGGAGTATCCCATAATATCGGGCAGCTTCTTGTGGCTGCGGTGCTCATAGAAAATCAGAATATCTTATCTTATGCGCCTGTGCTTTTGATTACCGGAACGGTGGCAGGCATTGCAGTTGGTATCGCAGCATCTTTCATCATAAAATCTATTAAAACTTTATAAAACAATATCATGTGCCACAATATCTTAATTTAATCTTTTTTCCACTATATTTGGGTTGTTTTTAATCTCATGAAGTATTATTATAAGAGATATGAAATGGATCAAACAAGAAAGAGGTATACAGATGGGTTTTTTAACTTTTTCAGGAGGGATTCATCCATATGACGGAAAAGAACTGACCAAAGATAAACCTGTCAGGGAATATCTGCCGAAGGGGGATTGTGTTTATCCCCTCAGTCAGCATATCGGCGCACCGGCGAATCCGATCGTTAAAAAGGGCGATCGTGTTCTGGTAGGGCAGAAGATTGCAGAAGCAGGCGGTTTTGTATCTGCCAATATCCATGCATCCGTCTCAGGCACGGTGAAGGTGATAGAGCCACGGCTGACTGCAGGCGGCACAAAGGTCAATGCAATAGTGGTAGAAAACGACGGGTTGTTTGAAACCGTTGATTTTTCCGAGCATATTATGGATCTGTCCACTTTATACAGAGAAGATATCAAAGATATTATCAGAGAAGCCGGGATTGTAGGTATGGGCGGCGCAGGATTTCCGGCGCACGTCAAGCTGTCGCCCAAAAATGAAGAGGATATAGATTATATTATTGTCAACGGGGCGGAGTGTGAGCCTTATCTGACGTCGGACTATCGAAGAATGTTGGAGGAGTCGGATAAGATTATTCTTGGTCTGCAGATCTGTGTGAATCTGTTCGATAAGGCAAAAGGAATTATAGCCATTGAGGATAATAAACCGGAAGCCATCAGGCTGATGAAGGAAAAACTGAAAAACAATGAGAAGATTTCGGTCAATGTGGTGAAAACAAAATATCCGCAGGGGGCAGAGCGTCAGCTGATTTATGCAAATACGGGGCGTTATGTAAACTCTAAAATGCTTCCTGCAGACGCAGGCTGCATCGTACATAATATAGATACGATTACAGCCATCTATGAAGCGGTCATTGAAGGAAAACCACTTTATACAAGGATTGTGACAGTAACCGGAAATGCGGTTAATTCTCCCTGTAACCTGCTTGTGCGTAACGGCACCAGCTGTCAGGAGCTGATTGATGCGGCGGGAGGCTTTAAGGAAGGCCGGATACCGGAAAAGATCATTGCGGGCGGTCCGATGATGGGGAAGGCCATCTATTCTCTGGATGTGCCTGCGACCAAGAGCGTTTCGGCATTGTTATGTTTCGGACATGATGAAGTGCAGGACTGGGAACCGTCCAATTGTATCCGGTGCGGCAGATGCGTAGATGTCTGTCCGGGCAGGGTGGTACCGTCCATGCTGGCGAAGTATGCGGAAAACGGAGATATAGACGCATTCCTCAAGCATGATGGAATGGAGTGCTGTGAATGCGGCTGCTGTTCCTATGTCTGTCCGGCAAAGAGACATCTGACACAGACAATAGCAGGTACCAGAAAACAGATTCTGGCAAATAAGAAGAAGTAGGAGGCGACAGAATATGGAGCAGACATTTAAAATTTCATCATCTCCACATGTCAGAGACAGTAAGACAACATCCGGTATCATGTTAGATGTCGTGATTGCATTACTGCCTGCTTCTGTCTTTGGCGTATACAATTTCGGACTCAGGGCATTTGTTCTGATCTTAACCTGCGTAGTCTCCTGTATGCTGTTTGAATGGGCGTCAGAGATGCTGCTGCACAGAGCCTCTACCGTAGGAGATTTCAGTGCAATGGTAACGGGACTGCTGCTGGCTTTGAATCTGTCGCCGGATGTTCCGGTATGGATGGCAATTTTAGGAAGTGCTTTTGCCATTATCATTGTAAAGCAGTTATTCGGCGGACTCGGACAAAATTTTATGAATCCGGCGCTGGGCGCCCGGTGCTTCCTTCTGATATCATTTACGGGACAGATGACGACCTTTACATATGACGGTATGACAACAGCCACTCCGCTTGCAGTATTAAAAAGCGGCGGTACAGTGGATGTGATGGATATGTTTTTAGGGAGGGTTGCCGGTACCATCGGCGAGGTATCAACAGCAGCCATTTTGATCGGTGCACTGTATCTGGTGCTTCGGAAGGTAATCAGTCTGATCATTCCGCTGGCTTATATCGGCACCTTTACGGTATGCATTTTTATCTATTCCTTATCGACGGGAATTGGGTTTGAACCGCTTTATATTGCGGCGCATTTATGTGGCGGCGGATTGATGTTAGGTGCTTTTTTCATGGCAACGGATTATGTGACCTCTCCGATTACCAAAAAGGGAAAATGGCTGTATGGTATCGTGCTTGGCATACTGACCTTCCTGCTTCGAATCTATGGCGCTTCTGCGGAAGGGGTATCTTATGCGATTATTCTTTCAAACCTTCTGGTACCTTTGATCGAGAAGATTACACAGCCGAAATCCTTTGGTAAGGGCGCTGAGCTGCAGAAGATCAACGGAGTTACGGCGGTGGAAATCAGAAAGGTCAATAAATTGTCTGTATTGATCGCAACGATTGCAATTTTTGTGATTACATTCATTTCAGGGGTGGCGCTTGCTTATGTCCATAAGATAACAGAGAAGCCGATTGAAAATGCAAAGCAGGAGGCTAAGGAAGCTTCATATCAGGAAGTATTTTCTGCAGCAGACAGTTTTGAGACAGATGAAGATTTTGACAGAGAGCAGGCAAAGGCATTGTTGTCTGAGGCCGCTTATCAGGCAGATATAGATGAGATAGTGATTGCAAAGGATGCTTCCGGAGATCTGCTTGGGTATGTTCTGGTAGTAACTTCACATGAGGCGTATGACGGAGATCTACAGCTTGCATTTGGAATTACCAAGGACGGCGTTATCAACGGAATCTCCTTCTTAAGCATCAGCGAAACGGTCGGCCTTGGCATGAAGGCGGATACAGATTCCTTTAAAGAACAATTTGCAGGTAAGAAGGTAGAGAGCTTCCGTTATACGAAAACGACGGCTCAGTCCGATGATGAGATTGAGGCAATCAGCGGAGCTACGGTTACAACTAACGCAGTCGTTGAAGCGGTCAATGCGGGACTGTATTATATCAATCATATGGAAGGGGGCGGACGCTAATGGGAAAGTGTACAGAGCGTTTATATAACGGCATTGTAAAAGAAAATCCTACCTTTGTGATGATGCTTGGCATGTGTCCGACTCTGGCGGTTACCACCTCTGCGATCAACGGTGCCGGTATGGGACTTGCGACTACCTGCATCCTGATCTTAAGCAATATGGTAATCTCCATGCTGAGAAAGGTCATTCCTGAAAAAGTCAGGATTCCTTCTTATATTGTTATTATTGCATCTTTTGTTACGATCATACAGTTTTTGATGGAGGCCTATTTCCCGGCCTTAAATGACAGTCTGGGATTATACATCCCTTTGATTGTAGTAAACTGTATTATACTGGGAAGAGCCGAAAGCTATGCATCCAAGAATAAAGTAGTTCCGTCTATTTTTGACGGTATGGGCATGGGACTTGGGTTTACCGTAGGTCTGACGGTCATCGGCATGTTCCGTGAGCTGATTGGAAACGGCAGTATCTTTCATTTTCAGATCCTTGGAGAAGGCAATCTGTTCCAGAATATGGACGGTTTTGCAAAAACAGTCGGAGATGTTTTGGGGCATTATACACCGATTGCCATATTCGTTCGTGCTCCGGGTGCGTTTCTTGTTCTGGCATTTTTGATTGCATTTATCAATAAACGAAATGCCGTCAAAGCGGCAAAAGCAGGTACGGATGCAGGAATATGCAGACCGGAGGGCTGTGCGGCCTGTCCGAATACGATGTGCGGAGGCAGAAAGCTGACTGCACCTGTTGTATCTGAAACTGAGGCAGCCGCTGAAACAGAAAAGCAGCCGGTAGTGATTCCTGAAAAGATCAGTCATAAGCCGGCGGAAGAGACAGAAGTGAGCCAGAAACAGCAGAAATCTGATGCTATGGCGACAGGAGAACAGGTAACGGAGCCGACGGAACAAAGACCGGATGAAGAGGCTGCCACAGAGACGGAGAAAACCGGAACGGAAGCCGGAGAGGAAAAACCGGATGAAGGGGCTGTTACGGAACCTGCAGCAGAAACGGAGACGGAAGAAACCGGAACGGAAGCCGG
>CANRQE010000035.1 GCA_947632705.1 uncultured Coprococcus sp. | reverse complement strand
ATTTTGGGCCACCATATGATGGCTTATTTGTGATGTTCAAATTTATACTCTATCCGCTACCTCTTAGTTTCAAACTTGTTTCCTCCTAACAATCTAAAATCATATCATTCAGTGATTTGCCGCCCGGAACCATCGGCAATACGTTAAAGGACGGATCAATATAGAATTCAATCAGGGTCGGTCCTTTTTGATTAGCTTTGGCAGCTTCAAAGGCTGCCCGGATCTCCTCTTCTTTTGTGACACGGATTCCGAGTGCTTCATAGCTTTCAGCCAGCTTTACAAAATCCGGCGTATATTTCGGACAGCATTTTTCAGGATTTAAGCAATCCCGGTTACAGCTTCTGCGATACCGCAGACATGTGCTGCTGTAACGCTTGTTGAAAAACAGTTCCTGCCACTGGCGGACATTTCCCAGATAACCGTTGTTGAGTACACAGATCGTAACCGGAAGCTCCAGGGTAACTGCCGTTGCCATCTCCTGAATATTCATCTGGAACCCGCCGTCCCCGGAAATGCAGATTACATCCTTATCCATATTGCCAAGCTTGGCTCCGATGGCGGCAGGCAGTCCGTATCCCATGGTTCCAAGACCCCCGGAGGTCAGCAGCTTCTTATTGCCGTCAATATTGATATACTGTGTCGTCCATAGCTGATTCTGACCGACATCCGTTGTGATAATCAGATTGTCATACATCTCATTGATTACCCCGATGATTTTTTCAGGCGTCAGTCCGTGGTAAGAGTTCATATGGATCGGATATTCCTGTTTGGCCGCCATGATTTCTGCCACCCATTCGTCAATCTCCAGCTTTTCCGCATATTTTAACATCTTATTCAGTGCAACCTTGGCATCTGCAACAATCGGAATATCCACTTTAATATTTCTGGATATAGATGCGGCATCTATATCGACATGAATAATCTTTGCATTTTTTGCAAATGTGTCTATGGTTCCCGTGATTCTGTCATTAAATCTTGTACCAATGGAAAACAGGACGTCTGATTCCATGATGGCCTTGTTGGAAGCCAGGTTGCCATGCATTCCGATGTTGCCTACATATAGCGGATGATCGGTCGGAATTGCGCCTTTTCCCATGATGGTAGTAACGACAGGCACGCCTGTCAATTCCGCAATTGCCTGCATTTCTTTTCTTGCATCCGCAATATTGACGCCGCCGCCGATTAAGAATACCGGTCTTTTTGCATTTTTGAGCTCTGCCAGTGCTTTCTTGATCTGTCCGGTATGTGCGCCTTCATTCGGCTTATATCCTCTGATATTTACCTCTGACGGATATTCATCTGAACCCATTGCAAGCTGGATATCCTTTGGTATATCAACGATAACAGGTCCCGGTTTACCGGTTCTGGCAATATAAAATGCATTTTTTATAATCCGGGCAAGATCTTCTCTCTTTCGGACCGTTACCGCATATTTACAGATACTTCTTGTGATACCGACGATATCTACCTCTTGAAAGGCATCGTTGCCGATCAGACCCGTCGGAACCTGTCCGGTAAAACATACCAGAGGAACACTGTCATAGTTGGCGGTTGCAACACCGGTTACCAGATTGGTCGCACCCGGTCCGCTGGTAACCAGACAAACGCCCACTTTGCCCGTTGACCTTGCGTAGCCGTCTGCAGCATGAACCAAAGCCTGCTCATGCCTCGGTAAAATCATATCAATTCCTTCCGCATCATATAAAGCATCAAACAAATCGATGGCTGTACCGCCAGGATATGCAAATAAAGTATCTACATGTTCCTCCTGTAATGCTTTTACGAACATCTGCGCTCCGTTAATTTCCATATTATCATCCTCCTTATTCAAACTATCACAATTAGATACCGCAAAGACAAATAAAAAACCCTAAGCGAAAAGCTTAGGGCGAATCTTCATCCGTGGTACCACCTAAATTCAGGAAATACTCCTGCACTCTGTCAATACAATCTTACATTATATTGCTTTCCTGTAACGGGGAAAACCGTTGAAGCCTAATCGGTATCCAAATACCTTTCAGTTCACTGCTCGAAGGCTACCTTCCATACATCCTGATTGAAGATTTTCACCAGCCATCTTCTCTCTGAAAACCGGTTTTGTATGTACTCCTCCTTGTCACTGCATTTGAGAGTTCTTAATTGTTAATACTTTATCATATATTATGTAGTTATGTCAATTAAATTATTTTTGATGCAATGATTCGTTTCTTTCCTCAATCCTGTTTAAAATATCCTGCCGTTTATCAGTCAGCATCAGCAGATCCCGGTGTTTCTCATAATCTTCACATCCGTTTTTTTCAATAAACGTATATGCCGCACGATCCTCTGTCAGACGGTTCATCAGGACATAGAGCGCCCGGGAACCAAATGCTGCCTCAATATAACCAAACATATGATGTAATCGTTCCCTGATGTCTGTGATATCCGCTTTCAGTTCATTCACCAGACTTTGGTAAGCTGCTTCATATTCGTCCGGAACCTTTGCAAACTTCTGTAAAGCAGTTTTCAGAAAATGATATCTTGTCCGTCCGGTTTCCGAAACCACATATGCCTGTTCCGACTGACGGTATTCCGTTTCCAGACCGGCGGCAAGCTCTGTGAAAATCCGTCTCCGGCCTTCCGTCTTTTCGCCGGCTATCTCTTGTTTCTTCTCCTTCAGGATCATAAGAAGCCGGTGCAGATTATCATCCGTTTCCGTATTTTTTTTCATTGCTCCGGTAATTGTGCTGATTAAAATGGAAAGAACCATAAACTGTTCTTCCCACGCCATGTCAGAGGCCTCCTCCACTATTTCTGCAGTGACGGCGCCTGCAAGGATTTCCCTGATATGATATTTCTGCTGATAGGAAATATACAGGTGGTAATAATCAGAAAATGCCTGTATGCAGGATGCATGATGGATATATCCTCCGATCATCGTTTCGTCTACCTCAAATCCCGATTCCTCATATAAAGTGATTGCATGAGACAGATCCTCCCATCCTCTTGCAGTGATATACTCCTTTCCGGAAGCAGTCTGTTTTACAGAATAAAAATAGTTCCTGTTCATATCAAGAAAGGAAAGAATACTTTGGTGGATGCCCCTGTTAACGGCGTATGCTTTCCATGTCTCATAATCCGGTTCCACCTGTAAAAGCTTCAGACGGTCAAGGGTAACAATATCAAAATCATGTACAGAGCGGTTGTATTCCGGCGGATTTCCGGCTGTGATAACCACCCAGCCTTCCGGTATCTGATGTCTGCCAAAGGTTTTATACTGTAAAAACTGCAGCATGGACGGCGTCAGTGTTTCAGAAACACAGTTGATTTCATCCAAAAACAAAATGCCCTGCGTCTTTTTACTGCGTTCCATGGTTTCATAGATTGTGGCAATAATCTCACTCATTGTATAACCGGATATCTTAAAGCTTTTGCCCGCATACTCCCTGTCCTCAAAAAAAGGCAGTCCAAGTGCACTCTGTCTGGTATGATGCGTCATGGAATAGGCTACAAGCGCAATATCCATTTCCTGTGCAATCTGCTCTATGATTGCCGTTTTTCCGATGCCCGGTGCCCCAATCAAAAAAACAGGACGCTGCTTGGAAACAGGAATCCGATATTCTCCATATGTATCTTTTTTCAGATAGATATGAATGGTTTTTTTGATTTGTTCCTTTGCTTCAAGTATATTCATAAGTGTAATCCTCAATAAAAAATACTGCCTGTTTTTGTTGTCTATGCCTCAACAAAAGGTATTTTTTTTAAACCTCTTTCTTTTGCAATTTGTTTCACGCGGTCCTTGGACAAATTTGCAGCTATACAGAATTCTTCACCGGATATTAAATCCTTCACACAAAAATCATAACTAAAATCATGCGCAAAGATATTTTTTGGCTTTCTGGCTGACACATGCTTTCCATACAGCTCAATTTTTTGTTCAGGTATGTTATCATATGCCCGTTCCATCTGATCCTTTGCCTCTCTTACCGTTAATTCAACCGGATATGCACAGATTGGACACATTTTATAATATGTTCTCTTTACCGGAAACAGCGGAATACCGATCAAGTGGAACCATTTGGAAAATTTGACATAGGCCTGTTGATACTTTCTCTGGCAGTACGGACATTCTTCCTTCCTTCCATAGTATCCTTTAAATTTTGTAAAAACATGGGTTCCATAAGAAATCATAATCGTTGACATGTGACATTCTCCTTTATACATTATAAATTCATAATTTCCGCCTGTGACAGAACTACCCTGATTGCCCATGCGGGTACATCCGGTTCCGTATAACCATCCTCCACAAAAACGAACGCCGTCTTATATTCAGGTATTTTAGAGGGAAACGTTCCATGTCCGTCCGTAAAATAAATCAGTCCCTTTAAATCCGTAAATGTTCCGTTTTCAAGCATGACGTCTACATATCGGAATACCGGGCGAAAATCCGTGCTTCCGTATCCGTATACCTGAAAATTTTGTATGGCCTCTTTGATATCCCGGGAATTATGAATTATCCGGATATTTGTAATATCACTGTCACACTGAAGCAGATGGATATTCATCTGTCTGTGAAAGGTTTCCTCGCTTTTTAAAATATCAAAGGTTCTGTTTACAAATTCCTGCAGCAGCTTTCCGGAACAGGAACCGGAGGTATCGAGTGCAATGACAAAATCCTGAATCCGGTTTTCCGTTTTATACTCGAGAGGTTCGATCAAAGGCAGATTATGATATAATTCCAGACCGTACATATAGTAAAGATAATCAAATTCTTCTTCATTGATACGGATGTTTTCCCTGTAGGCGGCAAATTGTCTTAAAAATTGCCTGTAATCATATGTGGTTCTGTTTGTATACATCAGATTTTCCATAAAAGAGCCGGAACCCCGTCCGTCCTTGTAATAGAAATGCTTCCACTCATTTAAGGTTTTACGGCTGATTTCAAGCCAGGTTCTGATAACCGGCTTCTGTTTTTCCAAAAGACCGGAAGGAAGATCCGAAACAGGATCGCCGCCTTTTTTTTGATCAGACCTGTCCATATTCTGATTCCTGCCTTTTTGGCGGTCATACCAGTAATCGTGTGAATCTTTTTTAAACAGGGATATTTCTTCCTCTGAAAAAGCTGTCTCTGCTTCTTTCAGATATTGATATATCGTTTTAGCGGAAAGAAACTGTACATGTGCCTTTATTTTTGTAAAAACAGCGGTCTGCTTATCGGTGTATGTATCGGGAAGGAATTCGGCAATGACACTTTCCACTGCAAGGTCGCAGGCAAAATCCCATAAGGCTGTGTCGTCAGAGCGATCCGGCGCATGCCGGAATTCTCTGTTACAGCCCCATGGATGCAAAAAAAGCAGATGCAGAAAAATATGCAGCAAAGTATATACAAGCAAAGTTTCCTCTTCCTGATAAGCCCGGATCAGCTTCCGGCTGTCATAACAGACTGCAATACCGTCAGTATACAAAACGGAATGCTCCGTATGTTCGGATTGTATCCTGTCGTTATCCGGATGCACATCATCCGAATGTTCAGATTGTATCCTGCCCGGATTTTCATGGATCTCTCTTCCGTTCACTGCATATGCTGCATTTGCAAGAAACGGATATCCGGATATAATCTGTTGCCGCACAATATCGTAGATTTCCTCTGCAATTTTTTCCATATATCTCTCCCGAATCCGTCATTCGATTCCTGCAATCATTATATCATTTTTTCTACATAAAACCAGCATATTTTCAAAAGAATATGGGTATACTAGAACGATAACGTATAATCAGGTAAAAAAATGTGTTCAATTGCCGGATATTATAATAAAAATGCTGCTTATGATGAATATCCAGACTACCATCTCCCTATATTGCAGTCCATGAATCAGCACCAAAAACACAGAGGCCCTGATGCAGACGGAACGGTCATATTGAACCGGTGTGCAATGGCGCATACAAGACTTTCCATTATCGATCTGGAAAACGGCTGCCAGCCTATGAAAAAGGTAATTGCAGGCCGTACATTCTATATTGCGTATAACGGAGAAATCTATAATACATCTGAATTAAGGAACGATCTGATCCGTCAGGGATTTACCTTTGATACGACCAGTGATACGGAGGTACTCTTAACGAGCTTTATCCATTATGGAGCAGATTATATCTCTCATGTCAACGGAATCTTTGCTTTTGCGATTTATGACGTCAGTGAAGAAGCCCTTTATATTTTCCGTGATCATTTCGGAGTCAAACCGCTTTACTATTCCTATTTGCCGGACGGGACTCTCGTCTTTGCGTCTGAAATGAAAGCCCTGTTTCAATACCCTGCGATCAAACCTGTAGCTGACAAGCACAGTATGCAGGAAATATTCGGGCTTGGTCCTTCCAAAACACCGGGTCAGGGCGTATTAAAAGATATATTGGAGGTAAAACCGGGACACTATCTGAAAGCAGACCGGTATGGATTTCACAGCTTTCAGTATTTCCGGCTGGAAAGCAGGCCGCATCCGGATGATTATAAAACCACAATAGAAAAAACGTCTTTTCTGCTTCAGGATGCGATCAGAAGACAGACCGTTTCCGATGTGCCGATCTGTACCTTTTTATCCGGAGGTATTGATTCCTCCATTGTCACATCCGTATGCAGTCGGAAATTAAATGAAGAAGGACAGACCCTGAATACCTTTTCATTTGATTTTGTGGATAATTCTAAATATTTTAAATCCAATTCCTTTCAGCCGGAGCAGGATCGTCCTTATGTGGATAAAATGATAGAGTTTTTGCATACCAATCACACCTATCTGACCTGCGAGATTGAGGAATTGTATCATATGCTGTTTACATCCGTCATATCGAGGGATCTGCCAACCATGGCGGATGTAGATTCCTCCCTGTTATACTTCTGCCGGGAGGTCGCAAAATACAACAAGGTGGTATTGACAGGAGAATGTGCGGATGAGGTATTCGGAGGCTATCCCTGGTTCTATCGGGAAGACCTGCTCAACTCCACTACTTTTCCATGGATGAAGGATCTGACGCCGAGAACAGCTCTGTTAAAACAGGATTTTGCAGAATTTTTGGATTTGCCGGACTATGTGGAACATCTGTATAATGAGCTTATTTCAGAAATCAATGTTTTGCCTGACGAAAGCGAGGAAGAAAAATCAAGGAGAAGAATCGGTTATATCAATATCCGGATGTTTATGCAGACTCTGCTTGACAGGATGGACAGAACCAGTATGTTTTCCGGACTGGAAGCCCGGGTACCGTTTGCAGATTATCGGTTAATCCAGTATGTATACAACATTCCATGGAAATATAAGTATCAGGACGGCGTGGAGAAAAGCCTGCTCCGGCAGGCCTCGAGAGGTCTGGTTCCGGACGAAGTGCTGTTTCGTAAGAAAAGTCCGTATCCGAAAACCTATCATCCGGGATATGAACAACTGCTGTGTAAAAAAATGCAGGAGGTATTGCAGGAGCCTTCCAGCCCGATTCTGGAATTTCTGGATACTGCAAAAACAGAAGAATTCCTGAAATCCCCAAAAGACTATGGAAAACCATGGTACGGACAGCTGATGGCAGGACCGCAGATGATTGCATATCTGCTGCAGGTCAATTACTGGCTGGAAAAATATCAGATAAAAACAGAATTATAGCTTTTATTAAAAAGGAATACAGAAAAATCCGCGTATAAGAGCATTATACGCGGATTTTTTATAGGAATCTTCATTTTGATAAAAACCGATATCCCTCACGCTTTCAAAAGTACAGGCTGAAGCTGCTCCCCTTTTAAAGCTGCTTCAATCGTATCCGGTATCAGATCCAGCCTGGAAATCAGCGAATTCGGTTTTTTTACCGGATTATCCTGTTCAAATGGAACAAAATACACGTTTTTTGTATTCATTAACATGCCGATATTCTTAAAATTCATTCCCATAGCGTCATTTGTGGATATCGAGATGATTAAAGGCTTGTTATTTCTTAAATGTGCCTTTGCAGCCATTAAAACAGCTGTATCTGTGATACCGTTACACAACTTGGCTATGGTATTTCCGGTACATGGTGCGATTACCAGCGCATCCAGATACCCCTTTGGACCGATCGGCTCTGCTTCCTGTATGGTATAGATCCCTTTTTTTGAGGTCATCGTTTCGATGTCCTTCACAAATTCTTCTGCTTTACCAAATCTGGTATCGTAATTTGCGCTGTGGCTGGAAAAAATAGGATATATATTCATTCCTTCCTCAACCATTTTCCTGACTTCTATTTTTATTTTATCAAAAGTACAAAATGAACCGGTGAATGCTACACCTATATTGCACCCTGATAAACTCATATCTAAAATCCTTTCAAGCAAACTGCCTCTGCCAGTATCTCACCGGAAGTCTTCGGAGAATATCTTCCGGGAATTCCAAGACTGTGCTTATAGAGTATACCCTTTTTTTCACAATATGCAAAGTCTGTTCCTCCCGGCTTGGAGGCTATATCAATGATTACAATATCAGGAGAAAATCGATCCAGTACTGTCCGGTCGAGAATGAAGGCAGGGACCGTATTGTAACAAAAATCAAAGTTACGAAGAATATCCGGATCTGTATCGGACAGGGTATGCATCCGGATGGTCTGATACCCTATCTGCTCTGCCTCCTCACAGGCGGATGCACTTCTGGCAAGGATTGTGACCTTGGATTGCAAAGCCTGCAGCTTTTCTGCCAGTACGCGGGCGCATCTGCCAAATCCGGTCACAAGACTGTTACTTCCCGCAAGATTGATACTGCTCAATGAAAAGGCTTCCAGAATGGCTCCTTCCGCCGTTGCAACAGCATTTTTACAGGCAACCGCATGATCCTCCATAAAATCATAATAAGGAAGAGCTCTGTCCCTGCAGACATCCTTCAGCTTATCCGGCATAACGCCGCCACAGACAACGGAAAAACAGCTGAAGGAGGCAAATAAATCATCCATGGAAAGTATGCTGTGATTACAAAATACATGGACATGATCCTTGGTAACGGGAATCGGCAAAACCAGTACAGGTTTCTCCGTCCCCTTCCGATATTTTGAAACAATATATTCCAAGCTGTCTATCACATCAATTTTATATGGATTTTCCGATTCCAGACCGGGTACGTCAAAAGCGTACACCTGTCTCCCGGCCTGCTTAAAACGAAGCGCCATATAAAAATTCCTCCGGTCACCGCCGACAATACATACAGTTTTCATAAAATCCTCCTGAAACCACAGTTATATTAACCGGGATACATGAATAGCTTTTTATCAACTATTCATATCCTTATATTATGCTGAAAAAATGATTTTGCAACAGGTTACGAATTGAAAGCAAGATATTTCTCAAGGACGCGTTTCAGATCAAATGGCAGAGTCTCTTCTTCTACGCTTTTTCCTGCATAAACCGGTTCAATCGCATATAATTTTCCATCAATATAGATTTCCACGTTTCCTACAACGGAATCCTGATAAACCGGAGCCTGCAGCATATCCGGCAGATGATAACTATATGAAACTCTTTCACCGTCCCTGACAAAAAGCTGGTATGTGAATTTACTATAGAGACTGATTCTTTCATTGTCTCCGTTGACACCCTTTGTGACTGTAGTCTGCATGGGCTCCAGATCCTTTTCACAGATCAGCATATCATGATAGCTTTCTATTCCATAATTCATCAGTTTTTTTGTATCTGACCATTTGTAATTTTTGTTATTCGGCCAGCCGCATCCAAGAAGTGCAACAATAAAAGTATGCCCGTTTCGTTCCAGTGCACCGACATAGCAATAGCCTGCATCTCCGGTAAAACCGGTTTTTCCGGTCAGGGCTCCGTCCATCATGTTTAAAAATGCATTTCTGTTGATACAGGTAAATCTTCTTGCTCCTGTTGCGTCAGAAAATGTGTAACTTCCTGTTCTTGTAATTTCCAGAAAAGCATCTCTCTTTGGAGACAGTTTAATGCAATACCGGAGAATTTTTGCCAGATCGGCTGCAGATGTGGAATGTGTTCCGTTTTCATCTGTCGCATCCAGTCCGTTTGGCGTAATAAAATAAGTATTTGTACAACCGATTTCCTGTACCTTCTGATTCATCATACCGGCAAAGCCTTCCACGGAACCTCCCACATGCTCTGCAATGGCGACAGCGGTATCATTATGGCTTTCCAACATGAGAGAATACATCAGATCCCCTAACCGGTACTGTTCTCCTTCCCTTATATTTAACTGCACATCCGGCATCTTGGCGGCATAGGAAGAAACTGTCACGGTTTCATCCGGATCACAGTTTTCCAGCGTCAAAATGCAGGTCAGAATCTTTGTAGTACTTGCATTTGCCCGTGCCGTATAACCATCCTTTTCAAATAAAATACGCCCTGTATCTGCATCCATTAACACAGCGGACAAGGCGTATAGTTCCGATGCAGCAAATTCTTCCCCGGCATATACCGAAACGGGAGAGAACACAGAAATTGCCGCACATAACGCAAGAATCAAACACAAAATATGTTTTCTATATTTCAAAACAGTCTCCCAAAACTTTAGTTATTCATCCTTTGAAATATCAACGCTTAAAGTAAAATCTGCTTCTTCCAAAGCTTCTTTCTTGAAGTCTTCCATCTTATCCGGACTAATCAGCGGAAGGTCTTTTGTTGAAGCGACTCCAAAGCATCTTAAGAAATCTTCCGTTGTGCCAAACAGAATCGGTTTTCCGGGTGCATCCAGCCTGCCAACCTCCATGACCAGATTAAAGTCAATCAGCTTATTGATCGCATGCACACAGGATACTCCGCGGATTGCTTCTATCTCCGGTCTGGTAATCGGCTGCTTATATGCAATAATGGATAACGTCTCCAATAATACATCCGTAAGCATATACTTCTTTGGTGTATTTACGACTTTGGACAATACATCATAATATTCACTTTTTGTACAGAGCTGATAGGATTCCTCTAATTCAATCATGCGGATGCCCCTGTCTGATTCATTATAGGTATCCATAATCTGCTGCATCATAATAGAAAGCTGTTTTTTATCCATTTCCAGCGCTGTCGCTAACCGGTCAAGAGATACGGATTCTCCGACTGAAAACAGAATTGCCTCTACAGCGGATGTCAGATATTCCGGACTGTACTCCTTATATGGATGCTTTTCTTCCTCTGACTGATGATGTTCTGGTATCGTGCTTTCTGATACCAGGTTTTCGGATGTATCATTTTCTGATAAAGTCTGGTTTTTCATATGTACCTCGTTTCCCTGTTTTATATGCTGTCCTTTGAATCAATCACAATATCTCCAAATAACTCATCCTGTCGGATGGTAATCGCACTGACCTTAATCAGCTCCAAAACGGCCAGGAATGTTACAATGATGTTCATACGGGAAGCCTGTATCTCTAATAATGTACGGAAATTGATCCCTGACAGTCCCCGCACCTGTTCACGGATTTCTGCCATTTTCATTTCCAGCGTAATTTCTTCCTTTTCAATATTCCGGAACTTGCTCCTGATCGGATCCACCTTTTCTACCTGCTTTCGCATGACCGATTGGAAGATATCGTTCAGCTTTTCCAGATTCATATCCAATGCCGCAACCAGTTCGTAAGGGTCTACATCCGGATGATAGCTTTTGATTTCGGAAGGAATCGTTTCCGTCTTATAAAAGGTTCTTGCACCGGTATGCTCCATGTCCTTTAATTCACCGGCGGCATATTTATACATCTTATATTCCAGCAGTCTCTGAACAAGCTCTTCCCTCGGATCCTCTTCTTCATCCTCTGCTTCTTCATTCTTCGGAAGAAGCATTTTGGATTTTATACGGATAAGGGTTGCCGCCATGACAAGAAATTCACTCATGACATCCAGATCTTCCTTTTCCATGTTGTTTACATAATCCAGATATTGCTCAGTTATGGTAACTATAGGAATATCGTATATATTCACTTTGTTTTTTTCAATCAGATGTAAGAGAAGGTCCAGAGGGCCTTCAAATACATTCAGTTTTACATCAATAGCCGACATACTGTCCTCTTTCGCATAAATCCGTTTATCCTGAAAAAGCATGTATCCTGCTTTTCCCAGCCAAGCGTTCCTATTATATCATTAACGTAACCCACATGCAAATAAATTACTCAGATAATAATGCAGACCATTCCGCCGTTGCCGTCATTTACAATCTTTTCCATTGTATCTTGAAGCTTTACCTGACTTTCAGCATTGATCTTATTTGCCTTATTCCCAAGTCCGTCTTCTACAAGCTGTTCTATGGTTTTTCCGAAAATATTGACGTCCCAGATATCATTTTCATCCATAGATGTATTTTCCTTGATATACTGGATCAGATCCTCCGCCTGCTCCTTGGAACCTACAATCGGTGCAATCTCTGTTGTAATATTGGCTTTGATCATGTGGACAGACGGAGCTTCTGCCTTAATCTTGACGCCATATTTATTGCCGGCCTTGATCAGCTCCGGCGTTTCCAGTTTGATTTCATCCTTTTCAGGCATAACCAGGCCATAACCTCCGCTTTTGACACTGCTCAGGGCGTTCATGACGCTGTTACAGTATTTTTTATTATTGGACATGGACTGGATTTCTCTGATAAAATCATATTCATTATGGATTTCACTGCCGGTCATCTCAGTCAGCATTTCATAATAATATTTATTATAGATATTGACCTGTATATTCAGGGTGCCGTCAGCAAGATTCAGACTGCCGCAGGAATATTTTTCGACATATTCATTCTCCGGATAGTCCATATTTTTGATGTCATATATGTACTTATTGTTTCCCATAATATCTCTGGCATCAGATATGATACTGCTCTTAATGGCATTCTCGTTATCTGCTACTTCCAGCCATTTCGGAATCACAAAATTGATGCAGCTGATCGGAAAACTATACAGCAGCGCCTTAAATATTTCCGTAATGTCGTTTTTCCCCAGCTGATCGCAATTCATCGGAAGCACTTCCATGCCATATTTTTCCGAAAGCTCTTCTGCAAGCACCAGGGTTTCCTTTGCCCGTGGTTTATTGGAATTTAAAAGAATCACAAACGGTTTTCCGAGCTTTTTTAATTCATTGATGGTCCGCTCTTCCGCTTCTATGTATTTTTCTCTGGAAATGTCGCCAAAGCTTCCATCACAGGTAACGACAATTCCTACCGTTGAGTGATTGTTGATTACTTTTTTTGTTCCGATTTCTGCCGCCTTGGCAAACGGGATATCATAATCATACCATGGCGTTTTTACCATGCGCTCCTTCCCGTCCTCCATCTGCCCTTCTGCCCCTTCAACAACGTATCCGACACAGTCTATCATTCGTACTTTCATATCAATATCACCATCAACGGTAATTGCAATGGCTTCTTTTGGAATGAATTTTGGTTCCGTCGTCATAATCGTCTTACCGGATGCGGACTGCGGCATTTCATCCGTTGCAATCTCCTTATCATTTCCCTCTGCAATGTTCGGAATCACCATCAATTCCATGAACCGTTTAATGAAAGTGGATTTTCCTGTTCTGACCGGTCCTACAACACCAATGTAGATTTCTCCGTTTGTTCTTACCTTAATATCATTGTAGACATTAAAATCTCCCATACTTACCTCCTCTATGATTAGCAGAAACCTATCTCTGTATGCATAGCATTCCTTTCTAAATACATATGAGAAAGCAAAGAGGATTATTACATAAAAATCCCGACACAGGCTGACCTTACCATAAGTTCCGCCCATGCCGGGATATCCGCTGTTATATGTATGTTATACCTCGGATTTCCGATCTCTGTTTAACAGATCATACATGGCAAGCTTCGCTGGCTTTTCGTGAAAGAGCACCTGATTGACTTCTTCCACGATCGGCATACTGACATTATATTTTTTCGCCAGATATAAGGTCGCCTTTGCGGAATATACGCCTTCTACAACCATCTTAACCTCTGCCATGGCTTCTTCATAGGTCCTGCCCTGTCCGATCAGATAACCGGCATTTCTGTTCCGGCTGTGTCTGGAGGTACAGGTAACGATCAGATCGCCCATTCCGGACAGACCGGCCAGTGTTTCAATTTTGGCACCCATTGCAATACCAAGCCGCATAATCTCTGCCATTCCTCTTGTCATCAGTGCTGCCTTTGTATTATCCCCGCATCCGAGTCCGTCTGATATTCCGGCCGCCAGCGCAATGACATTTTTAACGGAACCTCCGAGTTCTATCCCTGTCACATCCGTACTGGTGTAGACACGGAACAATTCGTTCATAAACACACTCTGGATCTGTGTTGCCGTATCAATATCCCGTGCTCCGGCTACTACCGTGGTCGGTATATTCCTTGCAACCTCCTCTGCATGACTCGGTCCTGACAAAACGGCAGCATTTGCCTGTGGAATTTCTTCCTCTATAATTTCTACCAGTGTCGTAAGGGTAGCCTCTTCAATTCCTTTACTGACATTTACGATAATCTGTCCCTGCCGGATATACGGTGCGCCTTTTTTTGCCGTACTGCGGACAAACGGAGACGGAACTGCACATACGATCATCTCCATACCGGTAGTTGCCGTATCTATATCTGTCGTAAATTTCAGACTTTGATCCAGTATCACTCCGGGCAGCCTGTCCTTTTGCTCATGATAAGTATTTAACATGTCCACTTCCTGTTTATCAATCGACCATACGATTACCTCATTGCCATTTCCGGCCAGCAGATTAGCCAGCGCGGTTCCCCAGCTTCCTGCTCCCCATATACCTATCTTCATATCCTTCTCCTTCCATATGTATCATTTATATAAGTGCGTCTAAGATTCCGTTTTTTTCCTTGAGCCGAATGTCAGCTGATTTTCCGTTCCGTTTATCAGACGCCTGATATTTGCACTGTGCCTTGCAATCCCAAGTATGACGATCAAAGCCAGAACAATGCAGCTTTCCAGTTTTTTCGCATCTGAAGTAAAGCCAAAGGAACCATGATATGCAAACAAAACATAGGAAACCAGAAGCCCTAACAACAGGCAGATAGAGCCTACCGATACATACTTTGTGATTGCCACACAAAGCACAAACAACAAAAGCTCTATCAATGCGATTCTCCAATCCAGCAATCCGATTGCGATTCCTGATGTAGCCGCAATTCCTTTTCCTCCCTTAAACTGCATATAAAATGGAAAATTGTGTCCGAGGACAACTCCGGCTGCGGAATAGATCACATATAAATATACATTTTCTATCCCAAGCGCATTCATGATTATATGCGTCAGGGTACAGGCCGCTACGGATTTGAACAGATCCCCCAGAAAAACGATGGCTCCCGCTTTTTTTCCTAATACGCGCAGGGCGTTCGTAGTTCCTGCATTACCGCTGCCATGCTGCCTGATATCAATTCCGTGCAGCTTTCCGTATATATAGCTGGTCTGAATCAATCCAAAGCAATAACCGCCTGCTAAACATAAAATTCTGGCTAGTATCAACATGATTTTTCTTTCCTCTCTCTGATTATAAATTTTAGAGGGGTACCTCTGAAGCCAAAGGCTTCCCTTATCCTGTTTTCAATATATCTTGTATAAGAAAAATGCATCAGTTCTTTATCATTGACAAATATAACAAAGGTCGGCGGTTTTACGGAAACCTGTGTGATATAAAACAGCTTGAGACGTTTTCCTTTATCGGAAGGCGGCTGTTTCATGGCAACTGCTTCCGTCATAATTTCATTTAACACACCTGTCGCGATCCGCAGAGCGTGATTTTCAATGACCGCATCAATGATGTCAAACAGTTTTGACAGTCTCTGTCCGGTTTTGGCCGATATAAAAATCAATTCCGCATAAGGCATATAGGATAACTTATTTCTGATTTCTTCAGTAAATTTATAAATGGTCTTATCATTTTTTTCAAGCATATCCCATTTATTGACCGCAATGATCATACCTTTACCCCGTTCATGGGCAATACCTGCGATTTTGGTATCCTGTTCCGTGATTCCTTCCGTTGCATCAATCACAAGAACTGCAACATTACATCGTTCTACTGCCGAAACCGTCCGGATAATGCTGTAACGTTCAATCTCTTCTTTTATTTTGTTCTTTCTCCGCAGACCGGCAGTGTCGATCAGCACATATTCTTTGCCGTTGCGGACAATCTCGGTATCAATGGCATCCCGGGTTGTTCCGGCGATATCTGATACGATTACCCTGTCTTCCCCCAACAATTTGTTGATGATGGAAGATTTTCCTACATTTGGTTTTCCGATAATTGCAATTCTTGGACGTTCATCTTCCTCTGCTTCTTCTGCATCCCCGTGAAAATAGCCGGTCACGATATCTAACATATCTCCGATTCCCAGCTTGGAGGAACCGGAAACCGGAACCGGATCTCCCAGTCCCAGATTATAGAATTCATATACATCCGGCATCAGCTTCTCAAAGCTGTCTACTTTATTTACGACAAGCACGATCGGTTTTTTTGAACGCCTGAGCATATCTGCAACCTTGGTATCAGCATCCACCAGCCCCTGTCTGACATCCGTCATAAAAATAATGACATCCGCCGTATCAATGGCAATTTCTGCCTGCTCCCGCATACTTTTTAATATAATATTGTCTGTTTCAGGCTCGATTCCGCCTGTATCGATCAAGGTAAAATTATAATTCAGCCAAGTAACATCTGCATAGATTCTGTCTCTTGTCACACCGGGAGTATCCTGTACAATGGAAATTTTTTCTCCGGCAAGTGCATTAAAGAGTGTGGACTTTCCTACATTTGGCCTGCCTACAATGGCTACGATTGGTTTACTCATCCATATTTCCTCCAAATATACTGTTAAATTTTACAATATAAATCTTACATTGTAAAGGTTACAGACGTTCTTTCAACATAATTACCGCACCCAGATTTCCTCTCATGCCATGACTGGCTCTGTGAGAAAAGAACAATTCCGGATTGCAGCAGGTACACAGATCCGTTACTGCAATATTGATTTCCGGAACTCCGGCATCGGTCAGATTATAATAGTTTGCAAGATGCAGATCCAGCAGATATTTCTGATTCTCCTTTGGAGTCACCAGATATTCAAATTGTTCGGAGGTATATGCTTCCCGAAACTGCTCCGTTACATCGCTTCCCACTTCATAACAGCTTCTGCAGATGGATGGACCAATTGCGCAGATTACATCCTCCGGCTTTGTCCCATACTCTTTTTTCATGGCGGAAAGCGTGCATACGCTGATCTTATTGACCGTACCTTTCCAGCCGGAATGACACATTGCTGCAACGTGTCTGTTTTTGTCATAAAACAGAACCGGCACGCAATCGGCATAAAAGGTCATCAGCGGAATACCGGGCGTATCTGTCATCAAACCATCCGTTTCTGAAATATCGGACGGTTTGATAATTCCTTTTCCGGTGTCCTGTCCGGTAACCTTATGGATGTGCGTTTTATGAACCTGATCGGAAAATACCAGTTTTTCTGCTTCATATCCGACAGCCGCGGCCAGCCGGATGTGGTTTTCCATGACCGCATTCTGATCATCTCCCCGGTAAAAGCTCAGATTCATGGTCGCCAGATGTCCTTTGCTGACTCCACCGATTCTGGTTGAAACTGCATGCAGAACCGGATAATTTTCAAAAATCGGAAAGGTAATGTATTGCACGCCGTTGGTTTCCTGTATTCTTGTTGTAGCATTTGAATGGATATATTTTATTTTCATGCTTCATTCCTTATGCATATATAAACGGGAAAGCATCCCTGATATGGGTCAGTTTATTTCCTAAAATGGTTATAACATCAAAACGAACCGGTGTATCGGATGAATATTGTTTCTGATTCAGATAAAAAAGAGCCGTTCCTGAAATCATCCGCTGTTTTCTAAAATCCACGGCTTCTGCCGGATTACCCTGCTTCGCTGTTTTTCTGTATTTTACCTCGATAAAAACGAGGTATTTTTCATCCTTTGCGATAATATCAATTTCACCCTGTCTGACATGATAATTCCGGTCAAGGATCTGATATCCCTGATCCTTTAAATAATCGGCGGCCATTTCCTCATATTGTTTTCCAACCTCTCTGGAATGTTCCATATAGCTGCTCCTATGTAAAATTTTTGATAAAGGTTCTGCGGTGAATCGGACATGGTCCGTACTTCCGAAGAGCATTTATATGGTCCTGACTGCCATATCCTTTGTTTGCTGCAAATCCGTATTCCGGATACAGCTTGTCATATGTTTCCATCAGTCTGTCCCTTGTAACCTTTGCGACAATGCTTGCTGCCGCAATGGATGCGGATAAGGTATCACCTTTGATAATCGGAATCTGAGGGATGGATATTCCCGGTATCGTTACAGCGTCATTTAAAAGAAGCTCCGGTGTCACAGAAAGCTTGGCAACAGCCTGCTTCATTGCCTGATAATCGGCGTTCAGAATATTGATATCATCAATCACATCCTGATCTGCCATTCCGATTCCGACAGAGACTGCCTTATCCATAATTTCCTCATATAATGTCTCCCGCTTCTTTGCCGTCAGCTGTTTGGAGTCATTCAGATACAGAATGTCGCAATTCTTCGGCAATATGACGGCAGCTGCCATCACAGGTCCGGCAAGCGGACCCCGGCCGACTTCGTCAATGCCGCAAATGTAGGCTTTATCTCTGTATTTCCGTTCATATGAAAACATCTGAAAAGAACGCGCAAGCTCCGCCTGATAGGCATCATACTTTTTTGCGGCTGTTTTCAGAAAGGATTTAACGCCTTCTCTGTTATCTTCAGAAAACTGTCTGATTAACACATCATATCTGTCTATGGGGGTTTCCTGAAACAGTTTTTTTATCTCTGTAATATTCATGGTATTCTCCTGTAAAACTGATATACAACATCCGCCAGACGCAGAACATTCTGCCGGATACCGGCCGCATATGCGAAATCCACACCTGTTCTGCCCGTTGCAGTATCTATATGTTATATAAAAGAAGAGCTGCTGCACGGATACAACAGCTCTGTTCCACATATCTATCTGTAATTATTTGATTGTTCCGAAATCCTTTGAGAATCGGAATACTGCCCTTCCGATAAACTCATTTCTGTGGATATTGCCCACATCCGCAACCCGGCTGTCCCGGCTGTTATTCCGGTTATCTCCCATGACAAAATATTCATCCGGGCCAAGAACAACAGGTTCTGCCGCAACACCGCGTTTGGTCTCATCAATGATTTCCTTTCCGTATACATCCGAAGTCAGAGGCTCATCGTTGATATAAATCGTACCATCTTCCGCAATATAAACCGTTTCCCCCGGCAGACCGATAATCCGCTTGATATAAAAGGTTTCCTCATCTGCTTCCTCATATGGAAAGACTACAATATCATATCGTTCCGGTTCATACAGATGATAGGTCAGCTTGTCAATCCACAGATTATCACCGCTTTGCAGGGTATTATTCATGGAATCTCCGCTTACTTCGGTTCTTTGGCCTACATAAGTCAGAACCACCCAGCACAGGGCGACAATACAAAGAATATAGATACACAGGCAGATCAGATCTTTTACTATATTGATTTCTTCTTCCTGTTTCCGCCGCTTTTTCTCTTCTTTTTTCTGTTTTTTTAATGCCTTTCTATCCGGCTTTACGGCCTCGTCCGGTTCATCCGGATCGGAAGTCCGTGTTTCGTCTGTATCTGCAGCGTTGACTTCATCCGACTGCCTTTCAGACAGAACTTTTTCCTGCTCATCCGCCTGTGTTCCCTGCAAAGGGTCTTCTTGTTCATCTGCAGAATGTGCTGCTTTTTTATCACGTTTTTTCTCAGCCTTCTGCATCTTCTTTTCAAGTCTGGCAATCTCTTTTTCTCTTGCTTTTTTTGCAGGATCATCATTAAATATCTCATCTAATGCTGCCTGACGATCCTTCTGCTCATATTGTTCGTTTTGTTCGCTCATAATTCCATCCTTATATATGATCCGGTGTTTCCAAACTGATTCTTCCAAGCCTGCCCGTGCGGAAATCCTCCATCAATAAGGCGGCTGTTTTTGCAAGATCGGGCTCTCCGCCCTTTTTGACGCACTGTCTGCTGTCTGCAATCTTTACAAGCGTCTCCGCATCATTTTCATCCTCTTCCATATTATACCTTTGGGCCAGGGTATTACAATAGTTTAAATGCAAAAATTTGATGAATTCGTATGCGATATCTTCTATATTTAAGATTTCATCATTTACGGAACCGATACAGGCAAGCCGGATCCCGACTGCTTCATCATCGAATTTCGGCCACAATATTCCGGGAGTGTCTAACAGTTCGATATGTTTGCTCATTTTAATCCACTGTTTTCCCTTCGTGACGCCCGGCTTGTTACCGACCTTGGTACAGGCTTTTCCTGCATAGGAATTGATAAAGGTTGATTTGCCGACGTTCGGTATTCCGACTACCATTGCGCGGATTGGCCTGTGAAGAATTCCTCTTTTTCTGTCCCGTTCGATTTTTTCCTTACAGGCTTCCATGACTATGGCGTTGACATTTTTGATCCCTTCCCCGGATCTGGCATTCATTTTCAGTACATAGAACCCTTTTTCTTTATAATATTCTTCCCATTTTTGTGTAATTGTTTCATCTGCAAGATCCGCCTTGTTCAGAATGATCAGACGATATTTATTGCCTGCCAGGTCATCAATATCCGGATTTTTACTGGAGAACGGAATTCTTGCGTCAAGCAGTTCAATTACGATATCGATTAATTTTATATCCTCCTGCATCATACGCTTTGCTTTTGTCATATGACCGGGATACCATTGGATATTCATTTTCCTTTTACCTCACCCAGTATTTCTGATTTTCTGACATTTCCTATATTTACAAATCTGGAATCCTGACTGTTATTGACATTATCCCCCATCAGAAAATATTCATCTTCTCCCAGAACCAGATCATTTTCCGTCACACCCGCTGTAAAAATATAATCATCGGACGGCATGTCCGTTAAAGCCGTATCATTGATATATACCTTGCCGTCCCGGATAGAAACGGTCTCTCCCGGTAAACCGATTACGCGCTTGATATCATAATACTCATCTGAATTTTCAATCAGACGATATGCTACAATATCATACCGGTCCGGATTTCCAAGCCAGTACGCCGCTTTGTATACCATTCTCTTTTCTCCGTTTTCAATTGTCGGAGACATCGAAGAACCAACCATATAAACCGTCTGGAAGAAAAAGGTTACGATTGCATATCCCAGTATCCCCGCAATCAAAACAGATAAAATCCAGCCGAATATGACGCGTAAAATTTTTCGGATGCTTCGTTCTTTCCGGTTCTGCCTGCGTTTGTCTCTTCTGATTCTGCGCATCCTGTCCCGTCTCTCGCTCATAAGCTCCCCTTTAAAACCATACTATTTTTAAAAAATGGCTGGAGCAAATACCCCAGCCATTTCTCGTGTTCCTGTAACGATTATTTTACAAGCTCTTTTACCTTTGCTGCTTTACCGACTCTGTCGCGTAAGTAGTAAATCTTAGCTCTTCTGACCTTACCATGTCTTACAACTTCAATTTTCTCCACAAAAGGGGAATGAACAGGCCATGTCTTCTCAACGCCTACGCCGTTTGAAAACTTTCTGACTGTAAATGTCTCTCTGTTGCTTCCGCCCTGTCTTTTGATAACAGTTCCTTCAAAAATCTGAATTCTCTCTCTGTTACCCTCTTTGATCTTGTTGTGTACTCTGACAGTATCTCCTACTGAAAAAGCATCAACAGATTCCTTCATCTGTGAAGCCTCAAGCTTCTGAATGTAATCGTTATTCATTCTGTGTGACCTCCTTCATATTTAGACGTTCTTACTACCATCCGGTACAGAGGACCATCATCTTCTTTCACAACTCGTTTAATATACCACAGAAAAAACCAATTTGCAAGAACAAATTTATATTCTGCGGATATG
>CANRQE010000034.1 GCA_947632705.1 uncultured Coprococcus sp. | reverse complement strand
TTTTGGGCCACCATATGATGGCTTATTTGTGATGTTCAAATTTATACTCTATCCGCTACCTCTTAGTTTCAAACTTCTCCCCTCACGTTCTATGCCGTATCAGTTTTTGCATGATAACTCTGTTTCTTTTATATACCAATCTCTGTTTAAGATACAAGGAGGGAAACCTTTAAGAATTTATTAAGAAACAGCCCCTAAAGCCTGAACCGGCATGAAGGGCTGTAATCAGCATCTGACATAACTGTTTCTTTTTTCTCCGTGCCAAAACAATTGATTGACACAATAATTTATGTATAATAAAATTATATGGATACAATTGTATGCAGGGGAATCTGCCAGTGACAGATTCTCTACATTATTGGAATACTAAGGAGATACACCTCATGAAGGCTTTTTTTAAGAAACGGGGAAAACCTCTCTCATGCATCCCTTTCTTATGTGCCGCAATATTATTTTTCGTGAGTGTGGCTTGTATGAATACACCGCCTGTTTATGCTGAAAATGCAGGTACAGACGAAGAGACTTCTACAGAAGAGTATATTGTTACAACGGAATATCCGGATGAACCGGGCCGGGAGCCGGATCTGGTTTCTAACAGCGCCATTGTTATGGATGCCAAAACCGGTCAGATCTTATATCAAAAGGATGCATATGCAAGAAAATATCCTGCCAGCATTACCAAGATTATGACCTGTCTGCTTGCCTTAGAAAACTGTAAGATGGATGAAACTCTTACCATGTCCTATGATGCAATCTGGGGCATTGACAGAGGCAGTAATCATATTGCCTTAGACGTAGACGAGCAGATATCCATGGAATCCGGTCTTTACGCACTCATGCTGGAGTCGGCAAATGAAGTTGCCTGGGCAATCGGAGAACATGTTGCCGGCGGCTCCATTGAAGATTTTGCCGATATGATGAATACCCGCGCCAGTGAGCTTGGATGTATGGATACTCATTTTACAAATGCAAACGGCCTGCCGGACGACCACCATTATACGACATGCTATGATATGGCACTGATCACACGCGCCGCGCTGCAATACAAAGCTTTTCACACGATAACAAGTACCATAAATTACACGGTTCCTCCTACCAATCTATGTGACGAGGAGCGCCCACTCTGGCATCATTGCAAAATGATCCAGCCGGGCAGCACCTATTATTATGAATATTGTGAGGGTGGAAAAACCGGTTATACAACGGCGGCGAAAAATACGCTGGTCACATGGTGTAAAAAGGACGATCTGGAGCTGATCTGCGTTGTTATGGATTGTTCCGGAGGCTCTGCAACATACACGGATTCGCTTGCATTATATCATTACTGTTACGCAAATTTTGAACGGACAACCGCTTTTTCCGATTATGTTTTTACAGAGACAGATATCGCACAGGCAAGGGCTGCCATTGACCAATGCTATGGTACCGTCTCAGAAACAGAGATTGCGCTGCATATAGATACGGATGATTTTCTTGATCAAAACAAATACTGGGATGAACGTCTGCTTACCACAGATATTCAATATAACACGGACATTCCATATGATGAAGCCACAGATACCTATCAGGTAGGGAAGCTGGTTTATTCTTATGACGGCAATGCACTGATTTCTTTTGACATCACTGCTACAGGATATACGGCGTCTGCTGTTTCAGATCAGAATACGGAAGCTGCAAAAGAAACTGCCAGCCCGACACAGAAACCGGAAAAAAGGCAAAACGGCATATGGAAGCTTTTGATTCCTGTTATGATTTTGATCATACTGGTAATACTGTTTATTATACTGAAAATACGCGTAGACCACCAACGGAAGCTGCAAAGACTGCGATCAGCCGCAAGGCGGCAGGCTTTAGAGAAACAGCGGGTCTCCGAACTGGAGACGGATGAATTGTAAGGAGTATGCTATGGAAACATCAACAACGGAAAGCTTAAGAACTGTACAGAAGGTTAATCAGGAAATGCTGGATTATTTCAACAGCAGCTATGTCCGGAAGCTGGAACAGGTACAGAACCTGAAAACTGAACAATTTGAACTGAAGGTAAAAATTGACGAGCTGATGAAAACACGCGATATCTATTCCTTCAAAACCAGTACGGGGCATAATGTTTTTTCCCCTTTTTCAACTGCCGTCACCGGTCAGCAGGAGAAAGCTGAACAGATAGAAACACAGCTGCATGATCTGATGGAGGTAAAATTATCCCTGGACCAGCGGATTGCGGGACTCGAAAAGGAAATCGACGATCTGAAAAATCGTCTTTTAATCCTCAATACTTCCAATAAGAAGCTGGATGAGCTGCTTGCCGAATCGGATGAAGCTGAGACGGAAACACAGGACGGAGCAGAAGCGGAAGAACCTTCCGAAGAAGATACTCCGGAGGAGATTCATCACGGCCTTAATATTTTAATGTTAAACCAATATGAGAAAAAACAGCTTGCGGCAAAAATGAGCAAATCAGTAAAGGAGCTTTTAGACAGCAATAAAAACAAACTGGAGATCCTGTCATGGATGCTCAAGTCGGATGTTAACAGGGCAAAGGTTACATTAAATGAAATCATTGATTCAACGGATCATCTGGCTGCCTCTCTTGACACCATTATTACAGACCTGTCAAATGAGCCGGATACAAGCGAACCAATCTGGACATTACTCAATGATACCATACTGGAATACAAGGAAGCACACCCGGAATGTGTCATTGAATCAGATGTTGACTGTCCTGATTATGATTTAAACCTGCCTCCGATCATTACCATTCATCTGGTGGCAATCATCCGCGAGATATTTGACAATGCTTTCAGGCATTCCAATGCGAACCGGATTGTTGCAAACATACATATCAGCAGCCGGCTTGTGGATGTCCGTATTAACGATAACGGTGTAGGCATTGACAGTAACTTCTCTGATCTGTCCCCCTGGTATAGCGGACTGCATAAAATACGAGAAATCATTTATCTTTTAAATGGACAATTTAAAATCGGCGGAGATCTGATCAGCGGAACTGATGTACATTTCTCCTTTCCGCTTGATACTGAACAAACCGATATTTGAAAAGAGGATGACAAAACCATGAAAACTAAAATAATAGATTTACTTACGCCACATATTGAAGGAATGAGTTCTGAAGAAATTTCAACCCTGATAGAGATTCCACCCCGCCCTGAGATGGGTGATTTTGCTTTTCCATGCTTTCGACTCGCAAAGCTCATGCATAAGGCGCCGAATGCAATCGCTGCTGATATCCGGGCTGCCATTGGCGATGTTGATTTCTTAGAAAAAATTGAGGTACAGGGTGCTTATCTGAACTTTTATGTAAAAACAGAAGTATTTGTAAAATCTATGATTGATGCCGCAAGCGATAAAAATTTCGGGAGCTCTGATATTGGTCAGAATAAAGTGATATGCATTGACTACTCTTCTCCAAATGTGGCAAAAAATTTTCATGTCGGGCATTTGAGGACTACCATCATCGGTAATTCTCTGTATAAGATTTTTTCTAAACTGGGATATCAGGTAGTGAGAATCAATCATCTTGGCGACTGGGGTACACAATTTGGTAAGCTGATTGTTGCCTATAAGGCCTGGGGATCAAAAGAAGCCGTTGAAAAGGATGGCATTGCAGAGCTCATGAAGCTGTACGTAAAATTCCATGAGGAAGCGGATAAGAATCCGGAGCTTGTGGATGAGGCCCGCGCATGGTTTGCAAAGATGGAAAACGGGGATGAAGAAGCACTCTCCATCTGGCAATGGTTTAAGGATATCAGTCTGGTTGAATATAAAAGAACCTATGATCTGCTGGGTATGGACTTTGATTATTATCTCGGAGAAAGCTTCTATCGGGATAAATGTCAGGCTGTTGTAGAAAAATTGACCGATGCCGGACTGTTAAAGGAAAGTGAAGGCGCAATGATTGTGGATCTGTCCGAATATAACATGGCTCCATGCATTGTAACCAAAAAAGACGGCAGCTCTATCTATGCAACCCGTGACCTTGCCGCAATCTTCTATCGTAAGGATACCTATCATTTTTCAAAATGTCTGTATGTAACCGGACAAGAGCAAAAGCTTCATTTTGCACAGGTCTTCAAGGTTGTTGAGCTGCTTGGCAATGAATGGGCAAAGGACTCCCTGATCCACATTCCATATGGTCTTGTAAGCTTAGAAGGTGCCAAGCTTTCAACCAGAAGCGGAAATATCATTTATGCAGAGGACCTTCTTCATGATGCGATTTCCAAAAGTCTGGAAATCATTACCGAGAAAAGTCCGAATCTTCCAAACAAAGAAAAGGTATCCCGGATGGTAGGTGTCGGCGCCATTTTATTCAATGACCTCTATAATCAGCGTATCAAGGATGTCTCCTTCAGTTGGGATAAGGTTTTGAATTTCGACGGCGAAACCGGACCTTATGTACAATATACGCACGCCCGCTGTTCCAGCGTTGTAAGGCTCGCAGAAGATTTTGATCCTGAAAAAGTGATAGATTACAGTGTTATTACAGAACCGGATGCCATTGACCTTTTAAAGGAACTATCCAGATTCCCGGAGGTTATTACCGATGCGGCTGAAAAGTATGAGCCGTCCATAGTTGCAAGATTTGCTGTAGATGTGGCACAGGCTTTTAATAAATTTTATAACTCAACCCGTATCCATGTTCCGGAGGAGCATATCAAACAGGCAAGAGTCATGCTGGCGTATCTTACAAAAAATACACTTCACGACGCCTTAGAGCTTCTTGGTATCCGTGCGCCTGAAGCAATGTAAAGTAAGAATGCAAAAATGTCATATATAATATGAAACTGAAATGTGTAACGAAAGAAAAGCTGTAATATGGTAAATACATCCGTCATATTACAGCTTTCTATAAACAGGTGATCCGTATGTCCGACAACAACAATAAAAAAAACAGATCCAGAGCCCTAAAATGGGATAAGCTTGACAACACCGCGAATCTGTTTCCGGTCATTGTCAGCGAGTCCGTAAGCAATGTATATCGGATATCCGTAACATTAAAGGAAGAAATCCGGCCTTCTCTGCTGCAAAAAGCACTGGACAAAATTCTTCCTTATTTTGACGTATTTAACGCCCGTATGAAAAAGGGCATCTTCTGGTATTACTTTGAAACCAACAATAAGCCTGCTCCGAGAATCCTGCCGGAGGACACCTATCCCTGTCTTTATATCAATCCTTATACAAATAACGAATATCTTTTCCGTGTAACATATCACAAAAACCGAATCAACCTTGAGGTTTTTCATGTTCTGACAGATGGAAACGGCGCATTGCTGTTCCTGAAAGAACTGACTTATCAATACCTTCGTTACCGGTATCCGGCGCTTGGCGCAGAATTAAATGATACCCTGACCGCCGACACCTCCCTTAATAAAGAGGACAGCTACATTACCAACTATAAAAAGAGTGCAAAGAAAAATTATAAAACAGGACATGCTGTCATTATAAAAGGGGAAAAGCTTCCAAAAGATCATTTTGGAATTATCCACGGATATATTCCTCTTTCTGAGATCAAAGCAGCGGCGAAATCATACGGCATAACTATCAACCAATATTTGATCGGCACAATGACCTGGGCAATTTATAAAGAATATCTGAAGGAACAGCCCTGCAGCAAACCGATCAGTACCTGCGTGCCGGTCAATCTGCGTCCGTATTTTGATTCCAGTACCATGAAAAACTTTTTTGTTGTTGTATCGGCAGTCTTTCAGCCGGAAAAAGAGACTTATTCCCATGAAGAGGTTCTTCATATAATAGCCGAAAGTCTGAACAAACAGATTCAAAAAGATAATCTGGAAAATCTTCTCTCCTATAATGTCTCAAATGAAAAAAATCTTGTTATCCGGGCGGTACCAAGAATTATAAAAAACATTGCCATGAAACAGGTCTATAAAAAATCCGCCAGGGCCAATACCTCTACTGTTACCAATCTGGGCATCATAAACGTGGCAGAGGAATACCAGGACTATATCGACCGTTTTCATGTTGTATTGTCCATGTCCAAAGGACAAAACTTAAAAGGCAGCGTCTGTACCTATCAGGATCTTCTGGTCTTTACCTTCAGCTCTGCCATTAAAGAAACTGCAATTCAAAAGACATTCTTCCGCCAACTGGCCAAGGATCATATTCATGTCTCTATCGAAAGTAATGGGGTGTATTATGAGTAAATGCAAACGATGTAATATAGATATTTTAGATCATACCCTTACATGTCCCTTATGTAATGGAGTTCTGGAACAGGAGCACACCGACAATCCGGACGCGGAAAACGAATATTATGAATCCAAATCCATGATGTATCCTGACATTTCCCCGCAAATAAAAAAAATGAAGCTGGCTATCAAAATTACCGTGTTCTCCTGTATTCTGATAGAACCTGTTCTGATCCTGATAAACTATCTGACGTCCTGGAGGCTCAAATGGTCATTGATTGCCGGCGCCGCTATGATCTATGCCTGTTTTACAATGATCCACTTTTTCCGCAATCACAGCAGTCATCGCCTGCAGATGCTGATACAGGCATTTTGCATTATGCTTCTGTCCATACTGATCGATTTTTTTCTTGGCTATACCGGATGGTCCTTTGACTTCGCCATCCCGTGTACGATCATGGCACTGGAAATTGTAATCGGCGTATTCATGATCTTTGACAGAAACAACTGGCAGTCCTATATTCTGCTCCAGATATCCGCCATGATCACCAGTCTGCTGATCACGCTCCTGATTTTTGCCGGACTGTTTCATTGGCCGCTTTTAATGTTTATTGCCGATGCCGTTACAATTATTGCATTTGGCGCAACTCTTGTCTTTGGCGACAAACGGGCAATTACGGAATTGAAACGAAGGTTCCGCATATAACCCTTTTTGTAAAAAATAATTTTTATAATATATAGAAGGAAACGCTATGGCTCTATTTGATAAAAAAGACAATGCAGCAGAATCAGAAACCATCAGCATCCGGGGAAAAATTCTCCGGGAGCTGGTAACAGACTTTAACCACAATAACTTTCTTCGCACCCATCTGGTGGAACAGGAACGCTCCAAAAGCCAGATTGAAAAACCATACAATTATCCTGAGCAATTTGAAGTGACGGATTATGACACCGGAAATTTTAAGATGGAATTTCTTCAGCTAAAGGGCTCAGAAAATCCATATGTGATATTACAGCTCCATGGCGGCGGTTATGTGGGTGCACTGAAAAATCCATACCGTACCTTTGCTGGATTATACTCCGAAGTAAGCGCCGGCGCTTCCGTACTTACTATTGATTACAGGGTTGCACCGAAGCATCCCTTTCCTGCCGCTTTGCAGGATGCTTTGTATGCCTATCACTGGCTGCTTGATATGGGTTATACAGAGGAGCATATCATACTGGCCGGAGACTCTGCCGGCGGTGGTCTCGCCATGGCATTATGCCATTACCTGCATGACAGGGACCGGCTCCTTCCGGCCGGCATCATTGCAATGTCTCCCTGGACGGACCTGACAGCAAGCGGTCCTTCTTATGAAGAAAACTTTACGATCGATCCACTGTTCGGCAATAACCGGGACAGTCTGATCTATCATAATCCATATATCGGAAACCATGATCCAAGAGATCCCTACATCTCTCCCGTCTTTGGAGATTTCTCCGGATTTCCGCCTATGCTGATCCAGGTGGGAAGCCATGAAATGCTGCTCTCTGATTCAGAAACAGTCGCAGAAAAGGCAAGAGCCTCCGACGTCCGGGTAAAGCTTACCGTCTATGAAGGCATGTTCCACGTTTTTCAGATGGGAACCACCCTGATCCCCGAATCCCGCAGCGCATGGCTGGAAATCAAAAAATTTTTTGAATACCTGACGGGGAAATAAACCTGTTGTAATTGAACTTGTCATATAATATGATCTCAGGTCAATTGTAAATGAAAAGCGATATGATCTGCAGAAAACGATACGATCTTCAGACTAAATGAAAAATATTGCAGAGGTACCTATAATGAAAAAATATAAAGCATTATATTACGTAACAACAGTTATGAGTATGTTAGTTGGTTTATGGCATTTTTTTGTTCCAGTTATGTTTCAATGGTATGATTATTTACCAATGCAATATGAAAACTTAATTGTAGGAATAGATTATACAAATTATTGTTTCTCACTATTATTGTTTGGAAGTAGTTTACTTTCGATAATATGGGGAAAAAGAGCATTAGGAGGAAATAATGAAAAACCCGGTTGTTATTGCGGAAAGCTGGTCATACGTCTGTAATATACAAGCATTCGTAGAAAAGAGTGACACCTGTTATTATTTTTATTTATGGATAAATCCTGAAAGTGACCATCCAAAAATAAAAAGCTGTTGGATTTGTAACAGAGTGAAGGCCCCTTCCAAGGTAAATACAAAGATAATGAAAAAAGGGATTGCCCCAATTATGCCCGCTGCATATATTTCTCATGACAAAAGAGGAATGGAGCTTGATGAAAAAAAGCTTTCCATCGTTTGGTTTGAAGAAGGAGACAGTGCCGCACTTCTCTATGAGGATAACCCGATCTGTGTAATCCCCGGGTGGAGCGGATATAACGGTTTTCATGGATATTCAAAATATGCCGCAGGTATCGGTCCCTTTGCATGGGAAATGACAGGAGCAATGGAAACCCTTACCAAACGCATACAGAAAAGTAAAGCCTTTTGGAATTATTTCAATACGAATTTCTGGGGTGACATCCAGCAAATGCATATGTGTGCATTAGAGCAGTTCTTTGGAAAACATGAAAGATACTACGCTATAGACGGCGGGAAATTTCCGCCGAAGGCTCTGATTTCCGGTTGTAAGCAAGACATCATATATGGCATTACTGCCGGCGTCAGTCTGATTCCCATGCCAACGGTTGAACAATATTTTGAAGATGATGCAGAAAATTTCAGGCGAATAGAATTAGGCATTGCGGTTACAAAATCCCACCGACAGCTTGCCGAATCAATGTATTCTGCTCTTTCGGGTCTTGCATCAATCCCTTGGAAGGAAATAACCTTTTTTGCACATGGACACACAGTTCCCTTTCATAACATAAACGGCTTTTCTGCCTTATTATTTATTAATCCAAAATTCGTTCCTGAATTAGAACAACCATCCTACAATCAATGTATGAATGAAGATATCAATCTGCTCTGGCTTGTCCCAATCACACAGGAAGAATATGATTTTGTGCGGACACATGATGTTCATGAGTTATTGCAAAAAGCCATTGACATATTCCGGCTTCATATATTTGACGGACAGAAAAAATTCATACTGTAAAATTAACGGATCTGTCTTGGTTACGCTTACAAAACTGCATCCATCAAGCTATTATAGTCCTCCAGCATTGCTCTTATAATAGGCAGCCTTTTTATTTTCCATTTTTTACAAATTCCATTCAGAATATGGAAGGACATGCTTGCGCAAAGCATGACGGTCAGCCATATAATATATTTTTGTAGCCACATATTTTGCAGCTACATATTTACACATATATACTTCATGCAGCTCCATTTCTTTTATATATAAAACATACGCCTTTTTTTTATAATAAAAATTTCCATAAAATATTGTCTAATTTATATAGCAATCCATATACATTAGTGTTATAATAAACAAATCAGATAAAGATACAACCATATTTACAATAAGAAATGTTTCACGTGAAACATTTCTCTTATTGTAGAGTACATAATTTATATTTAGTTTATTAGGTAATGAGCAAGAACCTAAATGAAATATAGCCTGAATTAAACATAATGTTAAATTGGAATTTTGTTTCATACTACATTTAAATGCATCTTACTAGACATATAAAAATATATATATTTTTTGGTGACAAAATTCTTTATATTATTACATCATGTTTCACGTGAAACATTTCTGTGTGAAACATGGACAACCTTTTAAGAAAGGAGAAACATAAATGGGTAGAATTATCGCCGTTGCAAATCAGAAAGGCGGCGTCGGCAAAACTACTACTGCAATTAACCTTGCGGCATGTATGGCTGCAAAAGGAAAAAAAGTGCTTGCCGTAGATATGGACCCACAAGGAAATCTATCCAGCGGGTTAGGCGTCGATAAAAACAATCTGGATTACACAATCTATGATATGCTTCGGGATGAATGCAACATCGGTGAATGTATGCTGATCAATGTATTTCCGGGGCTTAATCTTCTTCCTGCCACACGGGAATTGGCCGGTGCGGAAGTAGAATTCGTCGGCATGGAGGATATGCAGCATATTCTGAAAAATCATATTAAAAAAGTAAAAACGAAATTTGACTATATAATCATAGATTGTCCTCCCGCCCTTGGTATGCTGACGGTAAACGCATTAACCGCTGCAAATACTGTTTTAGTCCCAATTCAATGTGAATTTTTTGCTTTGGATGGCCTGTCCCAATTGATTTATACTGTAGATTTGATCAGAAAAAAGCTGAACAGAACTTTAACAATAGAGGGCGTTGTATTTACAATGTATGATTCCAGAACTAACCTTTCGGCGCAGGTTGTGGAAAATGTGAAAGAAAATCTTCGTCAAAACATATATAACACGGTTATTCCCAGAAATGTCAGGCTTGCTGAAGCACCAAGCTATGGAATGCCGATTATCGAATATGATCCCAGATCGGCAGGCGCAGAGCATTATATGATGCTTGCAGATGAAGTAATTGCAAATGATTATTATAAATAATTTATAAATAACGATTTTCAAACAGAAAAACCTTTGTTTCAGGCAAACAACAGGCAAGCAGAAAACAGGTATAATACAGATACGTTGATATAAATATGGAGGTACATATGGCAACAAAAAAAGGTTTAGGAAGGGGATTAAATGATCTGATTCCTACCGGAGACTCAGCCGCATCCACAAGAGGAAGGGCAAAAGAAGCTCCGAAAACAGTAACAAAAACCGTTACAAAGGAAGTCCTTAAAGAAGTTGTAAAAGAAGTTGAACAAAAGCTTAAAATTACTCAGATTGAACCAAACAAATCACAGCCAAGAAAACAATTTGACGAAGACTCCCTGATGGAACTGGCTGATTCCATAAAACAATTTGGAGTTTTAGAGCCGCTGATCGTAACCAAACGGGGAAAATACTATGAAATTATTGCCGGTGAAAGGCGTTGGAGAGCTGCCAGACTGGCCGGTATAAAAGAGGTTCCTGTTGTAATCAGAGATTATACGGATAAAGAGGTCATGGAGATTTCTCTGATTGAAAATATTCAGCGGGAAGACCTGAATCCAATCGAAGAAGCTCTGGCATATGAGGCCCTGATCAATGAGTATGGACTGAAACAGGAAGAAGTGGCAGAGCGGGTTTCAAAGAGCAGATCAACGATTACGAACTCTCTGCGACTGTTAAAGCTCTGTGAAAAAGTCAGACAAATGGTGATGGAAGATATGCTGACCACCGGTCATGCAAGAGCATTAATCCCGATTGAAGATCCTGAGCTTCAATATGAAGCGGCTACCACTGTTTTTGACAGAAAATTAAGTGTCCGGGACACGGAATTATATGTAAAAAAACTGCTTTCTGCTCCTAAACCGGACGATAATAATGTGGCTACAAAATCATTGGCCGTCTTTTACACAGATATCGAAAACCGCTTAAAGGATTTACTGGGCGCTAAGATAACCATTAAAGCCCGGAATAATGACAAAGGAAAAATTGAAATCAGTTATTTTTCTCAGGATGAACTGGAAAGAATAACAGAAATGCTGTATTCAATCAACAGAGATTAGAAAGGAACGAAAGCAATGAACAGCACATTCTTAGATAAGCTACCTATTGACGCCGGCTATATTCTAATCGGCCTGCTGGTTCTGGTTGTAATCTTATTTATACTTGTTTTTTATCTTATGGCAAATGTTCGGCAGCGAAACAGGGATATCCGGCGGCTTTTAAGCGGTACAACCGCCGCCGACCTCGAAGAAATCATCCTGAACCGGTTTGCCGATATAGATGCTGTAAAAAACAACTCCAAACGACTGACAAAAGAGCATAAGGAGATGCAGGAGCATCTGGCAATCTGCATTAACAAAATCGGCCTGATGAAATATGACGCCTTTGAAGGTATGGGGGGAAACCTGAGTTTCGCGCTGGCGCTTTTAAACAGTGAAAACAATGGCGTCGTTTTAAACTGTATGCACTCCAGAGAGGGCTGCTTTGCCTATGCAAAGGAAATTATCCGCGGGGAGGCCTATGTTGCATTATCAGAGGAAGAAAAGGAAGCAATTGAAAGAGCCAAAACCGTTGAAGAAGAGATTGCAGAAATTCTTGAATAAGTTTATGATAGATTCGGTTAAAATAGTTAGGAGGCACAAAAATGATCGATATAAAATTTTTAAGAGAACATCCGGATGTTGTAAAACAGAATATTAAAAATAAATTTCAGGACAGCAAGCTTCCGCTTGTAGACGAAGTGATGGTTCTGGACGAGAAAGCCCGGACAGCAAAAAAGGAAGCAGATGATCTCCGTGCAAACAGAAACAAGCTCTCCAAACAAATCGGAGCCTTGATGGCACAGGGGAAAAAAGAAGAAGCAGAAGCTGCAAAAAAAGAGGTAACGAAACAGGCAGAACGTCTGAAGGAGCTGGAAACTCAGGAAACAGAACTTCAGGAAAAAATCAGAAACATTATGCTGTCCATTCCGAATATCATTGATCCTTCCGTCCCGATCGGGAGGGATGATTCGGAAAATGTGGAAGTACAGAAATTCGGAGAACCGGTTGTTCCGGACTTTGAGATTCCATATCATTCTGAAATAATGGAGGCATTAAACGGTCTGGATCTGGACTCTGCAAGAAAAGTGGCAGGAAACGGATTCTATTATCTGATGGGGGATATTGCCAGACTTCATTCTGCGATTATTTCCTACGCCAGAGACTTCATGATCGACCGCGGATTTACTTATTGCATTCCACCTTTTATGATCCGCAGCAATGTTGTAACAGGCGTTATGAGTTTTGCAGAGATGGACGCCATGATGTACAAGATTGAGGGTGAGGATCTGTATCTGATCGGAACCTCAGAGCATTCCATGATCGGTAAGTTTATCGATACCATTATCCCGGAAGAGGAGCTCCCGAAAACATTGACAAGCTACTCCCCATGTTTCCGGAAGGAAAAAGGCGCCCATGGGATAGAGGAGCGCGGAGTTTACCGTATTCACCAGTTTGAAAAGCAGGAGATGATCGTAGTATGTAAGCCGGAAGACAGTCCTATGTGGTTCGACAAATTGTGGCAGAATACTGTAGATCTGTTCCGAAGCCTTGATATCCCGGTCAGAACTCTGGAATGCTGCTCCGGCGACCTCGCAGATCTGAAAGTAAAATCTGTGGATGTTGAAGCCTGGTCTCCACGCCAGAAAAAATATTTTGAGGTAGGAAGCTGCTCAAATCTGGGTGATGCACAGGCAAGAAGATTACAGATCCGCGTAAAGGCTGAGGACGGCAGCAAATATCTTGCCCATACTTTAAACAACACCGTTGTTGCCCCTCCGAGAATGCTGATTGCCTTTCTTGAAAACAATCTGCAGGCGGACGGCTCAGTCAGAATACCGGAAAAACTGCGTCCATATATGGGCGGCAAAGAATTTCTTGAAAAAACAAAATAAACCTTTTTATACAAACGACAGATTTTTTAAAAAACATACGAACACATTTTAAAACAGGAAATATGAATACAACTAGGGAGGTGTCAACATGCATAGTTTTTTAAGCTCTATTGGTTTCTCAAACATAAAAAACAGAAGATTGCTGGAACCCGTATATAAGGAAATCCTGAAATCACCAACAAGAAAAACCATATCGACTATCAGTGCTGACACCAGAGTGATTCAGCTGGATAAAGATTTCGGCGGTGGTTTTGGTATTTCCCTGATCGGAGAAATGGCAATCGACGGAAGTATTTCTATTGAACACTATTTTCCATATGTTTCCTCCGATCTGATTACTACCCAGGACCGGATTTTTATAGAAAAGCATGGAGATAAGGAATCCTATGCCGGCGTCAGTGAAGACTATAATCTGAGTCTGACTCTGATTTTCTTTGTCCAGAATATTGCCGATTATGAACGTTCCAGATGGATGAACAATTCCAACCAGTTTATCAGCAAGGCATATCTTGCCGCTCTGTCTACGCATGGCAAGATTATTCTGGAGGTAAATAAAACGGCCGCCCAGACAAGGGACACCTCCGTCAACAGCAACCGGAGCAAGCTGATTGAAGCAGCAAGACAGGGAGACCGTGCAGCATTGGAAAATCTGACCTTGGATGATATGGATACCTACTCGTTAATTGGAAAACGTACCAAACGGGAAGACATTCTGTCCATTGTTGAAACCAGCTTTATGCCATATGGAATTGAGACCGAACATTATTCCATTATTGGAAATATTTTAAACAGCGAGTTAAAAACAAACACCTTTACAGGCGAGGAAATCTACATCTTAACCGTAGATGCCAATGACCTTGCCATGAACATTGCAATCAACAAAAAACAATTGATCGGAGAACCTGCCCCCGGCAGACGCTTTAAAGGAGAAATCTGGCTGCAGGGAAGAATCCTGCTTTAAAAAATTTGACTATACGAATCAATAGTGGTAAACTAATTATTGTCTGCATTTGTAGCTCAGCAGGATAGAGCGTCCGCCTCCTAAGCGGAAGGCCGTGGGTTCGAATCCCGCCAGGTGCATTTCAAGGAGATAGAACTACCTTATCTCACAAGATAAAACGAAATAATGCATAAAGGAATTCAAATATGAATTATATCGTTATGGATCTTGAGTGGAATCAAAGCTATTCAGGGCGCATGGGAGAACACCCCCGTATGCCTTTTGAAATCATCGAAATCGGTGCCGTAAAGGTTGATAAGAACTATCACATTATCGATGAATATTCAAGCTTGATAAAACCCAGAATATACAAGAAACTACATACAAAAATTAAATCCATTTTAAATTATACGGAAGCTGATTTGAACACAGGAAGAAGTTTCAAAGAGGTATGTACCGAGTTCCTGGAATGGTGCGGTGAAGACTATATGTTTTGTACCTGGGGACCTATGGATCTGACCGAATTACAGACAAATATGGATTTCTACTATATGCCGAGACTTCCCCGTCCTCTCAAATTTTTAAACCTTCAGATGATATATGCCGAAAGTATGGATGCTACGGCAAGCACCGTCAGCAAGCTGGAAAAAGCAGTCGCGGATTTTCATATTCCGGAGGACGAGCCTTTTCATACCGCTTTGAACGATGCCCGCTATACCGCTCTGGTACTGAAGGAAATGAAACCAAAGAATCTGAAGGAACAATACAGCTTCGATTTGTATATGCATCCGAAATCGAAGGAAGAAGAGATTGTTGCAATACATAACAATCAGTATGAATATATCAGCAGGGACTTCCCATCAAAACAGGATGCTTTAGACGACAAAAACGTTAACGCCATCCGGTGCTACAAATGTAATAAAAAGACCACTAAAAAAATCAAGTGGTTCTGTAATAGTCCCTCCACTTATATCTGTGTCGGAAAATGCTGGCGTCATGGAAATTTTTGCGGCAAGATCAAATTCAAACCGCTAAATGACGGAAGATATTATGTAATCAAAACAATCAAACCAATTACCAGAGAAGGGATCGAAGCCATTCGCCAGAAGCAGGAAGATATTCGTGAAAAGCGTAAAGAAAAACGACATCTGAAATCAGCAGGTACAGAAGATTCTTTTACATAAAAATTCATTTTTTCTTTTATCCGTAGAATTTATATAATATAAAAAAGCTGCCATCGGCAGCTTTTTTGATGTTCAGATTCCCAAAGGTTTTTTTATTGCGGTTCCTGCTTTCCTCGGATATTCCGGCGGTGTACTTTTTTCTTTTTTTACAAATACAAATTTTCGTTCCATATCCGTTCCCGGAAGAACCGTGGTAAAAATATTTTCAATTCTTCCTCCCAGAATACGGACTGCTTTCTTTCCCTGTTTTAATTCTTCCTCTATCGTTCCTGCCTTATATGCAACAAAATATCCGCCCGGCTTTACAAACGGCATACAATATTCCGACAGACCGGCCAGACCGGCAACCGCTCTGGAAACAGCAACATCATACCGCTCCCGGAAACATTCCTGCCTTCCTCCGTCCTCTGCGCGGCTGTGTATGGTTTCCACCTGTTCCAGTGAAAGCACATGTATGACTTCCTTCAGAAATTTCAATCTTTTATTAAGAGAATCCAGTAATGTAAGCCTTAATTCCGGAAATGCAATCTTAAGCGGAATTCCCGGAAAGCCTGCGCCGGTTCCAATATCAATTACCTGCAGATTCTTATGAAAATCCATATACTTTGCCAGCAGAAGACTGTCGATAAAATGCTTATGCATTACCTCTGTTTTTTCTGTAATGGCCGTCAGATTCATAACCCGGTTCCATTCTGTCAGCAGATCATAATATTTCTTAAACTGTTCCAGCTGCTTTTCATCCAGCGTAACACCAATCCGGGCCGCCTTATCCTTTAATTCATGCATCCTTTTGTCCTTTCAGATATACCAGCAATACAGCAATATCAGCCGGAGACACCCCGGAGATTCTGGATGCCTGTCCGATACTTTCCGGCCTGATCAGTGTCAGCTTCTGTCTCGCTTCCATTCTGAGGTTTGATACCTTTTCATAATCAAGGTCTGCCGGTATTTTCCTTTTTTCAAGCTTCTTAAACTGCTCCACCTGTTGCTTCTGTCTCTCAATATATCCCTCATATTTTATGGATATATTGACCTGTTCCACAACATCCGAAGGAAGCGGCAGACGGCCCTCATCGACAGGAGCAATTGCCTCATAGGACAGCTCCGGTCTGCGAATCAGCTCCGCCAATGATACTGCCGTTTTTAACGGGGTACTGTTTTGTTCTATCAAAAATTCCTGAATGACCCTGCTTGCTCCTACAAATGTATCATTCAGCCGTTTTATCTCCATATTGATCAGATTGCGCTTGCTGCAAAAATCTTCATATCTTTCATCATCAATCAGACCTATTTCATGACCGATATCCGTCAGTCTCAAATCTGCATTATCCTGTCTTAATAAAAGTCTGTATTCTGCCCTGGAGGTCATCATACGATACGGCTCCTTCGTCTCCTTCGTAACCAGATCATCAATCAGCACGCCGATATAAGCCTGACTTCTGTCCAATATGACGGGACTCTTCCCGGAAATCTTTCTGACTGCATTGATTCCGGCCATCAATCCCTGCGCCGCCGCCTCTTCATATCCGGAACTTCCGTTAATCTGTCCGGCGCCGAACAGATTCTCAATCCGGCAAAATTCCAGAGACGGTTTCAATTCTATTGCGTTAATACAGTCATATTCTATCGCATATGCATTTCTAATGATCTTTGCATGTTCCAGACCCTTCATACTATGTATCATCTGATACTGAACATCCTCCGGAAGAGAACTGGACATACCCGCCATATACATCTCATTTGTAAATTCTCCCTCCGGCTCAATAAAAATCTGATGTCTGTCTTTATCCGGAAATTTCATTACTTTATCTTCTATAGACGGACAATATCTGGGACCCGTTCCCTCAATCACACCCGAAAACAGCGGGGATCTGTCTATATTTTTTCTGATAATATCATGTGTCTCTTCATTCGTATAACATAGCCAGCAGGAAACCTGTTCCCGTTTTATATCGTCCTCTGTATTTGTAAAGGAAAACGGAACGATCCTGTCATCCCCTTTCTGCTCCTCCATAACAGAAAAATCTATGGTTCTTTTATCTATTCTGGCAGGTGTTCCCGTTTTAAAGCGACGGATTGTAATTCCCGCCGCCGCCATGGAATCTGACAGATGATTTGCTGCCATAAGCCCGTTCGGCCCTGTATGGTTGACTACTTCCCCATAGATGCATCTCGCTTTCAGGTAGGTACCTGTACACAAAATAACTGCCTTTGCAGAGTAGACTGCCCCTGAAAAAGTTTTTACACCACGGACCTTTTCATTTTCTATAATAAGCTCCGAAACCTCTGCCTGCCGGAGTGTCAGATTTTCTGTATTTTCAAGCGTATATTTCATGGTTCGCGAATAATTACCCTTGTCCGCCTGCGCCCTCAGAGAATGGACGGCCGGTCCTTTCGAAGCATTTAACATCTTGGACTGAATAAACGTCTTATCAATGTTTTTTCCCATTTCTCCGCCCAGCGCATCAAGCTCCCGCACCAGATGTCCTTTTGAACTGCCTCCTATATTCGGATTACACGGCATCATCGCAATATTATCCATACTGACGGTAAACAGGATTGTTTTCATACCAAGCCTTGCTGCCGCAAGAGCCGCTTCGCAGCCGGCATGTCCTGCTCCTACTACTGCAATATCGTAATTTTCTTCTATAACCGGCACTTTCTTTTCCTCCTATTTTCCCATACAAAATTCTGCAAATATTTTATCCGCCAGATCATCCTCTGTCGCTTCACCGATAATCGTTCCCAAATATGCATATGCATCCATCAGATCAATGGAAAAGAAGTCCTCTTCCATACCTGCCTGAATGCTTTCTTTTACTTTGCACAGACTGTTCTTTGCCTGAAGCAGCGCTTCCTTGTGCCTCGTATTTGTAATATAAAGCTCATCATTATAAGACAGTCTTCCTGCAAAGAATTTATCGTTTAACAGCTGATATAAATCATCCATGCCCTCTCCTGTTATAGCAGAGATTTCGACAATATCCCCGGATAATTCACCTTTTATCAACATTTTATCCGCAATAATATCAAGGTCTGATTTATTAATGACCGTAATGACATTTTTTCCCTTAATTCGTGATAATATCTGACGGTCATTCTCATCCAGTTCGACAGATCCATCTACAACAAATAGTATTAAATCTGCTTTATCAACAGAATCCAATGCTTTATCAACACCAATCTTTTCCACAACGTCATCTGTCGCTCTGATTCCCGCTGTATCTACAATATTAAGGATAATCCCCTGAATGTTGACAACTTCCTCCAAAATGTCCCTTGTTGTACCGGCAATATCTGTCACAATTGCTCTTTCCTCTCCGACAAACAGATTCAAAAGTGAGGATTTACCTGCATTTGGCTTACCGACAATGACTGTCCTGATTCCCTCCTTCAGCACCTTTCCATTGTCGAAAGTTATTAAAAGTCTATCCACATTATCTACTAAATTATCCACAATTTCTTCTAATTTCTGTGAAAAACCTTCTAAATCGTAATGTTCCGGATCGTCCAGCGCCGATTCAATATATGCCGTCTGATACAGAATCGTTTCACGCATCTCCACAATCCTGTTTTTTAAATCTCCCTTTAACTGCATCAGGGAAGACCTGACTGCAAATTCATTCTTTGCCTGTATCAGATCCATGACTGATTCTGCCTGAGACAGATCCATCCTTCCATTTAAAAAAGCCCGTTTTGTAAACTCCCCCGGTTCTGCAGTCCTGGCGCCATGCTTCACAACAAGCTCCATAATCTTTTTCATCACGAGCATTCCTCCATGACACTGGATTTCACAAACGTCCTCACAGGTATAAGTATGCGGTGCCTTCATCACCAATACAATTGCTTCATCAATCAGACAGGACTGATCATATATTCTTCCAAAGGCCGCCGTATAGGTTTCCATTTCTCTTATTTTCTTTTTCTTATTTGCCGGCCGGAAAATCCGTTCCAGAATATCAATGGCTTTGCTTCCGCTGATTCTTATAATTCCGACTCCGGCATTTCCCATGCCTGTTGCAATCGCGCATATGGTGTCTTCATTATACATTTTTTATTGTGTTTCCTCTCATTCGGCGTTTACATTATGGCATACATTATACCATACATTATATCAAAAAAATACCTTATATATTTTCTTTAGCGGAAACGGCCAAATAATATATAAGGTATTTTTTATATAGGAATTTCTGTTTTATTTATTATTCTTATCGTATTTCTTCAGATATACGATTACCTTTCTGTAAGGCTCATCTCCCTCGCTTCTGGTTGCGACATATTTGTCATTCTGAAGGGTGGAGTGTATAATTCTTCTTTCATATGGATTCATCGGTTCAAGGGCAAATGGGCGTTTGGTTCTTTTTACCTTAAAAGCAATATTCTTTGCCAGATTTTCCAATGTTTCTTTTCTTCTCGCCCTGTAATTTTCCGTATCCAGTTTAATCCGGATATAGGAATCACTCTTTTTATTGACTGCAAGACTGATCAGATACTGCAGTGCATCCAGAGTCTGTCCTCTCTTACCGATCAAAATACCCATTTCCGGTCCTTCCAGATCGATATTAAGCACATTTTCCGTTTCATCATAATCCAATTTAATTTCTGCCTGAATATCCATAGCCTTAAACAGATTGTCCAGATATTCCCTGACATCATCTATAAAGGTCTTTTTTCTTCTCGCATTTATAATTACCGGTTTAGAACCGATAATTCCAAGGAAGCCTGCGCTTCCTTCACTTATAATATCATATTCCAGATCCGTACTTGCGCATCCAAGCTGAACACTTGCCTGCATCAGTGCTTCATCTAAAGTCTTACCTTTAAATTCTTCAAACTCCATTTAATTTTTTCCTCCCTTATCATTACTCTTATTCTGATACTGAAGCATAATATTTGCCTTTGAACCTATACTTCCTGCTTTGTAATGCGTTGTATTTACTGTGTGTTTCACTTCATCTACTGTAGGATTCGTATAACTCTTCAGTCTTGAACCTGCCATCTTATTGATATTTGCTGACTGATTTTCCTCTGTACTGACATTTCCGTTCTGGGCATCCATCATTTTTTCATAGAAAGATTTTTTATTTGGATGCTTCGCCTTTCTCTTTGCTTCCTTTTTTGCAGCTTTTTCTTTACTCTTTTCCAAAACCTTTTCCATATCACATTTCTTGTAATATGCATTGATGATAAGCTGCGTAATAATTGAAATCAAAGCGCCGATTGTCCAGTATATACCCATAGCTACAGGTAAGCTTACACAAATCACAAACGACATGATCGGCATACCATATGTCATCATTTTCATCATTGACTGCGCCTGTGCCTGTGCAGGATCCTGATTGCTGCTGCTTGACGATTTCATGGAAATCAGAGAGGACAGCAGCTGGGATAATGCTGAAAAAATTGGTACAATCAAAGCAATCGTTAAACGAAATCCCGGCGCATCTGATATATTGATGCCAAATAAGAACTGATTCATCTGCTGGAAATCATTTACATGCTGTGACACGGTTGCCGCAATGGCTTCACTCTTAAAACGAAATACGTCAAGCACCTGATTCCAGTCGGTGGATGATATCTTATCAAGTACATCAATCACCCTGTCTGTCGGTGCATTTCCATCCTTTGAGCTTTCCATCATTGTACGGGCAGCTGCAACGGCTGTAGAAACTTTTCCATCGGAGTCCGTTGCAATTGCATTGATTACATCCACATATTGTGCATTCTGGTCAAGACCAAGAGCTTCTAATTTTGTTGTATCAATCGAAGCGCCCTTGATACTTTCTACAATATATACATATTTTTCTTTCATATCTCCGACATATGCCGGAATATTCTGAATAACACGATACAGACCATAGAAGACAGGAAGCTGAATGATTGCAGGCAGGCATCCGGCAGTCATACTGACTCCGTATTTCTGCTGAATCTTCTGTACCTCCTGATTTTTCTTCATTAAAGATTCCTGATCCGTCTTGTTATTATATTTCTTAGTTGCCTTGTTGATTTCAGGCTGGATATAATTCATGATCTTTGAGGATTTCTGCTGCTTGAAGTTAATTGGAAACAGGCATCCTCTTATAAATAATGTAAATAAGATAACGCATACACTAAGATTTACATATCCAACTTGAAAAAGATTCTCGCTGATAAATTCAACAAACTTAAAAATAAGTTCAAAGATATTACCAAATAACCAGCAAATCGGTCCGAGAATCAAACCGTCTTCTACTGTTAGAAACATATTGTCCTCCTTTTATGGAACCGGATCGTATCCTCCTTTTGAAAAGGGGTTACATCTAAGTATCCTCCAGACAGCCAGAAGCCCTCCTTTTATAACTCCGTATTTTTCAAGTGCTTCTATGGCATACTGTGAACATGTAGGAAAATACTTACAGGTAGGATGTCCTTTCATTCCGGACATGTACCTTCGATAAAATCTGATTAAACTGATTAACATTCTTTTCATATTTTCACCATTATTATGAATTCTTTATCAGATGCCGCAATTGAAAAAGATGCATCATCGCATTTTCAATTTCATGATAATTTTTTCCTTTTGCGGATGCTCTGGCTACAAATACAATGTCGTAACCATCCTTCAGACAGTTATTGTTTAATCGATAAGCTTCTCTAATTAATCTGGTTACTCTGTGTCTTACCACACTATTCCCAACTTTTTTACTAACAGAGATTCCAATTCGATTGTATTCCAAGCTGTTGGCTCTCAGATACATGATTAAATATTTATTGGCTGCCGAATTCTTTGTGCTATAAACACTGCCAAACTCCCTGCTGTTTTTTAATGTAATAATATTACTCATCTTATAACCACCGAACAATTGTCAATTAGAAAAACCCCATTCATAAAGTTAAAAAAAGGTCACATCCCAAGTGACCTATGCTGATAACTTCTTTCTTCCCTTAGCTCTTCTTGCGGCCAATACTTTTCTTCCGTTTGCAGTACTCATTCTTTTTCTGAAACCGTGAACCTTGGATCTCTGTCTCTTCTTTGGCTGAAAAGTCATCTTCATTTCCATACACCTCCTTTTTATATAAAATTCCTTGCCTATTATAATGAAATAGGAAGATACAGTCAAGCTTTTTTTGCTAAATTTACCATAATCAATT